>CAYZAD010000045.1:0-17302 GCA_964476315.1 uncultured Rhodobacterales bacterium
GTCTTGTTGATATCGAAAAGAAATACGGCTCTTTCCTGGCCGTGCCCAAGCAAAGCCTGACCATCGAGGATGGCGAATTCCTAGTCCTGCTCGGCCCCTCGGGCTGTGGCAAGACGACGACCATGCGGATGATTGCAGGGCTGGAAGACATCACCTCGGGTGACATTCTCATCAAGGGGGAGCGGGTCAACGACAAGCCGCCCAAGGATCGTGACATCGCGATGGTGTTCCAGAACTACGGTCTCTACCCCCACATGACAGTGCGCCAGAACATCGAATACCCGCTGAAACTGCGCGGCATGCCCAAGGCCGACCGCCGCAATCGGGTCGAGCAAACCGCCGCCAAGGTAGAGCTTGATGCACTGCTGGAACGCCGCCCGTCCGAACTGTCGGGCGGTCAACGGCAGCGCGTGGCGCTGGCCCGGGCCATCGTGCGCACGCCCAGCATCTTTCTGATGGATGAACCGCTCTCCAACCTTGATGCCAAGCTGCGTGTCACGATGCGCGCGGAACTCAAGCACCTGCATCACGAACTCGGGGTGACCACCGTCTACGTCACCCACGACCAGATGGAGGCGATGACGCTGGCCAACCGTGTTGCCGTGATGCGCGAAGGCAAGATCGTGCAACTGGACACGCCCAAGAAAATCTATGCCGAACCGGCGGACCTTTTCGTGGCGGGCTTCATCGGATCGCCGTCGATGAACCTGATCGATGGCGCGGTCTCGGGGGGCGTCTTTCGGGCCGACGGTGTGGAAATCCCGGTGGACCTGTCCGACCGCGATGGCGTGGTTCTGGGCATCCGGCCGGAAGACCTTGAACTGTCGGGCGCAGGCGCCCCCTTTGCAGGCCGTCTCTATGCGCTGGAACTGACCGGTGACAGCACGCTTGTCACCTTGCGCACTGGCAAGACTAGCGTCTGCGCGCGCGGCCCGGCCGATTTCGAGGCCGAGATCGACACGCCCTGCCACCTTGCCCCGAAAGCCTCTGCCCGCTTCCACCTGTTTGACCGCGCGTCCGGCCAGCGGCTGGATCGCTGACACAACATCAAGGATACCTCCATGGACGTCATGACCCAAGACCTCGCCCAGGCCCGGCACATCAAGCGCGAAGACTATGTCTCGTGCACGGTGGCCTTTATCGACTGCAAGAAACCCGGCTCTCACCTCAAGGAGAACTATTCGATCATCGGGCCGGGCGTGACATCGTCCAACGACCAGGTGATCAACCTGCCCGAAGCGCACGGCTTCAACATCGGTGCCGCCGCGATGCCCCACGGGATCACGAACAACCTGCACATCCATTTCACCGCCGAGGTCTTTATCGTCCAGCACGGGCGCTGGACCTTCCGCTGGGGCTCCAACGGCGAAAACGAGGTCGAGGCCGGGCCGGGCGATATCGTGTCCGTGCCCACATGGATCTTTCGCGGGTTTACCAATACCGGCCCAGATGATGGCTGGCTCTTTACCATTCTGGGGGGCGACAATACCGGCGGCGTGATCTTCCATCCCGACATCATCCGCGAAGCGGCGGATTACGGGCTTTACATCTCGTCCGACAACCGCCTGATCGACACCTCGCGCGGCGATCCGGTGCCCGCGCCCGAAGACACGATCCCGCCCATGCCGGATGCCGAAGTGGCCGCCCTGCGCGATGTCTCGCGGGATCAGATGATGTCGCGCATCGTGCTGAAACAGGACCGCGATTTCCGCCCTGCCTTCATCGACAGCAGCCTGCCGGGACGCGGTGCCGCCATTGCTCCGGTCATCGGGTATGGCATCACGCAGAACCGCGAACATGCGGCACCGATCACCAATCCGCACGGGTTTTCGGCCGAATGGCTGCGCCTGCCTGCAGGCGGCTCGGTCGGCCCGTTCACGCTCGACGACAAGATGGTTCTGATCGGACACGTGGGCCGTATGCGCATCGACTATGTCGATGGCGGCGGCGCGTTCGCAGAGGTGGACGCCTGGGATACCTATTCGGTTCCTGCGGGCCGTCAGATCAGCATCACCGCGCTGGATGACCAGCCGGTGGAAGCCCTGCTTGTCGTTTCGGGCGATCACCGCAAACGCCCCGTCTTTGCTGCCGAGGTCATCGCCGAGGCGCGTCATGCCGGGCTGGGCCTTGACGCGGGCGGCTTCGTCGCCAAGGCGTCGCTGTTGCCAGTCTACGGGCGGGCAAGCTGATGCGGGTCAATCAAGTACGGGCGCGGCTGGACGCCAACCAGACCATCGTAAACGCATGGCTGTCGATCGGGTCGGGCTATTCCGCCGAAGGCATCGGACACAGCGGGGTGCATTCGGCCACCATTGATCTGCAGCACGGCATGCTGGATTTCAGCGTGGCCCTGCAGATGCTGCAGGCGCTTTCCGCAACACCGGCAACCCCGATGGTGCGCGTGCCCTCGCTGGATCCGGCCAAGATCATGCTGCTTCTGGATGCCGGGGCCTATGGCGTGATCTGCCCGATGATCTCGTCCCCCGAAGATGCGGCCAAACTGGTTGCGGCCTGCCGTTACCCGCCTGTCGGAAAGCGCAGTTTCGGGCCGTCGCGCGGGCTGCTGTTCGGCGGAGAGGATTACGTCGCCAAGGCCAACGAAACGGTGATGGCCATTCCCATGATCGAAACTGCCGAGGCCGTGGAGCGGATCGAGGAGATCCTCGATGTGCCCGGAATCGACATGGTCTACCTCGGACCGAACGACATGGCCTTCGAACTGGATGGGCATGTCAGCCATCCCAGGCCGAAATCCGAGGCCGCTCTGGATCGTGTGCTCAAGGCAAGCACGCGGCGCGGCATCCCGGCCGGGATATTCTGCGCCAATGCCGACGAAGCGCGCATGCGGATGGAACAGGGCTTTCGTCTGGTCACACCGGGCAACGACTTCGCCCATCTGACCCGCAGCATGAAAAACGCGGTCCGGGCGTTGCAGGATGCGGGTGATCCGGTCACAGCCGAAGCAGTGGTGCATGGCTATTGATGCACTGATCCACGCCGATTGGGTGCTGTTGCCCGGCACGCTGTGCACGGCGGCGATCTTCGAACCCATGCTGGACGACCTTGGCATTCCCGAGGCCCGCCGCCATGCAGTCGAACTGAACGCGCCGGATGTGAACGATTACGGGTTTCTCGGCGGCATGTGCAGGGATGCGGTGGTGTGCGGCTTCTCGCTTGGGGCCATCGTGGCCGCGCATCATGCGCATCAGGTCGATGCAAGGCGTCTGCTGCTTTTCGGGCTGAACCCTTTGGCCGACGATCCTGCCAGGGCCCAAGGCCGCCGGGCGCTGGCCGACGCGGTGGCGCAACAGGGCGGATCATCCGCGCTGGGCCCGATCCTGCCGGAATTCGCCGGGTCCGATCCCGCAGCGGTGCGTCGCAAGGTGCTGGAGATGGCCCAGCAGACCGGAAACCTGATCGCGGCGCACACGGACCTGGCCCTGTCGCGGCCCGGCGCGCTGCCTGCATTGCGCAAGGCCCGGTGTCCGGTTCATGTCGTGACCGGAACACATGACGCGCTGGCACCGCCATCGCTGGGCCGGCAGGCGGCGGATGCTGCTCCTTTGGGGCAGTTTCGCGGCCTTGATCCGCTTGGCCATTATGCGCTGTTGGAAGATGCGGCCGCCTGTGCAAATGCGGTCCGCGACATGGAGGTCACCCTTGCAGGAACCGTCTGAGCATCATGGGTTGATCGCGCGTTTGCGCGGTTTCGACACCCCCACCATCTGCAACGCGATCGAAGTGGCCCAGGGGCAGCGTGGCTTTGCAGGCTTCACCCATCGCACGATGCACTGGTCCGGCGCGCCTGCCGCCCGGATCGTGGGCTTCGCCCGCACAGCGCGCATCGCCGGGCGGACCCCGCCACAAGAGCCGAAAGAAGACATTCGCGCCCGGCGCATGGCCTATTTCCGCGCCATGGCCACCGGTGCCCGCCCCGCTGTTGCCGTGATCGAAGACGAAGACGGGACAGAGGCGATTGGCGCGTGGTGGGGCGAAATCCACGCACAGGTGCACGCCCATGTCTTTGGTCTCGAAGGGGCGGTGACCAATGGTATCATGCGTGATCTGGGCGACATGCCCGACGGCTTTCCGGTGCTGGCCGGCGGCATCGGCCCCAGCCACGGCTTTGTCCATATCCGCGAGATCGGCACACCGGTCACGATTTTCGGCATGCAGGTCAACGAGGGCGATCTGATCCACGCCGACCGCCACGGCGCTGTGGCCATTCCGGCAGATGTCCTGCCGAAACTCGATGCCGCAATCGAGACATTGCTGCGCTCCGAAAAGATCATCCTCGATCCGCTGCGATCCGGGGCCGTGGATTTCGAACGCTTTGAAGACCTTTGGGCGCAGTTCGAAAAGGCACGGACGTGACCACCTGTCCGCAGGGCGTCAGCCGTGCCCGTCTGAGCAGGGTCAAGGGAACACTGTAAACGCCGGGCATACCCTTATGCGTGGTGCGCGCAAAGCGCGCTTGCGCAGCCAAACGGCCAAGCAAATGCAATCCACCTTGCCTGGCGGCCCGTCACCAAACCCAAATCCGATTGGGACGCGACGACCCGTCACCTCGCGGTCAAGCAAGGGAACTGCAGGATGCATGTTAATGCGCTGTCCCCAAGGCCGGGAAAGAGTCATACGGCAACGGGCACCGCCCATATCGACGGAGGTCATCATGTCGTCTGATCCCGAACCGCTTGGATATATCGAAAACCGCCCCTTTGACGAGATCAGGATCGGCGACTCCGCTGAACTGGTCCGGACTTTGACGGCGCAGGATATCGATGCGTTCGCCGTGGTATCAGGCGATGTGAACCCGTCGCATGTGGATATCGAATTCGCCAAAGGCGACATCTTTCACAAGGTGGTCGCGCATGGCATGTGGGGCGGCGCGTTGATCTCGAACGTTCTGGGCACGCAGCTTCCCGGGCCGGGCACGATCTATCTCGAGCAATCGCTGAAATTCCTCACACCCGTGGGCGTCGGCGACACGGTCACCGTGCGCGTCGAAGTCACGGAGCGCGACGCAGAGCAGCACCGGCTGACGCTTGCCTGCACCTGCACCAACGGGGACGGAGCGCCGGTGATCGAAGGCATCGCCAAGGTGATCGCCCCGGATCGCAAGATCCGCCGGCCCCGCATGACAATGCCCGATCTTGTGCTGCACAGGCACGGCGAAGCCCACCGAGAGATGCTCGCCCGCGCGCAGGCGCTTGCCCCAATGGTCACGGCGGTTGTGCATCCCTGCGACCGGACTTCGCTCGAAGGGGCGTTGCAGGCGCGTGACCTCGGGGTGCTCGCGCCGATCCTGGTGGGGCCATCGACCCGTATCCGGGGCGTCGCCGATGAAAACGGTCTCGACATCGGCGGGTTGGAGATCGTGGACACGCCGCACAGCCATGCCGCGGCCGAGGCTGCCGTAGACCTGGTCCGCACCGGCACTGCACGGGCCTTGATGAAAGGCGCGCTTCATACGGACGAGGTGATGTCGGCCGTGGTCTCGAAAACCGGCGGCCTGCGCACCGAACGCCGCATGAGCCATGTCTACGTGATGGATGTGCCGACCTATCCGAAACCGCTGATCATCACCGATGCTGCGATCAATATTGCGCCGGATCTCGAAACCAAGGCCGATATCATCCAGAACGCCATCGACCTTGCAAAGGCGATTGGCATCGACGTTCCGAAAGTGGCGATCCTGTCGGCGGTCGAAACCATCAACCCGCGCATGCAATCCACGATCGAAGCGGGTGCGCTGTGCAAGATGGCGGATCGCGGTCAGATCACCGGGGGGCTTCTGGACGGCCCGCTGGCCTTTGACAACGCCATCTCGATGCGCGCGGTGGCCACCAAAAGCATCGTGTCCCCCGTCGCCGGGCAGGCGGATATTCTGGTCGCCCCCGATCTTGAGGCGGGCAACATGATCGCCAAGCAACTGATGTACCTGGCCGGTGCCGAAGCCGCAGGCGTCGTTCTGGGCGCGCGCGTGCCGATCATCCTGACCAGCCGGGCCGACGACGCCAAGACGCGCACGGCTTCCGCCGCAATCGCGGCGCTTTACAATGCGGCGCAGCGCCCATGAGGGGCGTGTTGACGCTCAACGCCGGGTCGTCGTCGCTCAAGTTCGGTCTCTATGACGACACGCCCGAGCCGACACTGCGCGTGGTCGGTCAGGTGGACGGCATCGGTCATGCCGCGCAACTGGTTCTGCGCACAGACGACACCTCCACGAAGCGTCCCTGCCGCGCCCCGACCCACCGCGAGGCGCTGGCCGCCGTGATCGATGCCCTTGCGCCGTTTCTCGAAGGCCTCAGCATTGCCGGGATCGGGCATCGCGTCGTTCACGGCGGGCCGGATTTTTCGGACCCGGTGCGCGTGACGCCCCGGATCGAAGCCGCCCTGACCGCCCTGATCCCGCTGGCCCCCCTGCATCAGCCGCATAACCTTGCCGGGATCGCAGCGGCCCGAGAGCTCTTTCCGGACGCCGTGCAGGTCGCCTGTTTCGACACCGCGTTCCATCGCGGGCACCCGTGGGTCAATGACACCTTCGCCCTCCCGCGCCGCTTTTACGATGACGGCATCCGGCGCTATGGCTTTCACGGGCTGAGCTATGACTACATCACCGGTGTCATCGCCCGGGACGAACCAGCGCTTCACGCAGGCCGTATCATCATCGCCCATCTGGGCAACGGCGCGTCCATGTGTGCGGTTCAGCGGGGCAAAAGCATCGGGTCCACGATGGGGTTTTCCGCTCTTGACGGGCTGCCCATGGGCACGCGCTGCGGTCAGATCGATCCGGGTGCGGTGCTTCACCTGATCGAGCAAAAGGGCATGACGCCGAAAGAGGTCCTGTCCCTGCTATACACCGAAAGCGGGCTGCTTGGCTTGTCCGGCATTTCAAGCGATATGCGCGAATTGCTCGCCTCAGACCGCCCCGAGGCCACGCAGGCCATCGACTACTACGTGTTTCGCGCCCGCCGCGAAATCGGTGCGCTTTCTGCCGTGCTGGGCGGTCTCGACGCGTTGGTGTTCTGTGGCGGCATCGGCGAAAACGCGGACATCATACGCCGCCGCATCGTCGACGGGCTGGACTATCTCGGCCTGCGCATCGACGCCGGGACGCCTGCCGGATCACGCGATATCGGCTCCGGCCCGACCCGTATCCTCGTGATCCCGACCGACGAAGAACGCGTCATCGCCCGCGCCACCACCCGCGCCTGCAATCAGAGCTGAGACGTCGGGCGTCGATGGGCGCGTGCAAGCTCGTTCCAAAGCGGAAGTGGGGTCACATTCACTCCGGCGTGGCGGTCACAAAACTGCCGGGCGCCGGTTCGATCGACTTGTAGCGTCCGCGCTTGGCCACCTTGCGCGATGCCACCATGTCACCGCTTCTGGCGGCAAGCCATTGTGACCAATGGGGCCACCATGACCCTTCGTGGGCCTCGCCCTGCGCAAGGAACGCGTCGGGTGACGGCGGATAGCTGTCAGAGGTCACATAGCCATATTTGCAGCGCTCGCCCGGCGGGTTGATGACCCCCGCGATGTGGCCAGACCCACCCAGCACGAAGTCGACCTCGCCCTTGAAGATTTGCGTCGCCGGATAGATCGAGGTCCATGGCGCGATGTGGTCGTCCCGCGTGGCGAGCACGAACATGGGGGGCTTGATCTTAGAGATGTCGATCTTGACGCCATCCATCTCAAGCCCACCGGGCGTTCTCAGCTTGTTTCGCAGGTAGACCTCTTCGAGATACCACAGCAGCATGGCCTTGGGCAGACGGGTGGAATCGGAATTCCAGTAAAGCAGATCGAAGGGGCGCGGCTTGTCCCCGCGCAGGTAGTTCGCTTCGTAGAAAGACCAGATCAGATCGTTCTCGCGCAGCATCGAGAACATGTCCTGCAGGTGATGCGCCTCAAGATACCCCTTCTCCTCCATGTGAGCGCGCAGAATTTCAAGCCGGTCATCGTCAATGAAAACACCGATCTCGCCCACATTCTTGAAATCCACCATCGTGGCCAGTGTGGTGGCGCTGTTGATCCGGTCCTCGCCCTTTGCGGCCAGATAGCCCAGCATGGCGGTCACGAGTATGCCGCCGATGCAGAAGCCCAGAACGTTGGCCTTGTCGTGCTTGGTGATGTCGCGGATGACGTCAAGCGCGGCCAGCGGCCCCAGTTTCATGTAGTCGGAAAAATCCAGATCGGCATGGGCCTTGGTCGGGTTGGTCCACGAGATGACAAAGACGGAATGGCCCTGTTCCAGGGTATAGCGGATCAGGCTGTTTTCCGGGCGCATGTCCAGGATGTAGAACTTGTTGATCCATGCGGGCACGAAAAGCATCGGCACCTTGTGCTGTGTTTCGGTCCGTGGGTGATACTGGATCAGCTGCATCAGCTCGTTCTGGAACACGACCTCGCCCTCGGTGGTGGCAAGATCCACGCCAACCTTGAACGCATCCGCGTCGTTGGTGGCGATATCGAGCCGGCCATCACCCCGTTCAAGATCGGTCAAAAGGTTTTCGATCCCGTTCAGGATGCTTTGCCCGCCGGTTTCGATCAGCTTGGCGCGGGCCGCGGCGTTGGTCGCAAGATAGTTCGCCGGAGACAGCGCGCTGATGGCCTGACGGGTGTAGAACTTGACCCGCAGATCGTCGCGGCCCTCTTCGGTCAGCGTATCAAGCAAGTCTTCCATCGCCTCTTCAAGCGCGAGAAAGGCATCGCGGTAACTGCGCGAGATCGGGTCTTCGGACCAGTTGGCGTCCTTGAAGCGGCGATCCCGGACCTCCTGGTCCTGAGGCGCCAGCATGCTGCTCCAGACCTTGGCCATGTTGGTCCCGGCCTTGATCTGGGCCGACCAGAAATCTTGCGGGTTCGTCAGAAGACGTGTCCAGACAGTGCCATAGGCGCGCGCCAACGTGGCCGCGTCCATCAGTGAATATTCCGATCCGGTGGCCTGCGCGACCGACCGCGACTGCATCTTGGTCGCTGCCGCAAGGGACCGCTGCGCAAGCGTCATCATCCGTTGCGCCGTTTCGGTCAGGTCAGGGAGTTGGGCGTCGGGCTTTTCGTCTGGCATGGTGGTCTCCTCCTTGGTTGGAGCAGGGCGCCGGTTGCGGCGCCCCGGTCCGGGTCAGTTCAGGCGTTCAAAGGCCAGCGCGATGCCCTGGCCGCCGCCAATGCACATGGTGACAAGCCCATATTGCCCGCCAATCCGCTCAAGTTCATAGAGCGTCTTGATCGAAATGATCGCGCCGGTCGCCCCGATCGGGTGGCCAAGTGCGATGGCACCGCCGTTGGGGTTGACCTTGTCGGTGTTCAGACCAAGGCCCGCATTCACGGCGCAGGCCTGCGCGGCAAAGGCCTCGTTCGATTCGATCACGTCGAACTGGTCGGCGGTCATGTCGATCTTCTGCAGCAGCTTGGTCACCGCCGGGATCGGGCCGATGCCCATCACCTCATGGCGGACACCGGCGATGGCGTAGCCCAGCAACCGCGCGCGGGGCTTCAGACCGGCGGCCTCTGCGGCGTCTGCCGAAGCCAGAACCAGCGCCGCCGCACCATCATTGATGCCCGATGCGTTTCCGGCCGTGACCGATCCGTCCTTCTTGAAGGCGGGGCGCAGTTTGCCAAGGCTCTCCATCGTGGTGCCTGCCTTGATGTGCTCATCGGTGGCAAAGGGCACCATCTCGCGCTTGATCTTGACCTCGATGGGCAGGATCTGGCTTTGGAAATACCCGGCTTCGACAGCCGCCGCCGCGCGCTTCTGGCTTTCGACCGCAAACGCGTCCTGCTGCTCGCGGGTGATCTGGTTCTCAGCGGCGACGTTCTCGGCGGTCACGCCCATGTGGCCCACGCCAAAGGGATCGTTCAGCGCGCCGATCATCATGTCGGTAAAGGACACGTCGCCCATTTTCTGGCCGGTGCGGATCGCCTGGGTGGAATGCGGCGCGCGCGACATGCTTTCGGCACCACCGGCCAGCGCGTAATCCACGTCGCCCAGCATGATGTGCTGTGCGGCGTTCACAATGGCCTGTGCACCCGATCCGCAAAGGCGGTTCACGGTCAGCCCGGTCGCCTCTTCTGGAATGCCCGCGTCAACCGCGGCCACGCGGCCCATATACATGTCCTTGGCCTCGGTGTTGATGACGTGGCCGAACACGGATGCACCGATCTGGCCGGGTTCCACACCCGAACGGGTCATGGCTTCTTTCGCGACAGCAGTGGCCAGCGCCGTGGGCGGTGTTCCGGCCAGAGAGCCGCCAAAGGTGCCGATGGCAGTGCGGGCCCCGTCAAGGATAACGACGTCTTTCATGGGAGTGTCCTCTCGAATAAATCAGGAAATGGATGGGTCGGGGCCGCCGATACGGCCCCCGATGGCGGTTGGAATGGCAGGAACCCGGTCTTGGGTGTGGCATCGATCTCTGTGCCGTGTCTCATGTCCTGCCTTCCCTATGGTGACGTCAGCTGAAGAACTGTCCGCCATTGGCCGAAATCGTGGAGCCGTTGATGAAACCGGCGTCGTCCGAGGCCAGAAACACCACGCAGCGCGCGATCTCTTCCGGCTCCCCCAGACGGCCCACGGGGATTTGCGGCAGGATATGCTTGTTAAGCACATCCTCGTCGATGGCGCGGACCATTTCGGTTCCGATATAGCCGGGGCACACCGCGTTCACGGTGATCCCGGCGCGCGCGCCTTCCTGTGCCAAGGCCCTGGTGAATCCCAGATCGCCCGCCTTTGCAGAGGAATAGTTGGACTGTCCCGCCTGACCCTTTTGCCCGTTCACCGACGAGATGTTGATGACCCGACCGAACTTGCGGTCGCGCATGCCGCTCCAGACCGGATGGGTCATGTGGAACAGGCCATTCAGGTTGGTGTTGATGACCGCGTCCCATTTTTCCTTGGTCATCTTGTGGAACATGCCGTCACGGGTGATCCCGGCATTGTTCACAAGGATGTCGATGGGGCCAAGATCGGCTTCGATCTGCGCCACCCCTGCGACGCAGGCGTCGTAATCCCCGACGGACCACTTATAGGTCCGGATACCGGTTTCCGCAGTAAATTGGGCGGCGGCTTCGTCGTTTCCGGCATAGTTCGCCGCGACGACATATCCCGCGCTGGCAAGCCCCTTGCTGATCGCGGCGCCGATGCCGCGGGTTCCGCCAGTGACCAATGCAACTTTTGCCATATCCGAAGTCTCCTTTGTGCCTGCCACATCCCGGCGGCTGCGTCTGTTGGCAAAAGCCCTAGCTGCGCGTTGCGCTATGCGTCGAGGGCTGAACGTGTTACATTGCCAACATTCGCAAATGGAAACTTGCAAAATGCGAAAAAGTGAATGACCGACGATCTGCGGAAAATATTCGCCGGTGCGCGTGTGCGCCACCTGCGTCAAAGCCAGAAGATGACACAGGCGGAATTCGCAGGAAAGCTCGGGATTTCAACCAGCTACCTCAACCAGATCGAGAACAATCACCGGTCTCTTTCCGCGTCCGTGATCCTCGCGCTGTTCAATGGCTTCGGGTTCGATCTTTCGGAGCTGGCGCTGGACGAATCCGGCAAGATCGCTGTCGATCTGGGGGAAATTCTGTCTGACCCGGTCTTCACAGACACGCATATCATGCCGCAAGAGTTGAAGATCGCGGCGTCGAACACGCCGAACATGGTGCGGGCCTTCCTTGGCCTTTACCAGGTGTTTCAGAAAACCCGCGAACAGTTGGGCCAGCTTGACACGACCCTGTCCGAAACAGAGGCCGCCGTCGCCCCCATTCCCTACGAAGAGGTGCGCGACTACTTTCATTACAAGGACAACTACATCGACGAGCTGGACCGCGAAGCCGAAGCCTTTGCCAGAACCATCACCGCGAGTGACCGGCAACGCTACGTGCTCTTGGCCGATTACCTGAACGATGCGCACGGGATCCGCGTGGTGGAAACCAAAACCGCTGCCGAGGCCGGGGCGATCCGGCGCTACGATCCGGTGTCGCACACGCTGCATCTCAGCGCGACGTCAAGCGCTGCCACGAACCTGTTCCAGATGGCCTACCAGGTCGGATTGCTGGAGCAGGGCGCGCTGATCGAACGGCTTCTGGACGAGGCCGGTTTCCGGTCCCAAAGCGCGCGCGAAGTGTGCCGCATGACCTTTGCCAACTACTTTGCCGGGGCCGTCGTTCTGCCCTATACCGAATTTCTGCAGGCGGCGGCGGAAACCCGGCACGATCTGGATCGCCTCGCGTTTCGGTTCGATGCCAGCCGCGAACAGGTCTGCCACCGCCTCAGCATGCTGCAGCGCCCCGGAAACAAGGGCGTGCCTTTCTATTTCCTGCGGATCGACCGGGCGGGCAACATCACCAAGCGGCACAGTGCAACCAGCCTGCAATTCACACGGTTCGGTGGGTCCTGTCCGCTGTGGAACATTCACGCGGCGTTTGAAAGCCATGGCGAGATCCTCAGACAACTGGCCTCGACACCCGACGGTCTGCGCTATGTCTGCCTTGCGTTCAGCAAGACCATCCAGAGTACCGACTTCCGCAAGGCCTCGCGGAAATACGCGATTGGCCTGGGCTGCGAGGCGAAATATGCCAGCCAGCTTGTTTACGCCGACGATCTGGACGTGACCGACCCGGACCGGTTCGACCCCATCGGCACCGGCTGCCGCATTTGCGAACGCTCCAATTGCGGGCACCGGTCCGTGCCGCCACTGGCGCGTGACATCAAGGTGGACCACCACGCGCGCAACGCGGTGCCATTTCAGGTCGACTGAGGTCTGGCTGACAAAAGCGATCATGGGCAGAGGGGGAGGGCGCCGCAAACCGCGCCCATCTCCGCGCGCGGCCCGGCGTCAGCCCTGCCATCTTTGCCTAGGCCCGCAGCGCGGCCAAGGCAGGGTCCGCAGCCATCGCCGCCTGCGCGCAACCGCAGGGCGCGCGAACCGGCGTGTCGGCGCGGGCCTGCGCCAGATCAAGGCGCTGCCTGACATGCACGATTTCAACCTCTTCGCCACGCGCCAAAAGGCAATCATGCAGACCCTTGAGCGCCCAGACGTTGTCGGGATGCACCGTTGCGCGCCGCATGTTGCCACCCAGCCCAAGATCCTCACGAAACGCGGCCTCGGCCTCTTCCATGCGCCCCTGCTCGAACAAGAGCGCCCCAAGGGCATGCCGCGCAGGCTGCATCCAGCCCCATGGCTCGTCATAGGGCAACATGTCCTCAAGCGTCACGGCCCGGCGCAGATGTGCGAAAGCGGCCTCGAATTCTCCCTTTCGATACAGGATTTCCCCCGTCAGCATCGCATCGGCAATCGCCAGCAGATCCACCACCGTGTTGTTGTGCAGCAAGCGTGTGTCGGGAACGCGGCTGCGTGCGGCCTGGAACTCGGCCTCTGCGGCGTCGGCTTCGGCGATCTCGCCCAGCGCGGCATGCCCAAGGGCGCGGGCATACCAGACAAAGGCGGTCAGCGTACAATACAGCGCCTGATCCTCGGGCAGCGCCAGTCGGGTACAGTCGCGCCAGCGTCCGAACCGCACCAGAACATGCGGCTCAAAGCTCAGGAAGCTTTCGAAATAATCCGCCATCGGCGGGGACGGAATGCGCAGGATCTCTTCCGGTGTCGTGTCGCGCAAGCCTTTCACGGCCTCGAGCGCCGGTCCGATCTGGCCAAGAAACAGCGCACCATAAATCACGAAGTGGTAATTGTGCTGGCGATACCCGGTATAGATATTGGCCGCCCCCTCGTGTTCAAAGAACTTCAGGTCCGGCACGATGGCCGCCTGGTTCCAATGCACGACATTCTGATAATCGCCGCACAGCACATCGATATGGGTTGGCATATGAATCAGGTGCCCCGCGTCGGGCACCAGCGTGCGCAACGTATCCCCCATCTTCAGTGCGGCTTCCGGGGTTGGCGACATTTCCATCAGATGAACGTAAAGATGCAAAAGCCCCGGATGCGCCCACGCCTCGGCCCGCGTGAACGCATGTTCCAACACCTGTTTGCAGTCCAGCGTATCGGCTCCTGCAACGGGGGTGCCTGTGACCAGATCCCACATTTGCCAGGGCGTTCGGTTCATCATCGCCTCGACAAAGATGCAGGCGATCTCAAGATCGTCGCGATGCGCCTCATGGGCAACCCGCATGGCGTCGGCAAAGCCATCGTTCCAGGGGCTCATGTCCTCAATCGGCGCAGGCTCCGGGTATCGCGCCGGCAACGCCTCGATCAGGGCGCGTTCAGTGGGTGTCACCGTGTCGATCAGGGCAAGCGCCTTGGCGGCTGCGTCCCGGCCCATCTCCACCGCCGCCACCTGGCCATCCGCATCCATGAGCCACCACGGCATGTTGTAGTTGGGACCGACCGCATAAGAAATCCCCCACCACGCCATGGCACAGGCCGGGTCTGCCTCGGCTGCGCGCTGAAAGCAGCGGACGGCTTCTTCGTGGTTATAGGCAAACGTCCAGTTCAGGCCGCGATCGAACCAGACTTGCGCCTCTTTGCGCGTCGTCGTGACCGTGCGTGAATATGACCCAAGGTCGAAGGGATAGTCTTTCATGTCCGTGTCCTTCCTGTCGAACGGCCTGACGCGATGATCCGGGCACATTGCGCAGGGTTCCATATGGTCAGGGAAACCGCGTCATCCGTGGCGCGATACCCCCACAGCTGTCCCAAGAGAGGTCCGCCCGCAGCCCGCCATCACCCGGCTGCGCTGCGGCGCTCGTCCCGCGTTGCCTTCGAAACGTCGGCAAAGCTGCTGCGCATCAGCCACTTGGTCAGCGTCCGTTCCATCAGGTTATGGCCGGTCAGGGAAATGCGCCCGCTGTCGATCTCGGCTTCGAATGTCGAATGTCCCATCCAGGCCGATGTCAGTGCGCGCAGATCACAGACGACAAACAGATCGACGTCGAACTTGGGGTCCGTGTAGCAAAGATCGGTTTCTTCGCCCGGCTTTGCCACCAGCCAGTAATGCGCCGTGTCGTTCGGTGGGTCGTTCAGGATGAACTGGATGACACATTTCGGTTTCGGCAATTGCAACCGGTCGATCTTGCCGCGAATTTTCCACATCAGCAGGCGCGCATCCAGGTTTTGCAGCGACACGTCACAGTCGATGTTGCGGTGGGCCCATTCTCCAAGCCCGCGGATCAGCGGTTCAAGCTCGTCCGCAAGATCGGTCGTCAGATACTCGGCATGGCCACCGGCGCCATCGCCCCGTCGGAGAACCAGCCCATTGGCTTCCATTTCTTTCAGGCGCTTTGACAGCAGGCCGGGTGACATGCCCGGCACACCCCTCTGGATTTCGTTGAAGCGGGTTGAACCGGACCACATCTCGCACAGCAAAAGCATGGTCCAGCGTGGCTCAAGCAGACTGGCCGCCATCGCAACCGGGCAGAACTTGGGGTAGTTTGTCTCTGACATTGCGTCACCTCCGCCGTCAGCAAAGCATCTCGGACCCGCGCGCGTCTACTTCAGAAACTATAGCGGATTTACTGCATTTGCAGAACTGGTTTGCCACGCGCGACCGGTGCGAGCCTCGTTTCACCAGATTTGGATACAAAGGAGACAGACCATGCCGCTGGTGGATATCGAAGTGATCGAAGGCGTTTTCGACGACGCACAGAAGGCGAAAATGATCGAAAAAGTGACCAACGCGATGGTGGAGGTCGAAGGCGAGAACATGCGTCCGGTGACCTGGGTTCGGGTCAAGGAGGTGCGCAGCGGCCATTGGGGCATTGGCGGCAACACGCCAAGTGCGGACGACATCAAGTCGATGGCCGCCGGATAAGCAACAGGACTGGCCGGACCTGCCAAAAGGGCGGTTCGGCCACCGTCAACACCAGCAATCAATTCAGGAGACCCGGCAATGGATCGCAACAGCCACGCCCGCGACGCGCAGTTGCGCGCAATCTCAATCTACACACAGCGCCCGGAGCGCGCCCAGGTCGTCAATCGTGGATCGGCTGTGGTCGAAGACGGTCTGACCTGCACATACGAACAGGACGGACAGCGCGTCACCCTCGATATGCCGACAGCGATCGGTGGCAGCGACCGAGGCCCGTCGCCGGGGTTTTTCGGACGTGCGGCGATCTGCGGATGCCTCGCAATCGGGATCAAGATGACTGCCGCGCGGGAGGACATCCGCCTTGATGCCGTGCGCGTCTGGATCGAACAGGACTGGGACAACCGCGGAGTGCTCGCCATGCAGGGCGCCAGCCCGGTGCCCGGCGATACGCGCATCTCGATCGAAGTCACGAGCCCCGAACAGGACAGCAAGATCGGTGACCTGGTCGCCCGCGCGCTGCAAAGCGATCCGTGGTTTCTCGCCTATCGGGATGCGCAACCCGTCAGCACCGCGATTTCGGTCACCGAAGGGGTGTCCTGATGGACGCCCGGCTTCAACTGCGCGTCCAGCGCTATGGCTGGGATGCCGCCGCCGCGCATTACCACGCCTCCTGGCAGAACCAGCTTCGTCCCGCCCATGACCGGCTTTTGCAGATGGCCCGGATCAGGGCCGGACAACGGATCATTGAAACGGCTTGTGGCAGCGGGCTCGTAACCCTCCGGCTGGCCGAAACGGTCGGCGCGGGCGGGCATGTTCTTGCAACCGATCTGTCACAGGGCATGGTCGACGATCTGCAAACCCGACTGAAGGCACGCTCGATGACGAATATCGAGGTCAAGCGCATGCCCGCCGAAAGGCTTAATGTGCCCGATGCAAGCTTCGATACCGCAATCTGCGCGCTCGGGCTCATGTACACACCCGATCCCGCCGCAGCACTGACCGAGATGGCACGGGTCATTGCCCCGGGCGGCACGGTTGCGGCAACCGTCTGGGGGGAACGCCGGAACTGCGGCTGGGCCGAGGTGTTTCCCATCGTCGATGCCCGCGTCGCATCCGAAGTCTGCCCCATGTTCTTTGGAACGGGTGCGCCAGGCGCCTTGGAGCGGTTGTTTGAAAACGCCGGGCTCGAAACCCTGCAAGAGCACCGCCAATCTGAAACCCTGGCATTCCGATCCGACACGGATGTGGTGGAGGCCGTTCTGCTGGGCGGTCCCGTTGCGCTCGCCGTCAAAAGGTTCAGCGATCAGGACTGGCAGCAGGTCTGCCAGGAATTCCTCGCCTCGGTGGCGGACTACAAGAACAGCGATGGCAGCTACGACATTCCCGGTGCGTTCGTCACCGTAACGGGTATCCGTCCGACAGGCTGAACGATCCTTCATGCCCGTGCTGCCTCAATCGCTTCTGGGCGGTGATGCAACGCGGGCACGCAAAACCGGATATCCTGAGAAAACATGCCAAACACTTATGGAACTCGCGGTCACGATCA
>CAYZAD010000046.1:0-16896 GCA_964476315.1 uncultured Rhodobacterales bacterium
TCATGGTCGATTTCTGCATGCGCTATGGCAACCCGTCGACCAAATCCAAGGTCCGCGAAATGGTGGATGCCGGGTGCCGCAAGATCCTGTTCTTTCCGCTGTATCCCCATTACGCAGGCGCAACATCGGCAACGGCAAATGACCAGTTCTTCCGCGCCTTGATGGATGAGAAATGGCAACCGACGGTTCGTACGGTTGATCCGTACTACGAACACCCGCTTTACATCGAGGCTTTGGCACAATCGATCGAGCGGGCCTATTCAAAGCTCGAGACGCGGCCAGATATCCTTGTGTGTTCGTATCACGGGGTTCCAAAACGGTACCTGATGGAGGGCGATCCCTATCACTGCCAGTGCCAGAAGACGACTCGCCTCTTGAAAGAGCGGCTGGGTTGGGACGATTCCGAGATTGTGACCACCTTCCAATCGAAATTCGGCCCTGAAGAATGGCTCAAGCCCTACACGGTTGAGGAAGTCGCGCGGCTGGCTGAAGAGGACGGCAAGAAGAATATTGCAGTCTGTGCACCAGCTTTTTCAGCGGACTGCATCGAAACGCTGGAAGAAATCAACGAAGAGATCAAGGAAAGCTTCGAAGAGGCAGGTGGCGAACACTTTACCTATATACCGTGCCTCAACGACGATGACGCCCATATCAAGGCGCTGTCCGCAGTGGTCGAAGAAAACCTGAACGGCTGGCTCGACTGAGCCACGCGCCGTTCAGCAGACAAGAAAAAGGCGGCCTCGATGGACCGCCTTTTTCACACTCAATAATCTGTACAGATTAGTCAGATGCAGCAGCAGCCAGCAGGGCGATAACGACCAGCGGGATGATGATGCCTGCAGACGAGGAGCTTGCTTGTGCTTCTTCAACCACAACAACCGGCTCCATGACAACTTCGCCTTTTGCATGCGCACCAGCCATCGCGGACGATGCGGCACCAGCAAAAGCAGCGGCGAGAACGAGTTTCTTCATATTAACCTCCAGATATTCGCGTGTCGGAGCGCAAAAACGCATCGCGACAGGCACCCAAGACTTACCTCGTACAACTGTCTAACCAGCTTATCCGGGTAAATGCAAATCTATCTTATCACACGACTTTCCGGCCTTCGTGCCATGTCGTCAAATAAGCAACACCTGCGTACCGACATTCGCGAGCTCGTAAAGCTCTTCGATATGCTCATTGTAAAGCCCGATGCATCCGTTCGACGAACGACGCCCGATCTTGCGCGTGTCGTGCGTGCCGTGAATACGGTAGTACGTCCAACTGAGATGCAGCGCGCGCGTTCCCAACGGGTTGTCAGGGCCTGGCGCCACATAGTCCGGCCAGTCGGGATTGCGGATCTTCATCGATGGCGTCGGGCGCCAGTCCGGTGCAGGATCCTTGAAGGTCACCCGCGTACGCCCGCGACGCGTCAGGTCTTCGGTCAGGGGGACTGACGAAGGATACAACCTGTAATCGCCATTTTCCTGCCAGTAATGCAACGCGCGGGAATCGATATCCACAAGGATCGCACCACCGTCCAAGTTGCTGAAGTAGGGTTGCCAGTCCAGTGTCCGGAAGCTGGAAATATTACGACGCACAACCTGTGACAAATCGCGCTCGATCTCTACGGTGGAGGTGTCATTGACGTCTTGCGCGACAACTGGCGTGGCCACCATTGCAGCCGATCCAGCAAGGAATGCGCGGCGATTAACCGGGAAACGCGGTTCTTTTGCCATGTCTGTGGCCTCTTCTCTTGCCAAAAGATGGAAATTTCCTAGCCGTGAGTATATTGCTGGAAAGCCTCAGTCGCAATTCAAAGGAATGTTAGATCGGCAAATCTCGGCTTTGTGTGTTTGATCCTCCCCAGTTGTGAGGATAAGCCGATTGCGACGAAGACTTGGGTGGCCAGAATGAAGCGTTCGACATTTTTGCTAGGGGCGGCAGCCCTGGCACTTACGGCATGTACCGGCGCACCGGCGACTCCGACGCTGGGTCCGGATGGCAAACCACTGCCCAGACTGTATCGCATACGGTCGTCAGATACCGCGCGAATCCAGTTCCGCATGCTGGACGCGATCAACGCGCTGCGTCAGGCCTCTGGCGCACCAACGCTCGAGTTGAATTCACGTTTGAATGCAGCGGCCGCGACCCATGCACGGGACATGAGCGTTCAAAACCGGCCGTGGCACTTTGGATCGGATGGGTCGTCGCCGATCACCCGCATCCAGCGTGCCGGCTATTCCGGTCGCCTCGTTGGCGAAGCCATTTCGGAAACCTACGAGACGGAGCTGGAAACCCTCGGCGCGTGGATGGAAGCACCCAATACACGCTCCGTGATTCTTGATCCGACAGCCCGGGATATGGGCTTTTCCTGGTATCAGGAAAGCAACGGCAAGATATGGTGGAACCTGATCCTCGGCGCTCCGGGCGAAACCGGGTTCATTCCGGTAAACGCTCCGTCCTGAGCGCGGAACCAGACCGCATCGGGACGTTTTTGACGGTCACGGGTTGATCGTGATCGGGGTTCCGTTTCGCACCATCGAATAAATCTCGCGCATCTCACGATTGGTGACGGCAATGCATCCCCATGTCCAATCGCGCCCGGCATTGCGGTATTTCCATGGGCGCCCATGGATAAAGATGTCTCCGCCCGGAGATTTGCCCATCGTGCTTGCAATTTCGATATCGCGGGGGCGTGGGTAATCAATGCCGATCGACAGGTAAAACCGACTGTTCGGATTGCGGCGGTCTATCAGGTACTCGCCTTCAGGCGTGCGCCCATCGCCTTCGATCTGCTTGTGACCTTCGGGCGCAAAGCCAAGGTCGATGTCATAGGATTTGAGGATCGCATTGTGATGTAGCAGGTACATCTTGCGATTTTCCTTTTGCACGATGACCCGGGTCACCTCGGGGCCTGTATAAGCCGGGAACTTGCCACATGCAGACAAGCCCAGCAAAAGCGCCAGAAGACACAGAATACGAAACATGTGGAACACTGCCTGTTTGTTTTTTTGGAGTGTACACCACTCAACGCGCATCAGGAAAACGAAAGCGTGAGGTCTGCCGAAAATTCGCCCATTCGGTGATCGGCAGACCTGCGTTCGGAACGCGGTTTACCGTTCATTCATGCGCTGTTCGATGGCCTCAAGCCTTTTCAAAACCTCGTCGCGATACGCATCGGTCTTTTCGTTGGATTCCTCGGCATGGGCGTCTTGCATGGAATTCACGATCAGGCCGACCAGCAGGTTCACGACAGCAAAGGTCGTGACCATGATGAACGGAACGAAAAACGCCCATGCGTACGGGTAGACGTCCATAACCGGGCGCACGATGCCCATCGACCAAGACTCCAAGGTCATGATCTGGAACAACGAATAGCCCGACCGCCCAAGATCGCCGAACCACTCCGGAAAAGTATCGCCAAAGAGCTTTGTGGCCATCACGGCACCGATGTAAAAAATCAGCGACATCAGCAGGAACACGCTGCCCATACCCGGCAGCGCAGTGATGAAGCCTTCGACCACGCGGCGCAGGCGCGGAGTTGCCGAAATCACGCGCAGGACACGCAGGATGCGCAGCGCACGCAGCACCGAGAACCCTTGCGTGGACGGCACAAGGGCTATCGCCACTATGAAGAAATCAAACAGGTTCCAGCCGCTTTTGAAAAACCGGAAACCGTGCGCAAACAGCTTTAGCCCAATCTCGATCACAAAGATCGCAAGGCACACCTGGTCCAGAAACAGGATCACGCCGCCGACTTCGGCCATGATCGGATCCGATGTTTCCATCCCCAGCAACACGGCGTTGAACAAGATCACGCCGATGATGAAATTCGTCACCCACGGTTGATCCAAAAACATGGCCACTTTGTTGCGCATTGCCCTGCCCTCTTAGTTTTTGCGGCGCAGCAGCGCCACGAGTTCCACATGGGTGGACCACCTGAATTGGTCTACCACCCGCACCCATTCAAGATCATAGCCTGCCCGGATCAGAGTGGCAGTATCCCGCGCAAAGGTCGTGGGATTGCACGAAACATGGGCAAGTCGTGAAACGGTGCTATTGGCCAATTCCGCAACTTGCGCAGCCGCGCCGGCACGGGGCGGATCGATCACGACCGAATCGTATCGGTTCAATTCTTCCGGGATCAGTGGATTGCGAAACAGATCGCGGGTCTCGTGCGTGACACGTTTCAGACCTTGAGCGTTTCGCCACGCGTGATCGAGCGCCTTTGTCATCGCCTTGTCCCCCTCGACGGCATGGACGGGGGCATCCTCGGCCAAAGGCAAGGCAAAGGTGCCACAGCCTGCAAAGAGGTCCAGAACCTTTTTCGACTCACCCAGCGCCTGCCTGACACCGTCGATCAGCGCCATTTCGCCATCTTTCGTCGCCTGCAGGAATGCACCGGGCGGCGGCGTGACATCTGCCCTGCCCAGTTTGAGCGTCGGCACGCGGCGTTGAAGAACAACGTCACCTTCCCACGCCACTCGGGCCAGATCATGTTCGCGGGCAAGGTCGGCTAGGGCCTGATTCAGATGCAGGTCCATTTTTTTGCCGCCCGTCACGGCGACATCCAGCCCTGTGTCTGTCAATGTGACCAGCACCGACAGTTCGCCCTTACGCGACGCCGCCAGCAGGCCCAGCGCAGTCACCATAGGCAAGGCAGCGGTCAGGTCAGGATGTACCAACTGGCAGTTCGGCACGGCAACGATGGTGTCCGAGCCTTTCATGTGAAAACCGGCAAGCGCGCCTTTCTTTGTGCGACGTACCGAAAACGTCGCGCGGCGGCGCGATTTGGGTGGTGATGTGATCGGCGCCGACAGGTCAACCGAAATACCCTGTGCCGCCAACGCCTGCCGCACCACGTCGCGCTTCCAGTTGGAGACAAATGCATTCGACGCGTGCTGAAGCTGGCAACCGCCACAGGATTTCGCGTGCACACAAGGTGGTTTGATCCGGTCTTCTGACGGTTTCACGATGCGAACGTCCTGCAACGTATCGCCTGCCAAGGTGCCGGTCACCACCTCACCCGGCAATGCGCCGGGCACAAAGATCGGCCCCTCGGCAATGCCGTCTCCAAGATGACCCAGTCGTGTGATGATAAAGTCCGTCATGGCGCGGCTTGTGCCGTACTGCCCGCAGCGCGTCGAGCCTTATTCGGCAGCATCCCGAATATTCAGGAACCCGCCGGACTGCCGATCCCAGTACCGCGCATAGAGCCCACCTTTGGCCAAAAGCGCATCATGCGTGCCGGTCTCGACGATCCGACCCTGATCCATGACGACGATGCGGTCCATGCTGGCAATGGTGCTAAGCCGGTGCGCAATGGCAAGAACGGTCTTGCCCTCCATGACACGTTCGAGTGCCGACTGAATCTGCGCCTCGACCTCGGAATCGAGCGCACTCGTCGCCTCGTCGAGGATCAGAATCGGCGCGTCCTTGAGGATGGCACGGGCAAGGGCGATGCGTTGGCGTTGACCACCCGAAAGCTTGACACCCCGTTCGCCCAGATGGGCGTCATACCCGGTTCGGCCTTTGAAATCTTCGAGCTCGCTAATGAACTGGTGCGCCTCGGCCTTTTTCGCGGCGGCAATCACCTCGTCTTTGGAGGCATCGGGTCGCCCGTAACGGATATTGTCCATCGCTGAACGATTGAACATCGCCGTTTCCTGCGTGACCATGCCAATCTGACGCCGCAGGCTGTCCTGAGTGACGGCCGAAATGTCCTGCCCATCGATCGAAATGACCCCTTTTTCGGTGTCATAGAGCCGCATAAGCAGCGAAACCAGCGTCGATTTCCCTGCGCCCGACGCACCGACAAGAGCCAGCTTTTCACCCGGATGAATCGTCAGGCTCAGATCCTGCACACCACCCTTCTTGCGCCCGTAGGCGAATGTGACGTTGTCCAGCGTGACTTCACCATCGGTCACGGCCAACGCACCGGCCCCGTCCTGATCGACCAGCGTATGTGCGGGCGTCAGGGTGCGCATGCCGTCTTCAACCTCACCCACATTCGCGTAAAGGCTCATCAGTGTGAAACTGACCCAACCGGTCATCTGCGCCAGACGCAGGCTGATTGCCCCGGTCGCAGCAATGTCACCCGCGCTGATCAGGCCCATCGACCAGTACCAGAGCGCGCCACCGATCAGGAGAACCGGCAAAATCCCGGCCAGGGTCATCAGCCAGAAGCGGAACGACACCGACACACGGCTGAAAGCGAGGAACTTCTGACGATAGTCTCCCATCGCGTCGAGCGCTTCGCTGTCCTCGTGCTCCTGCTGGCCGAAAAGCTTGACCGTCTTGATGTTGGTCACGGTATCGACCACCTGCCCTGTCACCATCGCACGGGCTGCAGCGCGCGCTTTGGACCGGACGCGGATGCGCGGCATGAAGAACTTGATCAGGTAGATATAGGCAACCATCCAGATCAGAAGACCCAGCGCAATCCGCCAATCGACCGTGCCCAGAAGCAGCACCGCACCAATAACCGACGCAAGCGCGAACAGCACTGTCTGCACCACCTCAGTCACAACGTCATTCAACGCGCGGGCGGTCTGCATTTCCTTCTGCGCAATGCGCCCGGCGAAATCGTCATCGAAAAACGTGACGGACTGCCCCAGCGTGTAGCGATGGATGCGCGACAAGGTCAGGTTCATCACGTTGGGCTGCATCATGATGTTCTGCGCGTATGTGTTGGCCCACATCAGCGTCGGCCGCAGCACAAGGAAAAAGAAAAGGGATACAAGAAGAAGCGGCGCGCCTTCGCTGAACACGGCGTCAGGACCGGCGTTCAATGCTGAATCGACCACACGACCAAGAAGGATTGCCGCCACAACCTCGGTCACACCCGCCATGACCGACAGCACACCTGTCAGCCACAAAACCGGCGCGCTGTCCTTCAGCGCCCAGCCGAAAAACCGCATCAGCGTGTTGGGCGGTGGCCCGTCAGCGGGTGCAAAGGGATCGATCTCGAACAGTTTCACTCTGCGGCCTCGGTTTCGGTTGCGATGAACCCGCCGGATTGGCGCGCCCAGAACCCAGCATATAGCCCGCCCTTCGCCAAAAGCGCGTCATGGGTGCCGTCTTCGACGATCTTGCCCTGATCCATCACCAGAATCCTGTCCATATGCGCGATGGTCGAGAGACGATGCGCGATGGCGATCACCGTCTTGCCCTCCATCATGCCATAAAGAGTGTCCTGAATGGCCGCTTCGACCTCTGAATCGAGAGCACTGGTCGCCTCGTCCAGCAGCAGAATCGGCGCATCCTTGAGGATCACGCGCGCCAGCGTCACGCGCTGCCGCTGACCACCCGACAGTTTCACGCCGCGTTCGCCAACCTGCGCATCATAGCCCGTCCGCCCTTGCGGGTCTTGCAGATCGAGGATGAAATCATGCGCCTGCGCCTGTCTGGTGGCCGCGATGATCTCGTCCTCGGTGGCGTCAGGCCGTCCGTAAAGGATGTTGTCCCGCACGGAACGGTGCAGGAGGCTGCTGTCCTGCTGGACCATGCCGATAGCCAAACGCAGGCTATCCTGTGTCACATGCGTGATGTCTTGCCCGTCAATCAGAATGCGCCCGCTTTCGGGGTCGTAGAACCGCAAAAGCAGCTTTACGAGGGTCGATTTCCCCGCGCCGGATCGACCGACCAACCCCACCTTTTCGCCCGCCGCGATGGTCAGATCGATGGCGTCCAGCCCACCTCCATCACGGCCGTAGTGGTGTGTCAGAGACTGAATTTCGATCTGCCCCTTGTCGATCTGGAGCGGCTTGGCACCTGGTTTGTCGACCAACGTGATCGGTTGCGCGATGGTTTGCATGCCTTCGGCAACGACGCCCAACTGCCGGAAGAAAGACGTCAGCGCCCACATGATCCAGCCGGTCATCGCGTTCAAACGCAGCGTGAGCGCGGTCGCCGCTGCCACCACGCCGACGCTTGCCTGACCCTGCATCCAGAGGAAGAAGGCCCAGCCAACAACCGCGACGATCAAAAGCCCGTTCAGCGTGACAAGCACCACGTCCATGATCGTGAAAAGCCGCATCTCGTACTGGAAGGTCTTGCGCGTCTTCTCGATCGCGTCCTTGGCGTAGTCCAATTCGTGGTCATTGTGCGCGAACATCTTCACCGAATGGATGTTGGTATAGCTGTCCACAACCCGTCCGGTGACTTCGGACCGGGCGTCTGAAGCCGCTTGCGAGGCTGGGCCGACCCGCACAACCGTCCAGCGCACCAAAGCCCCGTAAAGCACAAGCCACCCAACAAGCGGAATGGCAAGCCGCGGATCCGCCTGGCCAAGCAGGATCAGGGCGCCAACCACGTAGGCAATCGAAAATGTGATGGCATCGAACACCTGAAAGATCGCCTCTCCCGCTGCAGGAGGCGTTTGCATGATCCGGTTGGCGATTCGACCCGCGAAATCGTTCTCGAACCAGCCGACCGACTGGTTCAGCACATGCCGATGCGCACGCCACCGGATGAGCGTGCCAAAGTTCGGCAGGATCGCATTGTTCAACAACGCAACATCCAGCATTTGAAGCGCGGGGCGCACGAACAGAATAAAAACGGCAAGCACAATCAGCCAGCCGCCATGAGCCGCCCACACCTCTGCAGGATCACCAGCCAGAATATCCACAACCCAGCCCATCGCCCAGATCAGTCCGATCTCGATCGATGCGACGACAACCGACATCAGTGCGGTGTAGGTGAACACCTTTTTGAACGGCTGCATGTAGTCGAGCAAGAACGGCAACAGCTTGGTGGGCGGCGTGTTCTTTTCGTCATATGGGCCGTACGGATCGACAAGGTTTTCGAAAAAGCGAAACACCGAAACGGTCTCCTGAATAGATGCAAACAAAGCGCTGCGCCGTCGCAAATCTGCGGCGCGCATGTGTGATTTAAGGCGATGTCCGGTGTTGTCTTGGGGAACACTAGCGCGTTGTTTCCGGAAAGGGAAACGGCATTAGCCAAGCAGGTCCGCTTTTGTCAGTTCAAAATTGGACGCAATCCATCGATCCTCAAGCTCACGCAGTTTCTCGCCCAGCGCGTGCCCCTTGTAATCTGGCATCAGATCACCTGCCTTGATCGGGAACTGAGCATTGGCACCGATCCTCGCGGCATGCATGGCCGGCTCTTCAAAAGGTGTTTCAAGAAGGGCCGCGCGCAGCAGAAGCACATCAAGTGCAACAGCCTCACCGTGTCGATATCCCAGTTCGGATGCGGTTTCAGAGGTCGGGATCAGACTTTGATACAAGGCAAGTTGTCTTTGTGTCTTCCTCGACAAGCGCAAGGCATCGGTTTCGAAAGCGCCCAGCGATGCCAACCGCCGGACAGGATCGTCCGGAACATTGATGATGGCTTCGAGGTGAATGAGAGGCGCCAGAGCGCGCGGGTTGGAACCGGGCAAGATTGCCTGCAAAACACCTGTCTGTTCCATTGATCCTATCGCCGGGGCCGGATCCCTCGCGCCAAGCAGTTTCATGATTTCACCGGTGACACGCTCTTTCGACAAGCCGGCCAAGCCATCAAGCGTTTCCGCAATACCGGCCAGCGCATCGGGATCGAAACCAAGGTTCGGATCGCCATACCAGGCCGCAAACCTGAAAAACCGCAGAATGCGCAGGTAGTCTTCCTTGATCCGCGCCTTTGCATCCCCGATGAACCGGACGCGGCGGGACTGAAGGTCGGGCAGACCGTTCAGGGGATCGTGAACATGTCCGGTCGCATCTGCATAAAGCGCGTTCATGGTGAAGTCGCGCCGTGCGGCGTCCTCCGACATGCTCTTGGAAAACTGCACAATGGCATAGCGCCCATCGGTTTCCGTATCAGCGCGAAAAGTCGTGACCTCAAACCCCGTTCCGCCCGACACGACCGTCACGGTGCCATGATCGATCCCGGTCGGAACGGCCTTCAGATCGGCATCTTCGGCAAGTTTAGTGACTGTTTCGGGGGTCGCGTCAGTCGCGATATCGACATCGGTGACAGGCACACCCATCAAGGCATTACGCACACACCCGCCAACGGCAAGTGCGGTATGGCCCCGAGCCGTCAGCGCGGCAAACACCGTCTGGGTCTCGGGGGCGTCAAGCCAGGCACCCGAAACCTTCATACCGCCTCCATCCGCTCGGCCAAACCTCGGAGGATGCGCGCGGTTGCCCCCCAGATGTAGTACGGTCCAAACGGCACTGTATAATAGTGCCGACGTGTCCCACGCCACCTGCGAGACTGGACCCGGAATTCAGCAGAATTCGTCACATGTGACAGGGGGACACGAAACACCTCGGCCACCTCTCCGGGTTCCGGGATTGTCTGGAACTCCTGTTCGATCCACCCGATCACCGGTGTGACCAGAAAACCGGTCACCGTTTCATGGGTCGGCAATGTCCCCAGTACCGTGACATGGCCCGACGGAAGACCAACCTCTTCCCGCGCTTCACGCAGGGCGGCAGCCACGACATCAGGATCGGTTTCGTCCTGCTTGCCACCCGGAAAAGCGATCTGCCCCGGGTGGTGCTTCAGCCGCGAGGACCGTTTGGTCAGCAAGACCTGTGCGCCCTTCGGATGATCGAGAACAGGCACCAACACGCCTGCGGGCCGCAATTTGCGCCCCTCTGGCAACACCACATCCGGGTTCAGGTCAAAATCCGATGAGGCGCTGCTTTCGAGCGCGAGAGCAGCGGACAAACGGTGGCGATCATTCACGCGACGCGCCTTCTGCTTCGAAACCGACGCTTGCCGGATCAAGGTCGTAATGTGCTCCGCAGAACTGGCAATCGGCGGTGACCCGACCATCCTCGGTGGTCATCTTTTCGATGTCCTTGGCCGAATAGATCGACAGGCTTTGGCGCACGCGGTCTTCGGAACAGGTACACCCGAACCGGACCGGCAGCGCATCGAACACGCGCGGACCTTCTTCGTGGAACAACCGGAACAGCAGGTCGGTGCTGGGCAGGGACGGACCGATCAGCTCCATATCCTCAACCGTCTCAAGGTGGAAATTCACCCGGTTCCAGTTTTCGCCCTCATCGTCATTCAACAGGTCGTCCGCCAAAAGCAGGCCGCCTTCGCCCGATCCACCGCCACTGGCGAAGGGCGATGCTTTCGGCATGTGCTGGATCATGATGCCTCCGGCACGCCAATGCTGGGCGACACCCGGTTCTGTCGACTGTCCAAAGCTAAGCGCAAATTTGGTCGGCAATTGCTCAGACTGCGCGAAATACGCTTCGGCGCAAGAGGCGAGCGTCTGACCCGACAAGGGCGTGATACCCTGATAGGGCTGCATACCTTTTCCCTGATCCATGAGGATCGCAAAATATCCCTCGCCGATCTGATCCATTGCGGGACCGTCGGTGATTTTTTTCGGATCATAGCTTGCATAGGCCCGGATGCGCGCAGGCTCCCCTTCGGACTCAGGCGCATAGAAATCGGTTGCGATCATCCGCACCGCGCCTTTCGACTGAACCTGCAGGGAAAGCTTCCAGCGCAGCTTGATCGTCTGGCCGATCAAGGCGGTCAGAAGCGCCATTTCCGCCACCAGCGCTTCTACCGAGGCAGGGTAGTTGTGCTGTTTCAGAATGCCGCTCAATACGCCATCAAGGCGCGCAACACGGCCCCGGATGTCTGAACGGTCAAGCTGAAATGGCAGGACGGTGTCGTCCCAGGCAAGTTTCGATACGAGTGTCATGGGGTTTCCTTGAGAGCGGCCCTCCGGCATACCCGGGTCTATATATGAGACGATGGCGCAGGTCCAAGGGGCAGAAGGGATTTGGCAGAATGCGAAGATTTGGCGAACCGCCCGAAACAGGCAGACACTATCGCATGCGTACAGGCGCATATGCCATTTTGCCCGGGGTAAACGGGCTGTTGCTGACGTATCAGGACGCCGCTGCTCCGGGCCTTCGGACATTGCCTGAACCCGAGTATCAATTGCCCGGTGGCGGCGTTGATCCGGGCGAATCGCCAGTTCAGGCGTTGTTCCGGGAGGTGTATGAAGAAACGGGGTGGCGGATTTCTCGCCCGCAGCGGCTGGGCGCATACCGGCGGTTCACCTATATGCCGGAATACGACCTTTGGGCCGAAAAGATGTGCCTGATCTATCTGGCACAGCCGGTCATAAAGTACGGCGCGCCAACAGAACCCGGCCATACCGCAGTTTGGATGTCATCTGACGAGGCACAGACCACGCTTTCCAACTCTGGCGATAGAGCCTTTGTCAGTCAGTTCGCGTCACGGGCCGGCGTATTCCAGAAACGCCGCTGAAATATCGTCGTCAAAATCATTGGCAGGGTGCGTTTTGGCCCTGAGCCTGTCGTAAAGCGCATCAAGAAACGCAGGCCCCGTCTTGTTGGCAGGCACCGATAGTACCAAATCAAGAAGGCCGTCTTCTTCGAGCATGGAGCCATCTGCCAAAACGGCTTCGGTAAAGCCATCCGAATAAAGCAGGACCCGGTCCCCCGGATACAAAACGATTTCGTGTTCATCATATGACGCATCTTCGATCAGCCCGATCGGCAAGCCACCGTCGCCCAGGAACTGCGCGTCGCCCGTTGCGCGCAACAGCAACGGCGCGGGATGTCCCGCCTGAACAATGCGTGTGCGCCCCGATATGGCGGCGACCTGCATATAGGCGAGCGTGAGGTATTCGGACACGCCCTTTTGATCCAGCATGCGTCCGTTCAAGCGCGACGCGACAAACTGCGGTGGCAAAAATCCGTAGTCATAGCCATCGCGGCACAAGGCAAGGTTTTCATCGGAATACTTTGAACTCAGGTAGCCGGCAACGCGTGCGGTGAGCATGGCAGATGTGATGCCGTGCCCAGAGACATCGAGACTGAACAAGCCAAAATCGCCTGACGCCGCACCAAACATCCCGGCCAGATCGCCACCGACATGGCCACAGGAATGCAACATCACGCTGACCCGGTTCTTGCCATACATCACAGAGCGGGTGGGCATGAGGGATTCCTGTAGAATCCGCGCCTGTTGCAGGTCTTTGTCGATCGAGGCGTGAACTTTCTGAAGCTGATCAAGCGTGTCCGTGATCAAGTTATTCTTGACCATCAATTCCTGTTCCATGGCCAGAATACGGGCACCGGCCGCAATCCGCGCACGCAATTCATCGCCGTTCACCGGCTTGGTCAGAAAATCATCCGCACCGGATTCGAGACCGGACGCCACGGCCGTTTTTTCGGATTTCGAAGTCAGAAGAATGAAATAGCCATAACTCTCGCGCGGCATGTCCCGAAACGCGCGGCAGAATTCCACCCCCGACATGCCCGGCATCATCCAATCGGAAATCACAAGGTCCGGGACAAAGCGTTCGCACATGGCAAGACCTTCGATGGCATCTTGCGCCTCGGCAACCTCAAACCCCCAGCGTTTCAGCATGAGGGTGAGGATCCGACGCTGCGCGCGGCTGTCATCTACGACAAGAACACGTCGAAGACTGTCGTTCTGCACTGCGGGGAACGCAGACTGCGCGTTCTCGAACATACCCATTTCACAACCCACACGTCGGCCCCCACACTTCTGATAGGTGCAAACCTCTTAAGCACTCGTGAAGATTCAAATTGATGGCTTCAAGTTTTCCCGCGCAGGTCTTTCTTAACCCATTCTCGGTAGCAAAGTCCGAGACAGGAGGTTTCCATGATCGACTGGACCCGCGTGGCAGAGTTGCGTGATGAAATCGGGCCCGAGGATTTTGATGAAGTGGCAGAGCTTTTCCTCTTGGAAGTCGAGGATACGCTTGGCCGACTTGACGCGGCGATGCATGACGCGTCGCAAATGCAGGAACTCTTGCATTTCCTCAAAGGATCCGCGCTGAACCTCGGATTTCGGGCCGTGTCCGTGATGTGCAATCGGGATCAGCGCAATCCTGCAACGGGGCAAGCAGAGCTCGACATACCCGGCCTGAAAGCACTTTACGCAGAATCACGGGCAGAATTCGAAACCGAATACCGGAACCGCTTTGCTGCCTAGATGAAACGGTGCAGCGTTGCCGGGTCTGTGCCGTCTGACTGTTCGCGGACCTTCGCACAAAGCCGTTGCATGCCCTTGATCCAACGATCCGTATCGGCCGCGCGTTTTTCGAAGAACACGCGCGCTTCGGGATGTGGACAGATCAGGAAGCGACCTGCGCTCAGACCATCCAAAACCGACGATGCAACGCGTTCGGGCGTGATCACACCGTCTGGTCGCGGGTCATCCGCGTTCTCGGCATATCCCAAGAGCGGCGTTGCGACGTAGAGCGGGCACACAACCGCGACCTGGATGCCATCGCCGCCATGTTCGATGGCCAGTGATTGCGCAAGGCTGACTGCCGCGTGTTTCGTTGCGGAATAGGCTGCATCGCCGATCTGCGACAACACACCAGCGGCAGAAGCCACGTTCACCAAGACCCCTGATCCGCGCGCCTTCATCTGGGGCAACAGCAGGCGCGACGCCCGCAGATGCGCCATGACATGCAGATCCCAGCTATCCTGCCAATGCAAATCGGATTGCGACGTAGGCCCGTCCGGTTCACCCAAAGCAAAACCTGCATTGGAAAAGAGCATATCGACCTGACCGAAGGCCCGTTCCGCAGTTTTGATCATATCGGATACGCCGTCGGCACTTCGCAGATCGCCCGAATGTGGAACGGCACCGATCTCTTGTGCCACAAGATTGACCTGATCTGGCGAAAGATCGCTCACAAGAACCCGCACGCCCTGACCAGCAAGCGCAACGGCCAGAGCACGACCGATGCCTTGCCCCGCCCCGGTGACAATCGCGGTCTTGCCGACAAACTCCATCAGATCACGAACTGGGACAGGAGGTCATCATCGGTGATGTCCTGATACGTGAAGCCCGCAGCGTCCAACTGACCGAACAAACGGTCAAAATTCTCGGCAGATTTCGTTTCGATACCAATCAGGACAGAGCCATAATTCCGCGCTGATTTCTTGAGGTACTCAAAACGCGCAATGTCGTCATCCGGGCCAAGAAAGCCAAGGAAATCCTTCAATGCGCCAGGACGTTGCGGCAGACGAAGGATGAAGTATTTCTTCAACCCCAGGTACTTTTGTGCACGTTCTTTCACTTCGGGCAGGCGTTCGAAATCGAAATTGCCGCCCGTGGTTACACAGACAACGGTGCGGCCCCGAATCGATTGGCCAAGGTCCTTCAGGGCATCGACAGAAAGCGCGCCAGCCGGTTCCAGAACGATCCCTTCAACATTGAGCATCTCGAGGATGGTCGTGCACAGCCTGTCTTCCTTGATGGTCAGCGAATTGGCCAGCCCCACCCCCTTGAGCCGCTCAAACGGACGCTGTCCGATCTGCCCCACCGCCGCACCGTCAGCAAAAGTGTCCACGCGATCAAGGCGAACAGGCTTTCCCGCCTCGAGGGCCGCTTGCAGACACGCTCCGCCGGAGGGTTCGACAAATGTGTACTGGCAGGCAGTGCCAAGATATTCCAACATACCTGCAGACAAACCGCCTCCGCCAACGGGTACGACCAGATGATCGGGAACCTTGCCAAGCTGGTTTACCATTTCAACCGCAACGCTGGCTTGTCCCTCGATCACATCCTCATCGTCAAACGGCGACAGAAAATGCCCCCCCGCTTCCGCGCAGAATGCCTGGGCTGATGCGAGCGTGTCGTCGAAATAGTCTCCGGTCAGCCGAATCTCGATGCTGTCTCCACCGAACATCGCGGTTTTCTGGATCTTCTGCTGTGGCGTGGTGACCGGCATGAAGATCACACCCTGCTTGCCAAAGTGCTTGCACATGTAGGCCACGCCCTGCGCATGGTTGCCGGCACTGGCGCAGACGAACAGATCGGCCTCTGGCCGCTTGCGCATGGCATTGAACGCCCCGCGCAATTTGTAACTTCGCACCGGAGAAAGGTCTTCCCGTTTCAGGTAGACCTCCGCGTCGTAGCGTTCGGACAGGTGCGCGTTTCGCAACAACGGAGTAGGCGGAAACACATCCCGCATTGCGGCTTCGGCATCCTGGGCGGCTTTGGTGAAATCAGTCATCTGTCATGACTCGGTCATTCCGCTCTTCAAGGCAAGTCGTCAGTCGATGGGGCGCTTTTCCACGAAGTGCCCATAAAGCGTCGTCAGAACAGAAATCCCGATGATCGTCGCGAACCAATTCACCACCAGCGAATACACCACATTGATGATGGAGGTCGGATCCTCGTTGAACCACGATGGCAATTGAATAACGATGCTGGCCCCGACAACGATCAGTGCAAGGGTCAGGATTGTCCCGCTTTCGCCCTTGGTTGCGTCCCACGCTTCGGTCAGTGTCAGCTTTTCGCCCATCGCCGCGGCAGGCAGCATGACGCCCAGGCGGAAAAACAGGTATGCCGCAAACCCAATCAAAGCGAGCGACATGGCACCCGCAAGAACCGGCAAACCGATCGAGATCAAACCCACCGGGAGACTGGCAACAACCACACCCAGAACAACCAGCATGCCGATCATGATCGACCGCCCAAGATACCCCATGATCTCAGAGCCGTGAAACGTGGGGAGCCAGCCCTGTGCCTCTTCACCCGTCAGGGCAAAACGATGCCATGCCACGGCAATCCAGAGACTGGCCACGACGGCACACAGGCCAAGGATCAGTGAGACAAGGATGGTGGCCGGATCCATCATCGGCACAGCCGTGCCTTGGAAATCAATCGTTTCTGGCGGGTTGAGGAAGGAATAGATGGTGAACCCGCTTTGCACGAGGTAAAGCGCCAGCGAAAGGCGAAACGCCTGTTCGAGGTTGGCGATCACCAAATTGAACGAATGCCTGAAAATCTGCCAACCCTTCACGCGTCACACCCTTTTCCTGTCGCGGCCGCCCAGATGCGGCGGCTTCTTGCCCCTATCCTGAAAAACAAGTAATCGCCCCGGCAAACCCGTTAAAGGAAAACCCATGTCTGCG
>CAYZAD010000047.1:0-16711 GCA_964476315.1 uncultured Rhodobacterales bacterium
CGAATGGCGCTCGAACGAGGCCGTCGTGATCGAGGCCAATGCCGCATATTGGGACGGCGCGCCGGAACTCGACGCGGTGGTGTTCCGCCCGATCACCGATGCCAACACCCGCACCGCCGAAATGCTGGCGGGCGGCATCGACCTGATGGTCGAGGTGCCGCCGGTGGCGCTGTCGGAATTCCGCGGCGCGCAATACACCGTGCACGAACAGGCCGGCCCGCATGTCTGGTTCCTGATCCTCAACGCCAAGGAAGGCCCCTTCGCCGACAAGCGCGTGCGCCAGGCGGCCAATTACGCGATCAACAAGGAAGCGATTGTAAACGACGTCCTAGAAGGCACCGCCGAAGTCGCCGCCGGACCGACACCGCCCGCCTTCGCATGGGCCTATAACGATGCGCTGGAGCCCTATCCCTACGACCCCGAGAAAGCAAAGGCGCTGATCGCCGAAGCCGGGGCAGAGGGGGCAGAACTGACCTTCTACGTCACCGAAGGCGGCTCTGGCATGCTTGATCCGGTGGCCATGGGCACGGCCATGCAGGCCGATCTCGAAGCGGTGGGGTTCGACGTCAAGATCGAAACCTACGAATGGAACACCTTCCTCGGGAATGTGAATCCCGGTCTCGAAGGCAAGGCCGACATGGCGCAGATGGCGTGGATGACCAACGATCCCGACACCCTGCCCTTCCTCGCCCTGCGCACCGAAGCGTTCCCGGACAAGGGTGGCTTCAACTCGGGTTACTATTCGAACCCGGAAGTGGACGCGCTTCTGGATGCCGCCCGCGCGGCCACCGATCAGGCCGAACGCGCCCGTCTGTACCAGGACATGCAAACCATCGTGCAGGAAGATGCGCCCTGGGTGTTCGTGGCAAACTGGAAACAGAATGCCGTGACCAATGACCGGGTTGAAAACTTCTCCCTGCAGCCGTCATTCTTCCTGTTGCTTGACGATGTCGTAAAGAACTGACGATCCGGGTGTCTGATGGCGGGCGCATCAACGCGCCCGTCCATCGCCACAGCAAGGGGCGGATGCGATGGCAGGTTACATTCTCAAACGACTGCTTTCCGCGATCCCCGTTCTGCTTGGCATATCGATCATCGTCTTCCTGATCATGGCGATGATCCCCGGCGATCCGGCCACAGCGATCCTGGGTTCCTTTGCAACGCCCGAGAACGTGGAGAAACTGAACCGCGATCTGGGTCTCGATCAGGGTCTCGTGCAGCGGTATTTCATCTGGCTCGGCAACATGCTGCAGGGCGATTTCGGCCGCTCCTTCGCGCTGAACCGGCCGGTACTCGACGAAGTGCTCGAACGGTTCAACGCGACGCTGGTGCTGGCCGGCACATCCTTCGTACTGTGCTCGATCATCGGCGTCGCGGCGGGTGTCGTGTCGGCGGCCCGCCAATACGGGCTGGCGGATAAACTCATCACCTTTGTCGTGCTGCTGGGAATTTCGATCCCGTCCTTCTTTCTTGGCATGATGATGATCCTCGTCTTCTCGGTGAACCTGCGGTGGTTCCCGGTCTCCGGCATGTGGCCGATCTATGGCGACCGCGACATCTGGGCCCTGCTCGATCATCTGGCCCTTCCGGCCCTCGCACTGGCTGTTGTCGCCACCGGCGTCATCGCGCGGCTGGCACGGTCCGCCATGCTCGAAGTGCTGCGCCAGGATTTCATCCGCACCGCCCGCGCCAAAGGGGTCACCGAACGCCGCGTGATCTGGCGCCATGCCCTGCGCGCCGCCATGGTCAGCATCATCCCCGTGCTGGGCATCCAGGCCGGGTTCGTGCTGTCCGGCGCAGTCTATATCGAAATGGTCTTCCAATGGCCGGGCGTGGGACGGATGCTGGTGGATGCCATCCTCAAACGCGACATCCTGCTGGTGCAGGGCGGCGTCGTCTTCGTGGCCGCCTGTTACGTGCTGTTCAACATTGCCGTCGATGTCGCACAGGGCATGCTTGATCCAAGGATCAAGACATGATGCCGTTCCTGACACTCCTCGCCCGGAACCGTCTGGCCCTTGCCGGACTGATCGTCATGGGCGCGGTGGTGCTTCTTGCCATCCTGACCCCGCTGTTGCCACTGGCCGACCCCGACGTGACCGACACCGGCAACCGGTTCAAACCGCCTTTTTCCGACGGGGCGCTGCTGGGCACGGATCACCTCGGGCGCGATCTGCTCAGCCGGTTGCTCTACGGCACCCGCCTGTCGCTGGCGGTGGGGTTCGCCGCCGCCATCATCGCCGCCACCCTTGGCGCCGCGATCGGCATCATCGCCGGGTTCTATGGCGGCCGGACCGATAACGTCATCATGCGGGGCGTCGACATGCTGATGGCGTTTCCCTACATCCTGCTGGCACTGGCCATTGTCGCGGCACTGGGGCCGGGGCTGATGAACGCGCTGATCGCCGTGGCGGCCGTGAACATTCCGTTCTTCGCCCGCAACATCCGCGGCATCACCGTGGGCATTGCGCATCGCGAATTCGTCGATGCGGCCCGTTTGGCCGGGATGAGCGACGCGAAGATCATCCTGACAGAGGTCCTGCCAAACGTGATCCCCGTCATCGTGATCGCCATGTCGACAACCGTCGGCTGGATGATCCTCGAAACGGCGGGGCTGTCCTTCCTGGGCCTCGGCTCGCAACCGCCTCAGGCCGACCTCGGCTCGATGCTGGGCGAAGCCCGATCCGCCCTCATCACCAACCCGCACACCTCCATCGTGCCCGGCGCCATGATCCTCGTCATCGTGATGGCCATCAACCTGCTGGGCGACGGCGTGCGCGATGCCCTCGATCCGCGGCTGAAATCCGGCGCGCTCAGCCGCCCGATGCCCACCACGCAGGTGCACCGCACCGGGCCCATTCCGGAAACCGCCCGCCCCGATGCGCTGCTCAGCCTGCAAGCGCTCAAGACCCAGTTCCATGTCAAGGATCGCATCTACAAGGCCGTGGGCGGCGTCGATCTGGCGGTGTCACCCGGCGAATGCCTTGGCATCATCGGCGAAAGCGGCTCCGGCAAATCCGTCACCGCGCTCAGCGTCATGGGGCTGGTCGCCTCGCCTCCGGGCGTGATCACCGGCGGGGCCGTGTACTACAAGGGCACCGACCTGATCGGCGCGCCATATGAAACGCTGCGCCGCCTGCGGGGCAACCGCGTGGCCTATATCTTCCAGGATCCCCTCGCCACGCTTCACCCGCTTTACACCGTCGGGGATCAGCTGATCGAAGCGGTGCAAGCGCATCACCAGACACCAAGGCATGAGGCACGGGCGCATGCGATTGACCTGCTCAAATCGGTCCGCATCCCCAATGCGGAAAACCGCGTCGACAGCTACCCGCATGAGCTTTCGGGCGGCATGCGCCAGCGGGTCGGCATCGCGATGGCGCTGGCCAATGACCCCGAGGTGATCATCGCCGATGAACCCACCACCGCGCTTGACGTGACGGTGCAGGCGCAAATCCTTGCCCTGCTCGACGACCTGCGCCGCGAACGCGGCCTGGCAATCATCTTCATCACCCATGACTTCGGCGTCGTGGCCCAGCTGTGTGACCGCGTCGCGGTGATGTATGCCGGGCGGATCGTGGAAACCGGCACCACCAGGGATATCCTGACCGCGCCAGCACATCCCTACACCGCGAAACTGATGGACTGCGTGCCCGAACTCGGGGCCGGCCGCCGCAGGCTCGAGGCCATTCCCGGCCTGCCCCCGGCGGTGGACAATCTGCCCGACGGCTGCGCCTTTGCCGACAGGTGCCACAAAGCCCGGCCAGAGTGCCGTCATGGGACGGTGCGGCTCGACGAAACCTCTCCGGGGCGTTCGGTCCGCTGCCGGTTCCCGGTCAATTCATCCGTGGCGGCCGCGCAATGACAGACGCCCTGAAAGTCACCGCACTGACCAAGACCTTTCCTGTCGGAAAGCGGCTCTTCGGCCCACCCAAGGCCATGGTGCGCGCCATTCAACCGGTCAGCATGACGGTCAGCAAAGGCGAAACGCTGGGCATCGTGGGCGAATCCGGATGCGGGAAATCGACCCTTGCGCGGATGTTGGTCGGTCTTCTGCCCCCAACCTCGGGCACCATCGAAATCCAGGGCGCTGCGTTGAACAACGCAGACCCGGCCGAGTTTGGCAGGAAAATCCAATACGTCTTCCAGGACCCGATTTCATCGCTCAACCCGCGCAAGACCATCCGCGAGATCATGACCGCACCGCTGAAAAACCTGCATGGGATGACACCGGCCGCCAGCGCCGATCGGATCAAAGAGATCTTTGCCGCCGTCAACCTGCGCGAGGAATTCCTGGATCGGTATCCGCACGAGTTCTCGGGCGGACAGGCCCAGCGCATCGGCATTGCCCGCGCGCTCGCCGCGGATGCCCGCATCCTGATCCTCGATGAACCGGTGTCGGCTCTTGACGTTTCGGTTCAGGCCCAGGTGCTGAACCTGCTGGCCGATCTCAAGGCCGAATTCGGGCTGACCTACCTCTTCATCAGCCACGACCTCGCCGTGGTCGAAGCGGTCAGCGACCGCGTTGCCGTGCTCTACTTTGGCGCGGTCGTCGAAATCGGCCCCGCGCATGAGGTGTTCTCGGCCCCGCGCCACCCCTATACCCGCCTGCTGGCAGACAGCGCCCCGGTGGTCGGCCGCCCCTTGAAGGCCCCCGAAGGCCGGGAAACCGAATTGCCGAACCCGCTCGATCCACCAAAAGGCTGCGCATTCCGCGCACGATGCCCCCATGCCACCGACAGGTGCGGGATCGAGGCGCCAAAACTCGAAAGCATTTCTGGCGACGCCAAGGTCGCCTGCTACCACCCGCTCGGAACCGGGTGAAAACCGCCGCGCATCACTCTGCCGGAACAGCGTCCTGATCGCGCGCCGTGCCGGGTTTGGCCGTGAGCACCAGCCGCAGCAGCGGCGGAACAGTCAGCAATGTCAGGAACGCCGACATCGACAGACCTCCAACAACCACGGCCCCCAGACCGCGATACAGCTCTGACCCCGCACCGGGAAAAATCACCAGCGGCAGCATGCCGAAAACCGATGTCAGGGTCGACATGAAGATCGGCCGGATGCGGTTGCGCGTGGCCTCTTCGATGGCATCGACCGCCGCCATCCCCTCTTCCCGCAGGTGATACAGCGATTGGTGCACGATCAGGATCGCGTTGTTCACCACGATCCCCACAAGGATCACGAAGCCCAAAAGCGTCAGCATGTCCAAAGGTTGCGTGCCGATGATATTCAGCACCGCAAGCCCCCCAACCCCCCCGGCGGCCGCAACAGGGACAGAGATCAGAACCACCAGCGGCAAGACAAAGCTTTCGAACAGGATCGCCATCACAAGAAACACGATCAGCAACGCAACGATGAGGTTGATCTGAATGGCGTTCCACGTCTGTGACAACTGGTCTGCCGTGCCCGACACCGACAACCGCACACCGGGGGGCAAACCCTGCTCTTCCAGCGGTGCGATGACCTCGTCTTCCAGAAGTTCGACCGCAGCCTCCAGCGGCAGCGCATCTGAGGGGCGCACCTCGAGCGTGATTGTCCGAAGCCGCTCCAGGTGCCGGATTTCGGTTGGCCCGGCCGTCACTCGGACCTCGGCCAGTTCAGAGGCCGGAATGATCTGACCCGACGGCGTGACCACCGGAAACGCCCCGATATCCTGCGTCCGCAGGGCGCTTTGCACCGTTTCATCGCCTTTCAGCGTCAGGTCGATCCGGCGGTTCCCCACGTTGATCTCGGCCACGCGGATCCCGTCGTTATAAGCGTCGATGGTCGCAGCCAGCGCTTGTGTCGTCAGCCCGGCATCCGCCAGACGCACCCGGTCGGGGATCAGGCGCACCTCGGGCGCGCCCAGTTCAAGCCCCGGAATGGGCCGGAACTGGTGCCCTTCGGATCGGGGCAGCAACCGTCCGATCGTGCCCGCCGCCTGCCCGGCCACGGCCAGGATCTCTTCAAGCTCGCTTCCCGTGACGTTCAATTCGATGGTCCGCCCGCCACCGACCCCACGCCCGAACAGCGACGGCTGGGTCATGAAGCCAAAGGTGCCCGGCTCTGCAAAGATGGGCCGCGACAGGATCGGGATCACCTCGGCAACGCGCGACCCGTCGACCGTCGCGGCACCGACAAAACTGTTGCCGGGTGTGGCAACGAAGAAAAAGCTTTCCAGCGCCGGGGTGCCATCTTCTGTCTGCGTCGCAGGCGCCGCTTCCCACAGGGGGCGCGCCACGCTTTCGATCCGCTGCGCAATGGTTTCCGTTGTCTCGAGGTTGTAGCCGGGGGGCGGGATCAACAGGCCAAAGACAAGGTTGCGGTTGCCTTCCGGAAGGTATTCCAGTTTCGGCAGGAAGGTGATCGCCGCAACAGCGGCCCCGGTGGCAATGACCGACACGAAAAACAGGCCAAGCAACCGGAACCGCACCGTCATCCGGACGTATTTCATCACCACCCAGCTGAACGCCGCCGCCAGATGATCCACGATGGGGACACGCATGGTCTTTGTCTCGCCGCCTGCCAGCAATCGGCTGGACAGGGCCGGAATGACCGTCACCGCCACCAACAGCGACAACAGAACCGACACCGAAATCGCAACCGCGATATCCCGGAACAACTGGCCCGCTTCCAGTTCCATCACGAGGATCGGAATGAACACCATGACCGTGGTCAGCGCCGAAACAAGGATCGCCCCCCAGACCTGCCGTGCGCCATGATAGGCCGCATCGCGCCGGTTCATGCCGCGTTCGCGCAGACGGTAGATGTTTTCCAGAACCACAATCGCCGCATCGACGATCATGCCAATGGCAAAGGCGATCCCCGCCAGCGATATCACGTTCAGCGTGCGCCCTGTTGCCGCCATCACGACAAAGGTGGCGACAATCGACACCGGTATGGCAAGGCTGATCACCAGCGTCGCCCGCGGACTGCGCAGGAACACCAGCAGCACAAAGGCGGCAAGCAGCCCACCGATCCAGATGTTCTGAATCACGAGGTCGATTGCACCCTCGATATAGATCGTTTCGTCGTAGACCTGCTCCAGCACAAGATTTTCGCGGGCGATGGGCCCGTCCTCTAGCTCTTTGAGGACGGTCTTGACCTCTTCCATGGTGGAAATGACATTTGCGCCCTGTTCACGGATCAGGTTGATCGCAAGCGCGGGTTCCCCCCGAAACCGCAATTGCGCGGTGTTTTCCTTGTAGGCGAATTCCACATCCGCCACGTCCGACACGCGCACCCGCCCCAGGATGCCCGCAGACCCCTGGCCCTCGCTGCGCAGAACGACGTCCTCAATGGCCTGGATGGTGTCAAGCTTGCCATCGGCGCGCACGATATACCGGCGCTTGCCTTCGTCGATTTCCCCGGCCGAGACGCTGATATTCTCGGACCGGAGGCTCGCCACCACCGCCGGGATCGTCATGTTGTAGCGGGCCAGCTCATCAGGGTTGATCACGATCTGCAATTCGCGCGACACGCCGCCAAAGACATTGACCGTTGAAATCCCGTCGATCCGTTCAAGCCGGTCCTTGACCTCGTCCTCAAGGAAATCGCCGTATTCCGGCAAGGACCGCAGATTGCCTTCGCCCGCCCGGACCATGACCCAGGCAATCGGGCTGTCATCCGATCCAGAGGTGTTCAGCGTCGGCTCGCCCGCCTCTGCCGGATAGCCGCCGACACGGTCCAGCCGGTTCGAGACAAGCAACAGGACATCGCCCATATCCGACCCGACGGCAAATTCCAGCGTGACCGAGGCCTGCCCGGTCCGCGACCGGCTGGTCATCCGCTCAAGCCCTTCCAACCCGCGAAACGCGTCTTCCTGCGGATTGACGATCTCGCGTTCGATCTCGGCGGGGGCGGCACCCGGCCACGCGGTTTCCACCACGACAATCGGCTTGCGGACATCCGGCGCCAGCTGCACCGGAATACGGGACAGCGCCAAGGCCCCGAACAGGACCGCCATGATGACAACGGCCATCACGGCGATCGGGCGATCAATCGCGACGCGGATCGGGTTCATGCTCTAGCCTCTCTCGCCGCCTGAACCGGCTGTCTCGGCCACGGGCGCGCCGTCGCCACCGGCATCGGGGGCAGGACGCGCACCGCCCGGGGGCGCAGCAGCGGCCCCCACAGGGGCCAGATCCTGCCCCGGACGCAGCCGTTCATTGCCGCGTACGACCACTTCGTCCCCCGGCGCAAGGCCCGTCAGAACCTCGAACGCATTGCCCAGCGCCGCACCAATCGTCACCGTCCGCGGCGACGCCTTGCCATCCTCGTTGACATAGGCGGTCCAGCCGTCGCGGGCCTGCACCAGCGCGTCCTTGGGCACCACCAGAACATCGCGGGGGGCCGCGATCGGCACGGCCAGCGTCACCGGCTGACCAATGGCGAAATAGGGATCGATCTCTTCAAGCGTGAAACGCGCGGGCCGCGTGCGCGTCTCTGCGAACTCGGTCGGCAGCACGACCCGGAGCGTCATCGACAGGTCGGTTCCGGCATCGTTCTTGCCCCGCACGATGCGCCCCGGCTCCAGCGCCTGAATATAGCGCGACGGCACATTCGCCTCGACTTCCATGTTGCTGGTGTCCAGCAGGGTCGCAACCTGCGTTCCCGACGCCGCGAACTGGCCCACCTGCGTGGCCACGTCCAGAACGATCCCGTCAAACGGCGCGCGCACCGTTCCGTTGGCCAGGTTGTATTCCGCAAGATCCACGGCATTCTCGGCCGCGCCGATCTGCGCGCGCGCCTGCGCCAGCCGTCCCTGCGCCTCTGCCAGCGCAGTGGCGCGTTCATCCAGTTGCGCCCCCGAAATGGAGGCATTCGCCGTCAGCTCCCGCGCGCGTCGGAACGACGATTCCGCCCGGTCCGTCTGGGCCTGCGCAACTTCCAGCCCGGCTGTGGCAATCGCCAGCTGTGCGCCCGCGCTGGCCAGCTCGATTTCCAGGCGCGCGGCATCCATGACAGCCAGAACATCGCCTTTCTTGACGACCGTTCCAACCTGCACGGCAACCTCGTTGATCACCCCGCCGACCCGCGTCGCCACGTCGCTTTCGCGCACGGCGACGATCTGACCGAAGACCGTAACGGTCTCGGTCATCTCCTGCATCTCCACAATCCGGGTCTCCACCGCGGCCGGGCGGCCTTGGGCCAGCACCGCAATCGGGGTCAGCGCCGCCAGACAGGCGACAAGTGTGATCATGATCAGGCGCATCACGCTCCCCGTTTGATAGTTTGACCCCGGCCCATGCCCTTTATACGCGGGACAAGCCCCTTCGGATTGTTTGCGCAACGCGGCGGCCCTTCTCATGTGACAGGCTTTGGGTCGCACACCAGGCCAGTTATCCGAATAATACGTCCAGGCAGTGCGGCGTCCGCGCCATCAAGATCACCCGGACCGGGCAACCTGCGGTCCGCCCAAAGCCTGAACCTAAAAGAGTGCGATCTTCACACCTGTCAAACCACCGCCGGGGTCGCAGCGCAACGCGTGATTGCGTCATCGACATGGAAAAAGGCTTGTTTGATGGCCTCGTCCTCCAAACTGAGCAACCTGATCTGAAAAACCTTCTCATTGCCGTTCTTGCAGGTCACCTTCACTGTCCCGTTCTGGATCGGCCCCGAAAACGTCACCGTGGCATCCACGGCCGGAGGATTTGCCAGGTTCTCTGCCGTACGCCGCGCCGAGGCCTGACCTTCCGGGTCCAGCAAACCTTTGGCGCCCAACTCGGCCTCTGCCCTTCGAAACGCCGTGACCGCGGCGCTGCGGTCATAAAGCGTCGCTTTCGGAAACCGCGTCATCGCGTGGCTTGGCCAGATCTGGAAAAGTTGTCCATCGCCGGTGATCGCAATCTTGAGACCCGCCATGACAATGCTCCTTTCTTGTTCAAGGATCGGATCCCCACAGCATGCCCCAACCAACGCAATCCTCAAAACCAATCTTGTCCGCCCGGTCGCCCGCAAAAGCGGCAGGCCCGTCGATCACCGCGCTTTCGCCTTCGCGCTGCGTGGCAGGGGCGCACAGATCCGACGGTTCGCGCTGGACTTGATCTGGCCGCCTTCATAGGCTTCGGCAAAACTGGTCCGACAGAGAGTAACACACCATGGCAAAGATGATTTCGATCGCGGCGACCTCCGTTGTTCTGATGGCGTCCGCCGCATTTGCAGAGGGGCATTGCGCCGCCGGCAAAACCCTGACCGAAGGCAAGCTGACAATCGCCACCGGCAACCCGGCCTATTACCCCTGGGTGCTGGATGACGCCCCCGAAAGCGGTCAGGGCTTCGAAGCCGCCGTCGCCTATGCGGTTGCCGCCGAAATGGGTTTTGCAGCCGAAGACGTCGTCTGGGTCCGGTCCTCCTTTGACGAGGCGATCCAGCCGGGCGCCAAGAATTTCGACCTCAACATGCAGCAATACTCGATCACGCCCGAACGCGATCAGGTCGTCGATTTCTCTGCCCCCTACTACACCGCGCCGATGGCCGTCCTCGTCGGGTCGGGCGCAACCGACACAGAGCCGACACTCGAAGCCCTGAAATCCCTCAAATGGGGGGCCGTGGGGACAACCACGGCTGTCCCGAAACTGACCGAAGTCATCCAGCCCGACAGCGACCCGCTGCTTTACGGCGACAATGCCGATGTGAACGCCGCGATCTCTGCCAACCAGATCGACGCGGCGCTGTTCGATCTGCCAACCGCGTTGTTCCTCAGCGCCGTCATGATCGAAGGGTCCAAGGTCATCGGCCAGTTCGCGCCCGACGCAAGCGACAATCCCGACCAGTTCGGAATGCTGATGGAAGAGGGCAACCCCCTGAAAACCTGTGTCGATGACGCTTTGGCGGCCTTGACCGCCAGCGGCGCACTGGCCGCGATCGAAGCGCAATGGCTGCAGGACACCACGGGTGTTCCCCTGATCGACTGACCGTGGCGCAGAACAGGGCGGCGGGCATGACCCGCCGCGAACTCTACGAGGCGCAGCAACGCCGCAGATCGCTCTTGATCGCGGCGACCAGCACAACACTGGTCGTTGCGGCACTTGTCATCCTCGTGCCGATGGCCCCCGGCTGGGAAAAGGTCCAGAAAAGCTTTTTCAACGGCGATGTGCTCGCCCAGACCCTGCCCAAGCTGCTCGACGCCTTCCTGATCAACGTGATGATCTTTGCGTGGTCAGCACCCGCCATTGCCGTGCTTGGCCTGCTGATCGCCCTTGCGCGCGACGCCAAATCCCCGGCGCTGTTCCCGCTGCGCATCTTCGGCGCGGCCTTCACGGACGTGTTCCGCGGTGTGCCGGTGATCCTGACGGTCTACCTGATCGGGTTCGGCATTCCGGGCCTCGGCCTGCCACGCCCCTGGAATTCGCCCTATATCTGGGGATCGCTCGCACTGATCCTGACCTATTCCGCCTACGTCGCCGAGATTTTCCGCTCGGGCATCGATTCCGTGCATCACAGCCAACGCGCCGCCGCCCTGTCGCTCGGCCTGTCCGAACGCCAGATGATGCGCGATGTCGTCCTGCCGCAGGCCATCCGCAACGTCGTGCCGTCGCAGATGAACATGCTGATCGCGCTGCAAAAGGATGTCTCGCTGCTCAGCTTCATCGGCCCGGTCGAGATTTTCCGCCAGGCCGGCGTCTTCAAATCGCTGCTGGCCAATTTCACACCCTATGTCGGGGCTGCGATCATCTTCCTGATCGTGACGATCCCGGCGACGCGCTACGCGGATTACCTGATGGCCCGCCAGATGCGGGAACGGCGCTGATGGCCAAGCTGGAACTGCGCGGCGTGGTCAAACGCTTTGGCGGCAACACGGTCTGCGACGGCATCGACCTCGATGTCGAAGAGGGCCAGATGGTCTGCCTCATCGGCGCGTCCGGTGCCGGCAAATCAACCCTTCTGCGTTGCATCAACCTTCTGGAGCCGACCGAGGACGGCGAAATCTTTCTCGACGGGGTCGATATTGCCGTGCCCGGCCTCGACCCGCAGATCGTGCGCGCCCGGATCGGCATGGTGTTTCAAAGCTACAACCTCTTTCCGCACATGACCGCGCTGGAAAACGCCATGCTGGCCCCGCGCCGCGTGCACAAGCGATCCCGCGCCGATCTCCTGCCCGAGATCGAGGCGCTCTTTGCCCGGTTCGGTCTTGCCGACCGCATGCACAACTACCCCGACCAACTGTCAGGCGGCCAGCAACAGCGCGTCGCCATCGTACGCGCCTTGGCCATGAAACCCGAGGTCATGCTCTTCGACGAGATCACCTCGGCCCTCGATCCGCAGTTGGTCGGAGAGGTTCTGGACGTGCTTCTGCAACTCAAGCAGCAGGGCATGACCATGGTTCTGGCCACCCATGAAATGGGCTTTGCCCGCCAGGCCGCTGACAAGGTGTGCTTTCTCAAGGACGGTCGCATCGTCGAACAAGGCCCGCCCGAACACCTGTTCGGCAACCCGCAGCGGGCGGAAACCAAGGCCTTTCTCGAACGCGCGCTCAAATAGATCGACCCGTACATTCGCCGTCCGGCAGCTTTGGGCACCACGTCACGAACCGCGCCAGATCACGCGCAGCACCTCAGCGATTCGGTGCAGGTGACGCAGCAAGTGGCCGGTTTGCGCCCAAAGGCTTCTTCAGTTTGCCCGCGCGATCCCCAAAACGGCCCAAGCATCGGGAAGCCCCGAAACGCCAATAATCAAAAGGAAAGTTGAACGCCTCACGGATCGCGCGCGGCTGTTTCACACCATTTTCACGAACAAATAACAAAAATGTGATATGATGACGTTGGGTAACCTTTTCCCCAAGACGATCAGACGACAGAAGAAGAGGACAAATGCGATGCTCAAGTGTTCACATGGTATCTTGTCTCTGGCACTTATTCTGAGTTCAGCAGTTGGCGTCCACGCCAACGATATCCCCCGAAACAAACAGACCAAGCTCGGTCTCTATGTCACCGCCGCCGAAGCCGCAGACATGCTCTCCGACAAGGACGTGCTTTTCGTCGATATCCGCAGTCGTGCCGAGGTCACCTTTCTTGGCCTGCCCAAGCGGGTCGACGTTCATATCCCCTACATGGTGATGCCGATGATGGCGTCCTTCAACAAGGACAAGGGCGTTTACGACCTCGAGATCAATTCGGATTTTCCACAGGATTTCAAAAACTACGCCCAAGCACACGGTGTGTCGCCGGATGCGCCGATCATTCTGATGTGTCGGTCCGGTTCACGCAGCGCCCGCGCTGCGGACGTGCTCGCCGACATGGGATACACGCAGGTTTATTCGCTCATCGATGGTTACGAAGGCGACAAGGCCAAACACGGTCCCGGCAAAGGCCAGAGACGGGTAAACGGCTGGCGAAATGCCGGCCTCGACTGGTCCTACACGGAAACCCCGGATCAGGTCTATCCAGCAGATCGCTTCTGACAAGTCTGCCGCCTGGCACTCATGGATCGTGCGTGCCGAGCGGCTTCAATGCGAAAGGGTCTTGTTCGAAAGCCCTGCAAGTCGCCGGAACGAATATCATGGAAAAATATGTCTTCGCGCTTGTGCTGTTCATCCTGTCTGCAAACGCCACAAGTGCGGGTGAGGTTGGGGTCGTCGTCAAAACGTACCGTGCGTGCGATCTGTTCATCGTGGAAGCGCCAAGCGGTTTTCACGTCCTGGAATGGTGGCACGGTCCCCAGCCCGCCCTTGAAAACCAGATTGCCGGAGAGCTGAACCGCTATGACACGACCAAGGTGACCCTCCTGGGCCAAGACAGCGAAGTTGACATCACGGTAGAGCATCACGCCCAGTCCAGGGAAGAGGCCCTGCTTGTTGCGTCAGACCTTTGCATCATCGATGATTGCTGACGTCACGACCTGTCGCGCTCAGGATAAAGCCCTTGGTCTCAGGCGCCGCGACGTCGCCTCCGACCCGTCAATGTCGACGCCCGCACAGCAGACATGGCACCGGGACAAGTCAAACCCATGCGCCGCAAAGCCCGAGATACGGCACTGACCTGTCCGACGCGGGCACGTGACAAGGCAAGCTGGCAGGCCGGTTCAAACCTCAGACCGCCAAACCCTGACCGTCAAACGCATGCACATGTTCCGGCGCAAAGGTCAGCCCAACCCGGTCGCCGGGCCGGTGGGTCGTGTTGCCATTGACGCGAACGGTGATCTGCCCTGCGTCACCACAGGACAGGATCACGAACGTATCCGCCCCGAGATACTCAAGCACGTCGACAGTGCCCTGCACCTGCCCCGTCCCGGCCTCGGTGATCGCGATATGCTCTGGCCGCGCGCCGACCGACACCGCGCCGTCGGGCACATCAAGACCGGTCACGGCGCTTGCAGGCATCACGTTCATGCGCGGCGATCCGATGAATTGCGCGACGAACAGGTTGGCAGGCCTCTCGTACAGCTCTCGCGGCGTTCCCACCTGCGCAATCTTGCCGAATTCCAGCACCACGATCCGATCCGCCAGCGTCATCGCCTCGACCTGATCGTGGGTCACGTAGATCATCGTCGCCTTCAGCGTCTGATGCAACTTGGCAATCTCGTAACGCATTTCCACCCGCAGCGCCGCATCGAGGTTCGACAGCGGTTCGTCGAACAGGAACGCCGTCGGGTCGCGCACGATCGAGCGGCCAATCGCCACCCGCTGCCGTTGCCCGCCCGACAGGTCCTTGGGACGGCGATCCATGTAATCGTCCAGCTTCAGAACGCGGGCGGCCTCGTTCACCTTGGCGTCAATCTCGGCCTTGGGAAGCCCCGCGGATTTCAACGGAAAGCCCACGTTCTCACGCACCGACATATGCGGATAAAGCGCATAGGACTGGAACACCATGGCAAGGCCACGCTTGTTCGGCGGCTCTGACGTGGCGTCGCGATCCCCGATCAGGATCTGCCCGCGCGACGTCTCTTCCAGCCCCGCGATCATCCGCAGCAGGGTGGATTTCCCACAGCCCGACGGACCGACAAAAATGACGAATTCGCCTGGCTTGATGTCAAGATCCACCCCCTTGATCACCTGCACGGTGCCGAACCATTTTTCGACCGACTTCAACACGATGGACGACATCAGGCGGCTCCCTTGCTGTGTTCCGCATCCTGCCCGGCCCAGGTGAGCCAGATCGCGGCGGTCCAGGTGAAATTCGCCCCCCCACAGGGCGTGGCGTCCAGCGGATCGAGGTATTCCGCGAAACCGCCCTTGGTGATCATGGCGGCCGTCTCGGCCCGCAGACGGGCCTCAAGATCGGGGCGGCCATTGTCGCGAAAACCGATGGCGATCAGCGCGTTAAGAAACGGCCAGGACGGGCCGCGCCAATAGCGCCGCGCATCGAACATCGGCGCTTCCGGATCGGCCGAAGGCAGACCGTAGGTCACGGCATTCCAGACCCGCATCAGATGCGCGTCAAGCTCTGGCCGGCCCGCCCCGGCCAGGTACGCCAGAAACGCGCCGGACCCCAGGACACCCGCGAACGCACCCGTGCGCAGGTTGCGGGCGTCATAGGCCCCCAGATCGTCATTCCAGATCGCGGGCAGGGCCGCGCGCAGGTCACGCGCCCAGCCTTCGATCTCTGACGTGTCCTGCCCCAGCGCGCGCCCCATATGCGCAAGGTCTTCATGCGCGCGCAGCAGGATGAACGTGATCCCGGGATCGGCCATCAGGAACGGCCCTTCGTTGGTCACGCGCACCTGGTCCCAGCCGACGCTGACCCCGAACTGCACCATCGCGATATACCGGTCGTACTCTTCCTTGCGCGGGCGCATCGACGGATCGACATGGCCGGTGTCGCGCCGGGTGTAGGGGCCGACATTCGATCCATCCACTCCGGCCATGCCGATATCCCAATCGGGGCAATTGTCGCGCCCGCTTTCCCACGGATGGACAATGGCGGCAGGCCCGTGCACGCAGCGCACCCTGTGCCACCAGCGATGCCAGCGCACCAGCCTGGGATAGATCGCCGCCAGCCGCGCCGCACTGGCCGGTTTGTCCATCTCCCAGATCAGACGCGCCATCGTGGCCGCGACAGGCGGTTGCGAGATGCCCGAAGTGGCGGGCACCCGGTCCCCGGTTGACCAGACATCCGGCCCCGGAAAATAGAGCGGATCGGGTTTGTGAAAGATGATATGCGGGACCATGCCATCCTCCCACTGGCTGGCCAGCAGCGTGTCGATCTCGTCCCACGCACGGGGCAGGTCGAATGTCGCAAATCCCCAGGCGGCGAAAGCGCTGTCCCAGTTCCATTGGTATGGGTAAAGCCCGTGGGTCGGCAGCGTATATCCGCCCTTGTCATTCTGGCGCAGGATCTGCCGCGCCTGTTCATCAAGATCCATACTCATCCTTTGACCGACCCGGCGGTCAGCCCCTTGGTCATGAAACGTTCCAGCCCCAGAAAGATCACCATGATCGGCACCGTCGCGATCACTGACCCCGCCATCAGGTGCTGCCTGGGAATTTCCGAGGAATTGAGCGACGCGATCCCCCGCGTCAGCGTGAACTTTGACGGATCGTCCAGCAGCATGAACGCCAGCAAGAATTCATTCCACGCGATCATGAAGACATACAGCGACACCGACGCCAGCGCAGGCAGCGACAGGGGCAGGGTGATCTTCCAGATCACCGCAAGCCGCGACAGCCCATCCATCAGCCCCGCTTCCTCGACCTCGGCGGGCAGACCGCGAAAATATCCCTGCAACATGTAAAGCGCCACGGGAATGGTCGTCACCGGGTAGATCATCACGATCCCCCAAAATGAATTGC
>CAYZAD010000048.1:0-16226 GCA_964476315.1 uncultured Rhodobacterales bacterium
CGCGGTCGGCCAGCGTCATCGCCTCGATCTGGTCATGGGTCACGTAGATCGTGGTCACGGCCAGTTCGTGGCTCAGGTTCTTGATCTGCGCCCGCGTGCTGACCCGCAGCTTGGCGTCGAGGTTCGACAGCGGCTCGTCCATGAGGAACACGTTGGGTTCCCGCACGATCGCGCGGGCAAGGGCGACGCGCTGACGCTGGCCGCCCGACAGCTCGGCCGGTTTGCGGTGCAGGAATTCGTCCAGTTCCACCATGCGCGATGCCCGGCGGACCTTTTCATCATGTGTGGACGGGTCCACGCCACGCACCTTGAGCGGAAAGCGGATGTTCTCGTAGACGTTCATGTTCGGATAAAGCGCGTAGGACTGGAACACCATCGCAACGTCGCGGTCCTTGGGGTCAAGGTCATTCACAACCTTGCCGTCAATCGCGATCTCGCCATCGGTGATGTCTTCCAGCCCGGCGATCATCCGCATGGTCGTGGTCTTGCCACACCCTGACGGCCCCAACAGGACAAGGAACTCCTTATCGGCGATGGTCAGGTTGAAATCATCGACCCCGACAAAAGAGCCCCAACGCTTGTTGACATTCCTGAGCTGGATTTCCGCCATGTGCCGTCCTCTGCGCAAAGATCACTTTTCGCGTTAGAGTCGCAGCAAGCCACAGGGATCCTGCTTTGGCAAGAACTCTTTGCAAACGTGTGCAAAGAAACCCACAGGAACCCCGTTCATGCAGATTGTCTGGCATGTTCCGGGGGTGTGAGGCTCAAATCCGGGCCCAAGCAATCCCCGAAACGCAGCGTCACACGACACTGTCGTTGCGTCGCACTGGAGAAATTTGCCCGAATGGCGGTTAAACCCGTCACACCGGTGACAAGCGCCGCAAAGGCGCACGAAGTGGGAGGGACAGCCATGCCGTTTGCAACCGTTGCAGACCGAGATGCCATAGAAAACGAGATGCCGTGGGACGCGCGCGACGTGCCCAAGACGCTTTATGCGCAACTGAAAAAGACAACCAAGGCCTTCCCAAATCGCCCCGCCGTCACGTTCCAGATCTTCTCGGGGCCGACGGACAAGGCCGAAACGCTGACATGGCAAGACCTGCACGACAAGACCGTTCAGGCCGCAAACCTGTTCCGCAAGCTGGGCGTCGGGGAAAACGATGTCGTGGCCTATATCCTGCCCAACGCAAACGAAACCATCCTGACACTGCTGGGCGGTGCCATCGCGGGGATCGTCAATCCGATCAACCCGCTTCTGGAACCCGAACAGATCGGTGCCATCCTGCGCGAAACCAATGCCAAGGTCGTCGTGACCCTCAAGCCGTTTCCCAAGACGGACATCCCGCAAAAGGTGGCAGAGGCCTGTCGGCACGCGCCGCATGTCCAGACCGTGCTCGAGGTGGATCTGAACCGCTATCTGACACCGCCCAAATCCTGGATCATCCCGCTGATCCGGCCCAAGGTGCCCGAAACGCATCACGCGGACATTCTCGATTTCGCCACCGAACTTGGCAAGCAGAACACGACGCTGGATTTCGCGGACAGCACGGAAGACCGGGTTGCCGCGTATTTTCACACCGGTGGCACCACCGGGATGCCGAAAGTGGCGCAGCACCGGCATTCCGGCCTGATCTACAACGGCTGGATCGGCACCCGATTGCTGTTCACGGAACAGGACAGCATCATGTGCCCGCTGCCGCTGTTTCACGTGTTCGCCTGCCACGTTATCCTGATGGCCTCTGTGGTGTCCGGCGCCCATTCGGTGTTCCCGACGCCGCAGGGCTACCGGGGCGACGGCGTGTTCGACAACTTCTGGAAACTGTGCGAGCGCTGGAAAACCACCTTTGTGATCACCGTGCCCACGGCCATGTCGGCGATGATGCAGCGGCCCGTGGATGCCGATATCTCGCGCATCAAGACCGCCTTTTCCGGCTCGTCCCCGCTGCCGCTCGAGCTGTTCAACCGGTTTGAAAGCGCCTGCGGCGTGCGGGTGGTCGAAGGCTATGGCCTGACCGAAGCCACCTGCCTCGTGTCCTGCAACCCGCCCGATGGCGAAAAGAAGGTCGGGTCGGTCGGCATTCCGTTTCCGTACACCGACGTCAGGATCCTGACCGTCAAGGACGGAGACGTCCATGTCTGCGATACCGATGAAATCGGCGAGATCTGCGTATCCAACCCCGGTGTCTACCTGGGCAACACCTATACCGATGACAGCAAGAACGCGGACCTCTACCATTTTGGGACGCATCTGCGCACAGGGGATCTTGGGCGGATCGATGCCGATGGCTACCTCTGGATCACCGGGCGCGCGAAAGACCTGATCATTCGCGGCGGACACAATATCGATCCGGCCGAAATCGAAGAAGCGCTGTTGATTCATCCTGCGGTGGCCTTTGCCGGGGCCATCGGTCAGCCCGATGCCCATGCCGGCGAATTGCCCTGCGCCTTTGTCGAACTGGTGGACGGCGCCAGCGTGACGGAGGATGCGTTGCTGGAGCATTGCAAGGTACATGTGCACGAACGGGCGGCCTTGCCAAAGCACATGACCATTCTGGATGAATTGCCCAAGACCGCCGTTGGCAAGGTGTTCAAGCCGGATCTGCGCAAACACGCCATCACCCGCGTTTTCAACGCCGCGCTGGACGCGGCGGAAAGCCCGGCGCGGGTGGTGTCGGTGGTCGATGACAAGACACGCGGTCTGGTGGCGCAGGTCGATCTGCGGGGGGCTGCTTCCGACGACGTGGGCCGCGTGCTGGGCCAGTTCGCAAACCGGTGGGACGTGGCGGAGTGATCCCGTGATCGGATCGGCTGCGCCGATCCGACCGCCGCGCGCCTGCGGCGCGCGGGTCGAGTATTTTGCAAGAGAAGAAGCAGGGGCGGATGGGCGTTGAGCCAGCACAGTCCCCGGTGGACGGGCGTGCCATGCCGCGCTCTCTTTGCGGAATGCGCGCTAGCCCGCGATCGGGTCGATCAGCGTCACCGGCAGGTTCAGCGCCTGCTCCAGCTTGTGTGCCACCTGCAACAGCCGTGCCTCGCCGCGCGGCGGGCCGATCAGTTGCAGGCCCACGGGCATCCCGGAGGGGGTGAAGCCCACCGGCAATGACAGCGCCGGAAGGCCCGCCACCGTGGCAAGGAAGGCGAATTGCAGCCAGTCGATATAGTCGCGCATGCGCCGGCCCGCGACCTCGGTCGGGTATTCGACCTCGACCGGCAGCGGGGCAAGGCCGTTGACCGGACAGGCCAGCACGTCATGGGTCTGAAAGAACCGGGCCATGGTGTTGTAGATCGTGGCGCGGTCGCGTTCGGCCTGTACGTAATCGTCGAACGTCATGGCCCGCGCATCGGCAAGGTTGCCCTTGATCGTGTCCTTGTAGTGCGTGGTGACCCGTTCGGGGGTGACCTGGTAGCTGCCAAGGAAGGACAGGCAGCGCAACGCGCGGAAGGTCTCGTCCAGCCGGGGCAGGTCGGGGCAGTGTTCCTCAATCGACACATCGGGAAGCCGCAGACCCTCAAGCGCGGCCCTCAAGACGCCGTCAATCTCGGAGGTGACAGCGGCAAAGCCATTGAGGTCAGGGGTGTAGGCCATCCGTATCTGGCCGGCATCCTGCTGCGCGGTTTCGAAAAAGGGCGTCTGCGGCGCCGGAAAAGAGATCGGCCAGACCGGATCGTAGCCAGCCATCGCATCGAGAAAGAGCGCGCAGTCCAGAACATCCCGCGCCATGGGGCCGTCGACGCCGCCGGTGGTAAAGCCCAGATGCGCCGAACTGCCACCTGCCATGCCGGGGGATGGGCGCAGGCCGACAATGCCGCAATAGTTTGCCGGGCTGCGCAGGCTGCCGCCGAAATCCGATCCGTGGCTGAGCCACAATTCCCCGGTCGCCAGTGACACCGCGGCACCCCCCGACGATCCGGCGGCATTCATCGCGGTGTTCCACGGGTTGCGCGTGGCGCCGAACACCGCGTTGAAGGTGTTGGCCCCGGCGCCCATTTCCGGCGTGTTGGTCTTGCCCAGAACAACGCCGCCACGGTCTTCAAGACGGCGCACCAACGGGTCGGACGTCCTGGGGATGTGCTGGGCATGGCCCAACGTGCCAAAAGTGGTGCGCACGCCGGCGACTTCGTTCAGATCCTTGATCCCGATGGGCAGGCCCGCCAGGGGGGCAGCAGTGTCGGGCGTCACAGCCCGCGCGCGGTCTTCGCAGCGGGTGACAACGGCATTCACCTGCGGTTCGACCTGATCCATACGCTGCAGGCTGGCATCGATCAGATCGCGGGTGCAGACCGCACCGCTGCGCAGAAGGGCAATCACCTCCCGGGCTGGCCTGGCGCACAGCTCGGGTCCCGAAAACGTGGTGTCAGGACGCATGGTCACAGACACCGCATGACAGCGGCCACCGGTGGGGAGGTCTGCCCGTCATGCGTCACTTGTTGCAGAAGATGTCATAGAGCAGTTCGATCACGCGTTCCGTATTGCTGTCGCTCAGGCTGTAATACACGGTCTTGCCCTCGCGGCGGGTCTTGACCAGGTTTTCATCCCGCAAACGGGCCAGCATCTGGCTGACCGCTGCCTGACGGATATCGAGCAAGGTTTCCAATTCACCCACCGACTTTTCGCCGGAGACGAGGTGACACAGGATGACCAGCCGCCCCTCATGGGCCAGCGTCTTGAGGAACGCAGTTGCGATGGCTGCGTTCGTGACCATGTCCTGTGCTGGGTTGGTTTCCGATGCAATACCCGACATACGCGCACTCCTGATACTGATGGCGTGCATATAACACTGTCCTTTTCAGGAGATCAAAGGTCTAGATGGCGCAGTGTCATTCTGGTCGCGGCGGCGCTCCTCCGGTGAACGCATTGCCGCCCTGGTAGGCGCAGGGGGCCTCCTGCATCTGCAGGTGCAACCCGTCGCCTGTGAAGGGATGCGCGCGCGCCAGGTCCTCATCGACATCGATGCCCAGACCGGGCCTGTCCGGTGCCGTGATGAACCCGTTGTCCACCGCGATACTGTTCCGGATCAGCGCGCGGTGGAAATCCGTTTCGATGCTTTCGGCGATCAGCACATTCGGGATCGACGTGCACAGATGCACGTTCGCCGCCCATTCCACCGGCCCGGCATAAAGATGGGGCGCCATTTCTGCGTTGAAGGCTTCCGCCAGTCCCGCGAGCTTTTTCATCTCCCAGATGCCGCCCGCGCGCCCCAGCGCCGGTTGCAGGATCCGGGCGCCCCCGGTGCGCAGGAGGGTTGCGAACTCGGCCTTGGTGGTCAGCCGTTCGCCGGTGGCGATCGGAATCCGCACCGCGCGCGCAACCTCCTGGAACTCCAGCAGGTTGTCCGGCGGGATCGGCTCTTCGTACCACAGTGGCAAATAGGGCTCTATCGCCTGGCCCAACCGGATCGCACCGGCGGTGGTGAACTGGCCGTGGGTTCCGAACAAAAGGTCGGCCTTGTGTCCAACCGCCGCCCGGATCGCCTTGCACATCTCCACCGACAGGGCGATGTCGGTCATCGCGGGCTGGTGCCCGCCATGGATCGTGTAGGGCCCGGCCGGATCGAATTTCACCGCCGTGTATCCCCGGGCGACATACTCCACCGCCGCTTCGGCATGGGCGTCGGGGTCTGTCCAGAAGCCTTCGAGGCTGTGATGGGGCAGGGGATAGAGATAGGTATAGGCCCGGACCCGTGGGGTCATGCGCCCGCCCAGCAGCGCCCAGACCGGACGCCCGCGGGCCTTGCCCAGGATGTCCCAGCAGGCGATTTCCAGACCCGAGAACGCCCCCATGACCGTCAGGTCGGGCCGCTGCGTGAACCCCGAGGAATACACCCGGCGGAACATCAGTTCGATGTTCTCCGGGCTTTCGCCCCGCATGTGCCGGTCAAACACGTCTGCGATCACGGCGCGCATGGCATCCGGTCCGACCGAGGAGGCGTAACATTCGCCCCAGCCTATCAGCCCGGTATCCGTGGTCACCTTGACCAGGATCCAGTACCGCCCGCCCCAGCCCGGCGCGGGGGGCGCGGTCACGATGACGTCGACAGCGTTCAGTTTCATCCCGGCCTATCCTTCCCGCCGCCCTGATGCGTCACTGCATCAGCGATGCCCTGTCTGCGGAGCATCCGGGCGTTCAAAAAACAATCACGTTCCGCTTGGCGCCGCCTGCATTGGTGTCGGCAATGGCCTCGTTGATCTGGTCGAGCGACCAGCGCCCCGACACCAATTCATCCAGCTTCAGACGCCCCTGTTGGTAGAGATCCGCAAGCCAGGGAATGTCCCGCTGGATCACGACGTCCCCCATCTTGGAGCCGGTCATGCCCTGCGCCATGTAGGCCAGAACCACCGGCTCGTATTCCGCCATCGCGCCGGAATGGGGCATGCCGATCATCACCATGCGCCCGCCCCATCCCAGATAGCGCGGCGCGTCGTTATAGGCCGGGATGGCGCCAACCGTGACAGCCACAAGGTCGGCCCCGCGCCCCAGAATGCGCATCACCTCTTTCCAGGGGGCTGTCCCCGTGGCCAGCACGCCATCGGTCGCGCCAAAAGCCCTGGCGGTGTCCAGTTTCTCTTCGGTCATGTCCACGGCAACGATCCGCCGCGCCCCTGCGATGCGCGCGCCCTGGATCGCGTTCAGGCCAACGCCGCCCGCGCCAATCACCACCACGTCCTCGCCCGCGCGCAGTTTCCCGGCATTGACCACGGCCCCCACGCCCGTGATCACGCCGCAGGCCATCAGGGCCACGGATTCAGGTGGCATGGTTTCGGGCAGGGCAACAACCTGGCTCTGATCGACAACCACCCGTTCCGCAAATGCCCCGCAATGCATTGCCTGTGTGACCTCTGTGCCGTCTGCCCGTGTCAGGGGCGATGCGGTCGTGCGGGGGGTGTCGCAAATCGTCGGTCGGCCGCCCGCGCAATTGGCACAGGTGCCACAGGCCCGGATCAGCGTGACAACAACGCGCTGACCCGCCGCCACGCCAGTCACGCCGGGCCCGACATCGGTGACCCGTCCTGCGGCTTCGTGGCCGTAAACAGCGGGCAGATCGCCGCCCCACGCGCCTTCGGCAAAGTGAATGTCGGAATGGCAAATCGCCACGGCTTCCAGCGTGACTTCGATTTCGCCGGCCAGCGGCGCGCGCAATTCCAACTCTTCCATTTCAAGTGGTTGGCCGAACGCGGTGCAGACGGCAGCTTTGATACGGGGCATGAACCCTCCCTGGTCTTTTGCGCCACCGTGGTCGGGCTTGCGGGCAGACGCAAGCGGGAACGCGACTTAAAACGTCAGGCGGCGACAGGCTTGCGTTGCGGCATCAGGAACACGAGCAGCGCCAGAACGATCAGCCCCAACGACAGGACAAAAGGCGCGCCGGGAAAAAACACCGGCGCCCCGTCGCGGGTGAATTCGGCAAAGGTGTAGGTCATTGCCATCGGCGACACGATCATGGCAACCGCCCCGACAGAGGTCAGAGCGCCCTGCAATTCGCCCTGTCGCTTGTCGCCCACGGCCTGCGACATGATCCCCTGCAACGCGGGCGTGATCACCGCGCCAAGGGCTGCCAGCGGCGTCAGGATCAGCGCCACCGCACCCGAGGTGACAAAGGCCAGCGCCCCAAAGGCGAACACATCGAACACCAGCCCGTAAATCACCGTGCCGCGTTCCCCCAGCTTGCGCAGGATCAACCGGATCAGCCCGCCCTGTACAACGGCCATCATGATCCCGAACAGCCCCAGCGACAGCCCGATCATCCCGGCATTCCAGCCAAACCGCGCCTGGCCGAAATAGGCCCAGACCGCCGGGTAGACGAAAAACGCCACCTGGTAGAGAAAGAACACCACGAAAAGCCGTCCGATGCCCGGCAATTCCCGCATGGACTTGAAGGCCCCGAACGGGTTCGCGCGCCGCCACTCGAACGGTCGGCGGATTGCGTCGGTCACGGTCTCGGTCAGGACGAAATATCCCAAAAGCGCATTCGCCCCGGCCAGTCCCGCCGCCGCCCAGAACGGCGCGCGCGTGCCGAATTCCCCCAGCACACCGCCCAAAAGCGGCCCGATCACAAAGCCCAGCCCAAAGGCTGCGCCCACAAGCCCGAAATTCTGCGCTTTCTTTCCGGGCTCGGAAATATCGGCCATGTAGGCATTGGCCGTCGATTGCGTCGCCGCCGTGATCCCGCCGACAATCCGCCCGATGAACAAAAGCCAGATGCTGCCCGCCAGCGCCATCACGACGTAATCCGCCGCCATCACTGTCAGGGTCATCAGAAGTATCGGCCTGCGCCCGAACCGGTCGGACAGATTGCCCATCACCGGACCGAAGAGGAACTGCATCACCGCAAAAACCGTGGTCAGAACACCGCCCCAAAGCGCGGCATTGGCCAGATCCCCGCCTGTCACCTCGCGAATAAGATCGGGCATCACCGGGATGATCAGCCCCACACCCATTGCGTCGATCATGACGCTGAGCAGAATGAAAAGGACGGGCAGGCGCATCGTGAACACTTTCAGGTGTCAGAAAATCGCACCCTGATGTGTAAACTACATCTGACACTTCTCAGGTCAATGCAAACTCAATGCGCTTGTGCCTGAATAAACGCCGTCAACACCCGCGCGTATTCCTCAGGCTTTTCGACACAGGGCAAATGCCCCGCGCCCCGGATCAGATGGAACTGGGAACCGGGGATCAGGTCGACGGTTTCGCGCACAAGATCGGGCGGTGTCGATCCGTCCTCGCTCCCGGCAATCCCCAGCGTCGGCAGGCGCAGCCCCGACGTGGGTGTCATCAGATCCGTGCCCGCAATCGCATGCGAACACCCGATATATCCCTCTGCCGGTTGCCGGACGAGCATGTTGCGCCAGGCGTGAAAGGCATCCGTCTGCCGGAAATCGTCGGAAAACCAACGGGTCATGGTCGCATCCGCAAGCGCCTCGATCCCGCCCGCCTCGACACCGGCAATCCGTTCCGCCCACATCTCGCGCGTGGCGATCTTGGCGCCGGTATTCGACAGCACCATCGCGCGCACCAGGTCCAGCCGTTTTGCCGCCAGCCCCTGCGCGATCATCCCGCCGATGGACAGGCCCACAAAAATCGCGTCGCGCAACGCGAGGTGATCCATCAAACGCTCGACATCCCGCACCAGCGTGCCCATGGCATAAGGCGCAGGCGTGCATTCGGACAGCCCATGTCCGCGCTTGTCATAGCGGATGAACTTCAACCCGGTGCCCGGCAGCAGATCGATCACCTGGTCCCATAGTCTCAGATCCGTGCCAAGCGAATTGGAAAACACCACCGGCGCGCCATCCGGATCGCCGTCAATCCGGTAATGCAACCGGATATCCCCTAAATCAGCAACCTGCATGACACTCTCCTTTCCGTGTTTTCCGCATGTCCGGCTTGTGCATCACTTGACCCGCAAATGCGCCATGATCTGCCCGTGATCGCTGGCCAGCTTGTTGTATGGCGCCTCGGGATGGCTGCCATCGGTCAGATGGTCGTTGAGCACGCTGAAATAGGTCATATCCCCGATCCGGTCCGCGTGATCCGGATGGAAATGCCGCGACAGCCAAATCTGGTCAATGCTTTCGAACACCCCGCCAAAGGCCGAGGTATAGACCATGTCGCGCAGCGATTTGCGCACGAACAGCTTTTCCGCCGAATGCAGCAGCACGCGCTCCACCGCCTCTGTGATGGTCTCGTTTTCGTCCTGCGAATAGCGGTCCGCAGGATGCTGCGCGTCGTGCCGCAACATCCAGGCGTAGTTCTTGAAGGGACGTTCGCCCGCGATGATCTCAGAGCTGACGGCATGTTCGCCATCGTTGAAATCGCCCATGGCAATAACCGGATGTCCTGCTTCCAGTTCCGCAAGGATCTCGCGCCGCAGGACCCAGGCCTCGGCCATGCGCCGCACCGCCGCGCGCAGCGCCCCAAGGGCGCGGCCAAGCGGGTCATACGCCGTCAGATCGGCTTCGGCGGCATAGGGCGCACCGGCCGGTTTGATGTATTCGCCCAGTTTCGATTTGAGATGGCAATTGAACACGGTCACCACCTGCGACCCCATCCGCACCCGGACTTTCAGAATGGGCCGGGACAGGCGGTTCAGCGTGAACTGCCCGGCATCACCCGCATCCATCCCGCGCAAGGGGGCAAAGGGAATGACCAGCGGTTGCGGCAAATCCTGGATGATCTCGGGCGCGCCTTCAAACCCCGCCCGCGACAGGATGGCCACGCCGGGCCGCCGTTCGCCCGGCACCCCGTCATCGGCGCTGTTCGGCGCAAAGGCCAGCGCGGCCCCGGCATAGCCGCCGCTTTCGAGCCGCCGAAAAATCGCCTTTTTCCGATAGGGTTTTGTCGCGTCCGGCTGTGCGGCGTCGTTCAGGATCGCCGCCCGCCGCGAGCTTTCTTGCAGAACCGCGCGCAGGGGCGCTTCCTCGAAGATTTCCTGAAACCCGATGACATCGGCATCCAAAGCCAGCAGCTGGTCGGCCAGCCAGTCTTCTTTCCAGGCGTATTCCTCGGGGGTGTAGCTCTGGTACGCGTAGTATTCCTTGTCCGGGCCGATCAGGTTCTTGACGTTGAAACTCGCGACCGTGACCTCCTGCATCACCCGTCCCCGAACCTGTCCAGTGCCTCGATAAAGACCGCGCGATCCACGTTGCCGCCTGAAATCGTCACGATCACCGTGTCGGCGTCGATCCGGTCTGCGTGATAAAGCGCCGCCGCCAACGCGACGGCCCCGCCGGGCTCTGCCACCAGTTTCAACCGCGCAAAAGCCTGCGCCATGGCGCGTTGCGCCTCTTCGTCGGACACGACAAGCCCCGGCCCGCACAGCCGCTGCATGATCGGGAAGGTGAGGTTTCCGGGCTGTGGCGTGACAATTGCATCGCACAAACCGCCCGAGGTGACCGCGTTGCGCTCGATCCGGCCTGACGCCAGCGACCGCGCGACATCGTCATACCCCTCGGGTTCAACAGGTCGGACGCGCATGCCCGGCGCCTGTGCCTCCAGCGCAAGCGCAATGCCAGAGGTCAGCCCGCCACCACCGCAGCACACGAGGACCTCGGCCTCGGGCACGCCGATTTCGGCCGCCTGTGCCGCAATCTCCAACCCGCATGTGCCCTGTCCGGCAATCACCTCGGGTTCGTCAAACGGCTTGATCAGCGTCAGCCCGCGCGCCTCGGACAACTCCGCACCGATCGCGTCACGGTCTTCTGACGCACGATCGTACAACACGACCTCTGCACCCAGGGCCCGCGTGTTGTCGATCTTCATCCGTGGCGCGTCGGCTGGCATGATGATGACGGCAGACACGCCGAACTGCCGCGCAGCAAGGGCCACACCCTGAGCATGGTTGCCCGAGGAAAACGCGATTACGCCACGGGCGCGGACCGGCTCGGACAGCGCTGAAATGGCCGACCGCGCGCCGCGATACTTGAAACTGCCCGTGTGCTGCAGGCATTCCGGTTTCACAAGGACCCGCCGACCTGCAATCTCGTCCAGAAAGGGCGACGACAGCAGGGGCGTCACCCGCGCAAACCCGCGCAGGCGTTCTGCCGCGGCTTCGATTCTGCCAATATCCATCAGGCCACCATCATCTTGAGCCAGCGCTGCAGCGCATCGAGGCTTTCGGGTTCGTCCAGAAACGGGATATGGCCGCGATCGGGGACCTCAACCGCGATCATGTCGGGACGACGCGCTTTCATCTTTTCGAACGTGGACGCCGCCAGCAAATCCGAATTGGCCCCGCGCATGCAGGCCAGCGGCAATCCGGCCAGCGCATCGAACAGGGGCCACAAATCCGGCGCGGGCTGCGCGCCCGTTTCCAGAACGGCATCGCGCAGCTTCGGGTCATAGGTCAGGGCAAGACCGCTGTCGGTTTGCCGGAACAGGCGTTCGGCCTCCTCCAGCCACCGCGATTTCGGGACATTGGCAAATCCGGTCATGATCCGTTCACGGGCCTCGGCCACCTCGGCATGCGATGTCAGGGTGGGCGCACGTCCCAGGTAATCCTTGATGACCTCGATGCCCTGTGGATCAATCTCCGGACCGATATCGTTCAATGCGACGCCCAGGAGCCGATCCTTGACCGTAGCGGCCAGCACCATCGCGATCAGCCCGCCGCGAGACGTGCCCAGCACCGCCGCTTTCTTGATCCCGAGGTGATCCATCAATTCGACCGCGTCCCGCGCCTCGATGGGCACCTGGTAGGTCGTGTGGTCACCCCAGTCGGATTGCCCCCGCCCGCGATAATCCATCCGGATCAGGCGCAGCCCGTCCAGATGCGGTGCGACAAAGTCAAAATCGCGCCCGTCGCGCGTCAGGCCCGCAAGGCACAAGAGGGGCAGGCCTGCACCCTCATCGGTGTAATGCAATGACAGTCCATCAGAGGTCGTGAAACGCGGCATCAGACAAGCTCCGGTATGGTGGTGAGATCGGTCAATACCCGCTGCGGGCGATGGGGAAGCCGGTCCATGGGGTCTCCGGCGCGGTTGACCCAAACCGTGTCGAACCCGTAGCCGGACGCGCCCGCCACGTCCCAGCCGTTGGAAGATACGAAGAGCACATCCTCTGCGCGGCACCCGAAGCGGGCGCCCACCAGGTCATAGACTTTGGAGGATGGCTTGAAGATGCCCACGTCCTCGACACTCAGCACGGCATCAAGATACAGTCCGATGCCCGCGCTGTCGACGGCCCCGTCCAGCATGTCCTTGTTGCCATTCGACAGGATCGCGCAGGTCTTTCCGGCTGCCTTGAGTCGCGCCAGCATCATCGGGACTTCTTTGTAAGCGGGCAGTTCCCAGTACATCGCCAGCAAGGCCTCGCGCAGTTCCGGATCGTCGAGGCCAACCTTTTCCATCGCCCAATCCAGACCGTCCTTGGTGACCTCCCAGAACGGGGTGTAGTCGTTCGTGATCGTGCGCAGCCATGTATATTGAAGCTGTTTCTGCCGCCAATATTCGGCCAGTTGTGGCCAGACGGCCTTCAAGTCTTCCCGGCCCGGTTCCTCGGCGAGCACGCGCGCGGCGGCTGCCACGTCAAACAGCGTGCCATAGGCATCGAATACAACGGTGGTGTTCATGGCGCCTCCAAGATGGTCGTGGTGCACCGTGTCAGAAGCATGGGGCAGAGGAAAGCCCCGTCACGCTCGTTGGGAAAGCACCACGAACGCCACCAGCACCCCATTCGGTTGCCAACCCAGAAATTACTGGCCGGCCCCAAGAATCTTCGTACGAAGATTCTTGTGCGCAGAGCTTAAGAAAAGACAAACCCCCGAAAGGCCAAGGCCCCGGGGGTCGTCAAATTCATGAACAGTGCTGGAACAGCTGCTTAGAGCATGCCTTCGCGCTGCGCCTTCTTGCGCGCCAGTTTGCGCGCACGGCGGATCGCTTCGGCTTTCTCGCGGGCTTTTTTCTCCGATGGTTTTTCGAAGTGCTGACGCAGCTTCATTTCACGGAAAACGCCTTCACGTTGCAGCTTTTTCTTCAGGGCACGAAGCGCCTGATCGACGTTGTTGTCACGAACACTAACCTGCATGTGGTTTTCACCACCTTTCTAAGTTGGATTTGCAAGGATTTGCAGGAGTGGCTCGCATAGCAAGCCAAAGCGCGTTTGTCCAGAGCGTTCCGCCGCGCTCAGGTCGCCTTGCGGTCTGCGGCGCCCGTGTCCTTGGCCTCTGCGGTGATCGGGTTGGCCGGGTTGATGAAAATCGCCATGGAGAGCAGCGCAAAGATGCATTCGTAGACTTCCCATTTGCGCGATTCGTCCAGCAGCGGAATGATCAGCGTCACCACGAGCGCGAACAGGGCATGATAGCGGCGCGGCACCGGAATGATCATCGCACGGGTCAGACGCTGTACCCACTGCACGCGCGGCCATAGCAACGGCAGGATGATCAGATAGGTCAGGATGATGTAGGACAGGACGGGGCCGAAAATCAGTTCGTCCAGCTTCACGTCACCGATCACCAGATTGTGGAGCGTGAATTCCTGCTGGTCGTTGTTCTGTTGGAAATACTCGGGGCTCTCAAAGCCCAGAATGCGCTGCCCCCACGAGATTTCTTCTCCTCCGGCCCAGATATAGGCCAGCCCGTAAAGCACACCCAGCGCCAGGATCCCCCGCGGAACATGTTGTCGCGCGGTGTAAACCCTGACGAACAGAACCAGTCCGGCCAGCGCCAGACAGAGGGCTGTCATGTCTTCGATCACGGAGTCTTCGGCACCGAAATAGGTGAAAAACAGCTCCTTGGAGATCGCAGACGCAATGAATGCGGCGATCAGAACGCAAGCGCCAAGGGCAAGAAGGGCGGTATCAAGGGTCTGTTTTTGCACGGTGTGAATTCTTGCATCGCATGTTGAGCCCGTCGTTTACCCACATCAAGGCCCCGACTTCCAGAGCCCCCGTGCCCTGTCGGCAAACACGTTCAGGAGTGTTGCCGTGCGAACAGCGCGCGCGCCGTGATTTCGCGAGCCGCCCGTGTTTCTGGAACTTTCCATCCGGGCGCACTAGGTTCCTGCACGACACTGCAAAAGCCAACGCACCGGAGGCCTGCCATGACCGAGACGTCCGACGATACCGCAACGCAATTGCTGGATGCCGCATTGATGCATGTCCCGTTCGACGGATGGTCCGAAGCGGCGTTCCGTGCGGCCATCGAAGATACCGGCGTCTCGCCCGCCCTGGCGCGCGGTCTTTACCCGCGCGGTGCGCTGGACTTGGCCGCCGCGTTCCACCGCCGGGGCGACGACGCGATGGTGGCCGCGCTGGCCGACCGCGACCTGTCCGGCATGCGTTTTCGCGACAAGGTCGCGCTGGCCGTTCGCCTGCGGCTTGAAACCGTCGACGACAAAGAGGCGGTGCGCCGGGGCGCGACGCTGTTCGCTTTGCCGATGCATGCCGTCGAAGGCTCGAAACTCATCTGGGGCACGGCAGACAGGATCTGGACGGCCCTCGGTGACACGTCGCGCGACATCAACTGGTACACCAAGCGGGCCACGCTGGCCGGGGTCTATTCCTCCACGGTGCTTTACTGGCTGGGCGACGATTCGGTGGATCACCAGGCGACCTGGGCCTTCCTCGACCGCCGCATCGACGACGTCATGAAGATCGAAGAGGTCAAGGCCCGTGCCCGTAAGGCCCCGGGGCTTGGGCCTCTCCTGTCCCGCGCCGAAGGCCTGATGTCCCGGATCAAGCCGCCACGCGCCCGCCGTGACGATCTGCCGGGCGGCTGGACTGTTCCAAGATAACGGGTGGCCAAAAGCGCCTACCGGATCGGTGCAAACAGCGCGTCGTCCAACTGGCAGTCACGCACCACGTCGCGTCCGCAGGGCACAGGCTCCAGCGATGTCGACAGGCAAATCCGTGCCTCCTGGATGCGCCCGTCGCGACAGGTGATGGTGATCATGTCCGGCTCAAGCTCTGGGTTGGCCTTCAGAAAGGCCTCTTCCACCACGGATGCGGGCAACTTGACCGGGCGATCCAGTTCCCGAAAGACCTGTGGCCGCACCACCGACCCGTAGGCTTGCCGCGACAGCGCATAGTAGTCTGTCGCAGACAATCCCGAACACACGCCATGTTTGTTCCACTGGTGCCAGGCCAGCCCGGGCGTGCCCATGATATCGGCCATGTCCCGCGTCATGGCGCGCGACGGGTTGCGTTGCGTGGTCGGACAATAGGACGGCCAGCCGCGATGGTACTGTGGCCAAAGCCCATGCATCACCCAGCCGAAATCCGCCTCGCATTGCGGTGAATTGCGCGCATCGCCCTCGATCGCACACCATGTCGGGGACCAACTCAGCGACAGGACATAATAGTCGAATTCCCCGGCCCGGTCGCCCTCGGCCCAGGCCACGCCAGTTGCCAAAACCCACGAAAGACCCAGCCAGATTGCCCGCATTTGCTCTTTCCTCTTTGTCCTCGCGCGACTATATAACCGCCAAGTTCCCTGACAATGGAAACCCGTCCCGGCCTCCGGGACCTCTCGGACCCGCTCCGAGAGACTGAGACAGCTTTGCGTAAGGAGACGCGAGATGGGCAAACCAATTATGGCCAAAGCCACCGCAGTCTGGCTGGTGGACAACACGACACTGACGTTCAAGCAGATCGCCGATTTTACCGGCATGCACGAACTCGAAGTGCAGGGCATCGCCGACGGGGACGTCGCGGCGGGCGTCAAGGGGTTCGACCCCATCGCCAACAACCAGCTTGACCCCGAAGAGATCAAGAAGGGCGAAGACAGCCC
>CAYZAD010000049.1:0-16128 GCA_964476315.1 uncultured Rhodobacterales bacterium
TTCCCCGGCAGCGCCGGTTCGCTTTACGGGCAGACCCCGCACGGGATGACAGCGGCCTTGGAACGGCCGACGGCACGAACGCGGATTCGGGGGTTATACCTCGCGGGCGGGGGAACACACCCCGGGGCGGGGGTGCCAATGGCAGCGCTCTCCGGCAGGCACGCGGCCGAGGCGATACTGACGGACCTAACTTCAACATCAAGGTCCCGGAAAACGGCTATGCATGGTGGTATGTCGACGGAATCTCGAACGACGGCACACGCGCTATCTCGGTCATCGGGTTCATAGGATCCGTCTTTTCACCCTGGTACAAATGGTCGGGCCGCAAGAACCCCGAGGACCATGTCTGCATCAACGTTGCGACTTATGGACCGGGTGGCCGGTTCACCATGACCGATCGGGGCCAATCTGCCTTGCGACAGAAAGCAAACAATTTCGTTGTCGGTCCGTCCTCAATGCGTTGGGTCAATGGCAAGCTGGTGATTGACGTCAACGAGATCTCTTCGCTGCCGCTCGTCAGCCGGGTGCGTGGCACAATCACCGTGACGCCCAGCGCGATCACGACGGTGGAACTGCCTCTGACGGAAGACGGCGCGCATATCTGGCGGCCGTTCGGACCTGTCTCTGATATCTCGGTCGATCTGGACGCGCCCGGATGGCAATGGGACGGACATGGCTATTTCGACGCCAACTTCGGCACACGCGCACTTGAGGAAGACTTCTCGTACTGGACCTGGGGCCGTTACCCGGCACAAGGCGGAAGCACCTGTTTCTATGACGCAACGCGGTTGGACGGGACAGAGCTTGGCGCGGGGTTTCACTTCACGCCGGAGGGCGAGGCCACTGAAATCCCCCTGCCCCCACAGCTTGAATTCAAGCGCTCGCTTTGGGCCGTGCGCCGGGAGACGCGGGGGGATCTGGGCTGCAAACCCAAGCAGGTGATGAACATGCTGGATGCGCCGTTTTATTCCCGTTCCATGGTGCAAACGCGTCTGAACGGTGAAACGACCGTTGGGGTTCATGAAGCGCTTGACCTGAGACGGTTCCGCTCACCTTTGCTCAAGGCGATGCTGGCTGTGCGGGTTCCGCGTAGAAAGACCTGGACGTTCGATTAGGTTGCGGCCGGACGGGGCGTATTTGCCTCTTTCCGGTTCAACCGCCAGACACTGCCATTCAAGGCTCCGGCAATTGTCACCCACAAAAGGTAAGGCGCAAACAAAAGGCCAGCGATCGTATCAACCTGAAACAATGCCCACATGGTCGCCGCAACAGACAGCCAAAGCGCAACAAGAACGAACATGCCAAGCTTGATGCGCTTGAGACCGAAAAAGACCGGTGTCCACAAACCGTTCAGGGCGATTTGCAATGACCATAGCGCCATGGCGATGGCATTGTCCGGGCTTAGCGCGACACGCGCACCAGCCGCTGACATGCACAGGTAAAGCGATGTCCACGCGACCGGGAAAACCCAATCCGGCGGTGTCCAGCCGGGTTTATTGAGATTGCGGTACCACTGGCCCGGCGGAAACAAACCACCGGTCGCGCCCGCTGCGAAACACGCCAAAAGGAAGATGCCGAACAAAAGCCAAAACATGAGCGTTTACGTAGGTCGGCTTTGCGAGGCCATCAAGGCTTCGCGTTGCGCCCTTTCATGCAGCGCCACCTGCGCCAAGGCTTCGAACACGGTATCTGACCGGCTGGATTCACGTTTTTCGCGGCCAGCCGCATCGACGAGGAACTGCGTTTCCGGCAGGCAACGCGCATAAAGAACGGCCGACCGTGGCATAACCGCGGTTGTGGCCGCTTTCATCGCAGACACCGCAACCCAACCCAGTTTCTGAGCCTTGGAGGTATGCGCCCGCGACGTGATCGAATCATAGCCTGCCTTTTGCACCTGCGCCCCGATGCCCGCATAGATAAAGCGCGCAGCGTATATGCCGGGACGCGACAATAAAGGCAGCGCTGCAACACCTGCTTCGGACCGCATGTAAAGACGGTTGGCTTCCATCACCAGACGACGGGTCATCTGGCGAACGGCCTTCGTCGGCTTGGGATCTGTCAAGAAGCGTTCGGGCGACAACCCCGCCTCATCAAGCCAATCCAGCGGCAGGTAGATGCGCCCTTCAAGGGCATCTTCACCAACGTCCCGTGCGATATTGGTCAACTGCATCGCCACACCAAGGTCACAAGCCCGGGCAAGCGCATCCGGATCACGCGTGCGCATCAGAACACACATCATGACTCCGACAGCAGAGGCAACGCGTGCCGAATAATCAAACAGGTCCGACAGAGTGCGATACTGACGACCGCATGCGTCCCAGGCCAGCCCTTCCAGCAAGGCGTCCGGCAAGGCACGCGGCATGTCGAAGTCTTCGACAACGCGGGCGAACGCCCTGTCCGCGGCGGCGTTCTCGGGCCTTCCGGTGTAGATCAACTCCAGCCGTTCCTGGAGGCGCAGAACAGCCGCTGCCTTTTCAAGCTGAAGGTCCACCGCATCATCCGCCAGACGACAGAACGCATAAAGCGCCAGAGACGGGTCACGGACCGAGGCAGGCAAAAGCTTTGACGCGGCGTAAAAGGACAGCGACCCGTGCCGGATAGCCTCACGGCATGCTTCGAGATCTGATTCTTGCGTATTCATCCGCGCACCAACGCCGGATCGGGCACAAGCTGGGCCAACACCTCGGCCGATGAAATCACTCCGGGCAGCCCGGCACCGGGATGCGTTCCGGCCCCGGTCAGGTAAAGACCCTTCATCTCCTCGCTTACATTGTGCGGACGGAACCATGCGCTTTGCAAAATGCGGGGTTCGATGGAAAAGCCGGACCCGTAAGGCGAACAGTATCGGTGCTTGAAGGTTTCTGGGGTAAAGACCTCTGATGCGGTCACACGGCTTGCAAATCCGGGGATCAGGTTTTCCTCCAACGACTTGGTGAGCCGCACGCGATATTCGCGTTCCATCTTAGACCAGTCCGTTGCGGTCTTATGCCCAAGATGCGGAACCGGGCTCAGGACATAGAACGTATCGTCCCCATCTGGCGCTGCGGTCGGGTCGGTCACGGTGGGGCGGTGTACGTACAGCGAAAAATCGTCCGCGACTTTGCCCTTCATGAAGATATCGCGCACCAGCTCCTTGTATCGCGGCCCGTTCAGGATGGTGTGGTGTCCCACATCCTTCCACATGTCGCGGGTTCCCTTGGTCCCGAAATACCAAACATAAAGCCCCATGGACCAGCGTCGGCTTTTCAACTTGGCAGAGGTCCAGCGTTTGCGTTTCTGTTTGCGCAGCAGATGATCATAGGTGAACCCGGCATCCGCGTTCGACACGACAATATCCGCCGTCAGAACATCCCCGCCCGTCAGCTTTACACCGCGCGCGCGACCGTCCTTGACGAGGATCTCGTCCACCTCTGTTTCCATGTGCAAAGTGCCGCCCTGATCGCGCACGATCTGGGCCATGTTTTCGGCGATGGCAGCAACACCGCCCATGGCGTAGTGAACGCCGAATTCCTTTTCGAGATGCGACACGAGGATGTACATCGATGTCACGTTGAACGGGTCGCCCCCGATAAAGAGCGGATGAAACGACAGGGCCATGCGCAAGCGCTCATCTTTTACGCGTTTGGCCGCGTGCGCATAGACGGACCGATCCGCGCGCAGCATGGCAAACCTCGGAAGTACGCGAATCAGATCGATAAGGCGATGCATGGACCGACGCCCCAGATCCTCGAACCCGAACCAGTACCGCTCTTCGCTGTCCCGCAGGAACTTGTCGTATCCTGCCACGTCACCGGGTGACAATCGCGCGACTTCGGCCCGCATCGCGGTGGTATCCTGACGTGCGGTGAACTTTGATCCATCCGGCCAGCGGATTTCATAGAAGGGGTCCAACGGGCGAAGATCGACTTCGTTATGGAAATCCCGGCCACAAGCGGCCCATAACTCTTTGAAAACCTGCGGAACCGTGACGATTGTCGGCCCAAGATCGAAACGGTGACCCTCTTTCCAGATGCAAGACCCCCGGCCACCCGGCACATCGAGTTTGTCGATCACGGTAACGCGGTAGCCAAGCGCCCCAAGGCGCATGGCAGAGGCCAAACCACCAAGACCGGCCCCAATGACCACAGCATGTGCAGAGTTGAGCTTGTCTGAATGTGCCGCCAGGGCTGTGTCTAACTTTGTCATCATTTCACTATGATATACTGTCAACTTTAATTTACAACATTATCGCTGTCGCAGGTATCCGTAAATTAAATATCTTCCCTCTTTGCAGGAAATGTGTCAGACTTAGTTGACACTATGGGAACCAAAATGCAGACCGTCAGCTTAAGCTTCTATCGCTTTGCTACACCGTTTTCGCGGCTGTGGGCGTTGGCCATGATGGGCGGCGCACGCCTGTCCCTGCCCCGAATCGCCGGGCTTCGTTTCTGGAAACTGTGCGGGTCCGGCACGGGCGAAGGGTTCACTCCTGTCCCGAATACGGCCGTCTACGCGATCCTGACCGTTTGGGAAAACGAGGCGCGCGCGCGTGAGGCCATATCGCGCGAACCGCTGTTCCAAAGATACGCCAGTCACGCGAGCGAATCCTGGACCGTATTCCTGACACCTTATTCGGCACGCGGGAAATGGTCAGGGCAAAGCCCGTTTGCAGAGGAAACGCCTGTACCGGCCGGCCCGATCGCCGCGCTCACCCGGGCGACGGTGAAACCCAAGGTCGCTGCACAATTCTGGAAACGTGTCCCGGATATCAGCAGTGTCATCGGTCAGGATCCGAACGTCATGTTCAAGATCGGGATTGGGGAAGTTCCCCTGATGCAGCAGATCACGTTTTCAATCTGGCCCGATTCCGACACGATGGCCAATTTCGCCCGAAAGAACGGCCCCCACGCCAAAGCCATCAAAGCCGTACGAGACGGTCAATGGTTCCGCGAAGAGCTTTACGCCCGTTTTCGCGTTGCCGGTGAGACCGGCAGCTGGGAAGGCCAATCCCCCCGCATTCTAAAGGACATCGCAGCATGAGACATCCCTTTCCCTTCTCTGCCATTGTAGGTCAGGATCAGATGAAACTGGCGATGGTTCTGACGGCGGTCGACCCCGGCATTGGCGGTGTCCTTGTCTTCGGAGACCGCGGAACCGGAAAATCGACCGCAGTTCGCGCACTTGCCGCTTTGCTGCCTCCGATCCGAAAGCTGGAAGGCAGCGCCACCAATGCGGCAACTCTCGAAGACATGCCGGAATGGGCCGATGCCGTGTCGGGTACGGTTGTCGAAGCGCCGACCCCGGTTGTCGATCTGCCGCTTGGCACGACAGAGGACAGGCTTGTCGGTGCTCTGGATATCGAACGCGCGCTAAGCCGTGGTGAAAAGGCATTTGAACCCGGCCTGCTGGCCCGCGCCAACCGCGGCTACCTGTATATCGACGAGGTCAACCTGCTTGAGGACCATTTGGTCGATCTGCTTTTGGACGTCGCCCAATCCGGGGAAAACGTTATTGAGCGCGAAGGGTTGTCCGTTCGCCACGATGCACGGTTTGTTCTTGTGGGATCCGGAAACCCGGAAGAAGGTGAACTGCGCCCGCAACTGCTTGACCGCTTTGGTCTGTCTGTCGAAGTCCGGTCCCCCGACGACATTGAAGAACGTGTCGAGGTGATCCGCAGGCGGGCTGCCTTTGACACCAATCCTGATGCTTTCGTGAAGAAATGGGCATCCGAAGACGAAAACGTCCGTGACCGGATTCTGGCTGCTCGCGCGGCGCTGAACGCGACGGACGCACCCGACGATACGCTTCGCGATTGTGCCGGGCTTTGTGTTGCCATCGGTTCTGACGGGTTGAGGGGTGAACTGACCCTTCTGCGTGCGGCACGTGCCCTTGCAGCCTATGAAGGCAGCGCTGCGGTGACCCGCGCACATCTTCGAAAAGTTGCACCCATGGCGCTCAGCCACCGGATGCGCCGCGATCCGCTTGACGATGCAGGGTCGTCGACCCGTGTCATGCGCACTGTCGAGGAAGTCTTTGCATGATTGAGGATCCGACTGCCGTTCATGTGCAGGGTCAATTGGCCCTGACCTTGTTGGCAGTGGATCCAACAGGTCTAGGAGGGCTTCACCTGCGGGCACGCGCGGGGCCTGTACGCGATGCCTTTTCGGAACCCTTCAAGGCTCTGTTCCCGAAAGCCCGACGTGTTTCACCGTCCATTACCGATCTGCAGCTCTTTGGCGGTGTTGATGTGGGTGAAACGCTGACCCGTGGACGCATTGTCATGGCCAAAGGCCTTTTGGCAACGCCGGGCCCGATCATTCTGACCATGGCGGAACGGTGTGAACCGGGTCTGGCCGCCCGTTTGGCACAAACGCTCGATGCCCGCGATGGACATAGCCTGTTGCTTCTTGATGAGGGCGCCGATGAAGATGAGGTCGCACCCAGAACGCTGACGGAAAGGCTTGCCTTCAGGATCGACCTGGAAGGGTTGCGCCACGTCGCACTGGCCAATCTTGTCATATCTGAAAAGGATCTCTCTGCTGCCCGTGATCGGCTAAGCGGTGTCACTGCACCTGCAGGAACCGAAGAGGCCCTGACCGTGACAGCGGCCCGCTTCGGCATCATATCCCTGCGTGCCCCGCTGCTCGCTCTTGCGGCCGCAAAGGCAAATGCGGCACTCAACAACCGGAACATGGTCAACGAAGACGATCTTCAGATCGCCGTTCAGCTGGTTTACGCGCATCGCGCAACGCAAATGCCGGCGGATGAAGATGAACCTGAAAACCAGGACACCGACCCCCAACATGATGACACACCGGACAGCCAATCACCCGACGAAGATCAAAATGATCTGACGTTACCCGATGAATTGCTGGTGGAGGCGGTCAAGGCGATCTTGCCGCTGGATGTCCTGCAAGCTCTGGAAGGATCCGGAACACGAAAAGGGGCTTCGGGCGCCGGCGGTGCCGGTGACAAGAAACGCGGCAATCGTCGGGGACGGCCGCTTCCTTCGCGACAAGGGAGGCTTGACGGAGGCAATCGGATCGATCTTGTCGCCACTTTGCGCGCCGCCGTTCCGTGGCAAACCATCCGTCGCAATCAAAGACCGGACCATGACGGCGTTTTGATCCATACATCGGATATCCACGTGAAAGTGTACCAGGAGGTTTCTGACCGGCTGGTGATCTTTGCTGTCGATGCATCTGGATCGTCGGCTGTTGCACGGCTTGCCGAGGCCAAGGGTGCCGTGGAGCTGATGCTGGCCGATGCCTACGCGCGCCGGGACCATGTGGCGCTGATTGCATTTCGGGGCGAGGGCGCCGATCTGATCCTGCCGCCCACCCGATCGCTGGTGCAAACAAAGAGACGTCTGGCAGGTTTGCCCGGCGGCGGCGGAACGCCACTTGCCTCGGGGCTCAAAGCCGCAGGAGAACTGGCGCAACGCGCCCGCGCTCAAGGCCTTTCACCGTCGATCGCTGTTCTGACCGATGGGCGTGCGAATGTCCCGCTTCCGGGAAAGACCGGGCGGCAGGCCGCAACCGAAGATGCGCAAATGATGGCGCGCCACATTCGAAGCCTGAATCTGCCCTGCGCCATGATCGATACATCCGTTCGTCCACATCGTGATTTGCGGATGTTGTGTGATGTCATGCACGCCACCTACCTGCCGCTGCCCCGTGCAGACGCACGCGGATTGAGCCGCGCCATCGAAACGGCACTTGGCGAGTGATGCGATGGGGGCGGCACCTGACCTGACAGCATGGCCTCATGCCAAGCATTCGCGGTTCATAGACGTTCGGCCACATCGGTGGCATGTGCAGGAAATGGGGCAGGGGGATACGGTCCTGCTTTTGCACGGAGCGAGCGGATCGACCCATTCCTGGCGGGATGTCATGACGGATCTGGCAACGGATCACCACGTTGTCGCGCTTGATCTTCCAGGACATGGATTGACGAAACTCGGATCGCGGCACCGGTCATCATTGCCTCTCATGGCGCAAGATGTGTTCAGTCTGTTAGAGGATCAGGGCTGGCAACCCAAAGCCATCCTGGCGCATTCGGCCGGTGCGGCGCTTGGCCTGCGGCTCTTGCAGATCTCTAACCCAACGACTCCGATGATTGCCGTCAATCCGGCATTGACCCCCTTCAAAGGGTTCGCCGGAGTGCTGTTTCCCATCGCAGCGCGGGTCGTCGCGATGAGCCCCTTCATGATCAACATGATCAAACGGCGCATGTCCGGCCACGGTCAGGTCGTGTCGTTGATGGAAACCACCGGTTCCACGATCTCTCCGGAAGGGTTGAACCTCTATGCGAAACTGTTTCGCAGCAAGGATCATGTGGATGGAACGCTGTTGATGATGGCGCAGTGGAAACTCGATGGCCTTCTTTCCGATCTTCCGGATATCCAGACGCCTTGCACCTTTCTTGTTGGCGAAAAGGACAGGGCCGTGCCCCCGTCTTCGGTCAAAGAGGTGGCGCGCAAGATGCCGAATGCAAAGGTGATTTCATTCGGTGGATATGGTCATCTCATGCATGAAGAAGCGCCCGGATTGGTGGCGGATCATCTGCGGGAAGTTCTGCGCAAATAGACATAATACGCGCCACCGCCGCCGTGTTTCAAATGGGCTTCGGACACTTCAAGCACAGCAGAATTCAAAGGCGCCATCCTGAGCCACATCGGAACCTGACGTTTCAGGATTCCCCGCTGACGTGGCATCGGGTCGTGCGGATCGTCACGCTGACCTTTTCCCGTTATCACCAGAACCAGTCGAAAACCGCGTGTATGAGAGGTCAGTATGAACCGCGTCAGCGCTGGGTGCGCCTGATCGAGCGTCATGCCGTGCAAGTCGATCCTGGCTTCGGGTACCAGTTTGCCGCGCCGCATCTTGCCAAAGGTCTTTTTGTCCATGTTGGGCGAAACGCGCGCTGGCGAGGTAGGCATGGTCGTCTGCCCATGTGGAACCGCAGCCTTTACCCCCACACCAAAGGCCTTGGGAAGGTTCATCGGCTCTGGCGCGGGTTTCGAACGAACGGCTGGTGTTTTTTCAGCTTGTTTTTCTCGGCGCAGCGCCTGCGGCAAGGGCTCTGTTGTATGGGCGACCTTTTGCCAAAGCTCCCGTTCGTCGGCCCGGAGCTTGCGGCGGGTCATTGTAGCGACTCCGGCAGATAGGCGTATGCGCGTTGAATGGGCATCAAGACCACCATACGACCTGGATCCTTGACGCGACCTGCCTTCTCTCCAGCCTCATCGCCAGTGCCGAAAAACACGTCTGCCCGTTGTGCGCCTTTGATGGCCGATCCCGTGTCCTGCGCGATCATCAGACGTCGCAGCGGAACATCGCCATCCTTTTCCACCCAAACCGGCGCGCCCAAAGGCGTGAAGGCCGGATCAACGGCGATGGATCGCATTGGCGTAATCGACCGGTTCATCGCACCAAGCGGACCCTTGTCTGCGGGAACCTGACTCACCTCGCGGAAGAAAACATAAGACGCGTTGTGAAAAAGCAGGTCTTCACCCGCAGCCGGATTGCGCCTTACCCAATTCTTGATGACCTCTGCGGAGACCTGATGCGCCTGATAGGTTCCGCGCCGCACAAGCTCTTGCCCGATTGAGCTGTAGTTGTGGCCATTTGCACCGCCATATCCGACGCGGATCATGCGTCCGTCCGGGTACCGGATACGGCCCGATCCCTGAACCTGCAGGAAAAACAGCTCAACCGGGTCATCTACCCACGCGATTTCAAGCCCCCGTCCTTCCATCAAACCGCTGGTCAGAATTTCGCGACGGGTCAGCCAAGGCCGGTTTTCATTGGCTTCGGGCGGCATACGATACACAGGGTGACGGTATCTTGATGTCCGAACCGGCGACCCATTCAGTTCGGGTTCGAAATACCCGGTGAACAGGGCATCCGTTCCATCGGTGATCAACAAGGGGCGGAAGAAAAGTTCAAAAAACTGGCGCGCATCCGTCGCATCAAACGCCAGTGCACATAACGAGGACCAATCAGGTTCGTCCAGATCTGCGCAAGTATTCTTGAACACAGATAGGGCGGCAGCGTGATCGTCATCCGCCCACCCGTCAAGTTGGTCGAAATCGAGAATGGAAAACTGGGTGTCCGTTTCGGAGGGCACAGCGGGTCCTGTCACTAACAAGCCAGCAAGGATCGCCGCGCCCAGCCGTGGTATCATTCGCCCGTGGCGACAAGCTGCCAGTTTGGATCATCCACACCCATGCGTCGTGCAAAGGTCCAAACGTCTTTTTGCCGCTTAACCTGGGTCGGCGACCCTTCGATAATTTCACCCGAACTGTCGCGCACGGCGGATGTCAGTTCACCGATGTATTTCACGGTGATTTCGGCGGTGTTCGATGCATCGTCGAACGTTGCATCCACCAGTGACAGCTCTCGCACACCGATGAACTCTGCTTCGATGGTCAGGCCCTGCGCCTCGCGGGATTCCACCACCTCTGCGAAGGTCTCGTACACGTCATCGCTGAGAAACGGTTTGATTTCGGCAAGATCGCCCCGTTCGAACCCCATCAGGATCATTTCATAAGCACCGCGCGCACCACCAAGAAAGTCTGCCACGCCAAAAGACGGCTCTGCCCGCTTCATCCGGGCAAGCGCATCCGCGGCATCGCTGTGCTCATCAACATGATCGACGATATCGCGGTCGGGGCCGCCTTCGATGACTTCAAAGTCCCGGCGCGACGACGACGGCGCATCTTGCCGGGGCACTGACGGCTTCTCGAACCCTTCCCGCGTGCCAAGTACGCTTTTCAGGCGAAGTATTAAAAAGACGGCGATGCCGGCAAGCACCAAGAGCTGTATCAGCGGAGAATTCATCAGGACCTCGCCCAGACCAGGAGTGGAAACGTCAACATTGGACTCTTATGTAGGTGACGGGTGTTGCATAGTCCACCAGCGCCCGTCGAAAGGAGTACTCGGAAATGTGGTTGTTTGTTGCATTCTTGCTCGTCCCACTGATCGAGATCGGTTTGTTCATCCAGATTGGCGGTTGGATCGGTCTTTGGCCAACACTGGGCATCGTTGTGCTCACTGCGATTCTGGGCACCTTTCTTGTGCGTTCGCAGGGTCTCATGGCGATGGACAACTTGCGCGGATCCTTTTCCCGCTTGGAGGATCCTTCCGAGCCACTGGCCCATGGCGCCATGATCCTTTTGGCTGGCGCGCTGTTGCTCACGCCGGGTTTCTTTACCGATGGTCTGGGCTTTGCATTGCTTGCGCCCCCGGTTCGGATCGCGCTCATCAAGTATCTGAAAAAACGCATCCATGTGCAGCGCTTTGAAATGGGGCCTCAGCCCGGCCCGTTCGATGATCCAAGGCAGCATAACCCAAGACCACGCGACACGGTTATCGATGGCGACTTTCGTGATGTGACGGACGCGAAAAAGCCAACTCACCAAGGTTCAGGCTGGACCAAGCATTGAGGCTTTGCATCCCGCCTGATATGCAGCGCCGAACGTGAAACTAGCTCGATCTCAGGGAGAGACACATGGCTGATACGCCAGAAACCACAGCCAACGGCGCCGCAGGTCAACAGCCCGCACCAATCAAAATGAACGTGATGGCACAGTTCGTGCGCGACATGTCGTTCGAAAACATCCTTGCCCAGAAGGGCGTGCAGGGTGACGTGCAGCCCGATGTCCAGCTTCAGGTCAATCTTGATGCCAAGAAACGCAATGCTGAGAACCAGTATGAAGTGATCCTGAAAATTCAGGTCACGTCAAAAGCAAAGGAAAGCGGTGACACGCTTTTCGTTCTCGAACTTGAATATGCTGGCGTCTTCCACGTTGAAAACGTACCGGACGAACAACTGCATCCGTTCCTGCTGATCGAATGCCCGCGGATGTTGTTCCCCTTCGTCCGTCGCATTGTCAGCGATGTGACGCGCGATGGTGGTTTCCCGCCGCTCAATCTTGAAACGATTGATTTTCTTCAGCTTTACCGTACCGAATTGGCACGCCGTGCACAGGCACAGCAGGCGGAAACTGCAAGCGCGTAACGGTTATGCGCGCTTCCAGAGCGCGCTATCACCAAGCTTTTCGACAAAGGCGGCATGTGCCGCCTTTTCGCTTTCTGACAAGCGCGACGGCAGCGGAACAGGGCGGGCTTTCGGGCGCCATTCCTGTGTGTCGGTTCCCTGACTGGACGACGTTTGCGATACGCTCAGCGCAAAGTCCGGCTGCTTGCCCCCAATCAGTTCCAGATACACTTCGGCCAGGATTTCTGAATCGAGCAAGGCTCCGTGCAGCGTACGCGCCGAGTTGTCGATGCCGAACCGGCGACACAAGGCGTCAAGCGATGCCGGAGAGCCAGGAAATTTCCGTCGTGCAATGGCAAGCGTATCGACCGCCCGTTCAAAGGGAATCATTGGCCGTTTGAGCCATCCCAGTTCGGCATTGATAAACTTCATATCAAAGGCCGCATTGTGGATGATCAGTTTGGAATCACCCACGAAGTCGACAAAAGCCTGTGCAATCTCAGAGAAGACCGGTTTGTCGCGCAGAAAATCGTCGCCCAGCCCATGCACTTCAAAGGCTTCTTGCGGCATTGACCGTTCCGGGTTGATGTATTGGTGGTATGTCTTGCCGGTCTGGACATGATTGAAAAGTTCAACCGCACCGATCTCGACAATACGGTCGCCCTGTTCTGGTTCAAAGCCTGTGGTTTCGGTGTCCAGTACGATTTCACGCATCAGACATACCCCCCCTGATTTTTTCGAGAACATCGTGTACCTGACGACGCGCGTCTTCAAGGGTCTCTGTTGTGATCACAAAGTCCGAGCGTGCGCATTTCTCGTCATTGGGCATTTGTTTATCACGGATGGTGCGGAACTGTTCCACTGTCATCGTACCCCGATCCAAGACCCGTTTTTCCTGCAGTTCAGGCGAAACAGAGACACATGCAACCGCATCCATCTCGTCTTGGGCATTCGTTTCGAACAGCAAGGGGATATCAAAAACCAGAACGTCAGCATCTGCTGTCTTCGCAAAATCCTCACGGTCCTGTCGCACGAGCGGATGCACGATCGCTTCCAGTTTCTGTAAAACCGTTGGGTCTTCTTGAATGAGTTCGCGCAATGCCTGACGGTCGACTGCGCCATTTTTGACAGCAGCGGGGAACGCCTGCGCAATTTCGGCAACGGCTTTGCCACCCTGAGAATACAAGCGATGCACAGCTGCATCCGCGTCCCAGACAGAGCATCCAGCGTCAGCAAACATGCCTGCGGTGGTGGACTTGCCCATCCCGATGGAGCCGGTCAATCCAAGCTTGAACGTCACCGCAGAACCGCAGCGCGGGCGTTTTCGTCCACCACAGGGCGCTTTCCGAACCAGCGTTCAAAACCGGGCACCGCTTGATGCAGCAGCATACCAACGCCATCGACAACCCGACATCCCCGCGACTCTGCCTCGGCCAGCAGCCGTGTGCGAAGGGGCGTATAGACAAGGTCATTCACAATCGCTCCGCGTTTGAGGCCATCAAGAGGGACGCGCATTTCCGGTTTCCCTACCATGCCGAGTGACGTCGTATTCACGACGAGATCGGCATCCTCCAACACGTTTCCGGCCTGGACCCATTCGACAACATGAACACGATGGCCAAAATCCTCTCGCAGCTTTTCGGCACGGATGCGGGTTCTGTTGGTCAACATGATTTTCGGGACACCCACATCCAGAAGAGACGCAATGACGGCCCTTGCCGCACCGCCTGCGCCAAACACAACTGCGGGGCCTTCCTTTGGTGTCCAATCCGGGATCGTCTGACGAATATTCTCGATAAAACCATAGCCGTCTGTGTTGTCGGCGTGGATTCGGCCATCTTTGCGAAAAATCAGCGTGTTGGATGCGCCGATCAGGGTGGCCCGATCCGTAATAAGGTCAGCGATTTCCATCACTTTTTCCTTGTAGGGAATCGTGACATTGGCGCCAACGAAACCAAGGTCGGCCAGCCTTGGCAAAAGATCACCGATTTTTTCGGGAGCAATATCGATGGGAACATAGTGTCCCCTGATCCCGTACTTGCGCAGCCAGTATCCATGGAGGTGCGGGCTTTTGGAATGTGATATCGGATGCCCGATCACGCCCGCCAGGGGAATCTTGTTGTCACTCATCCGTCTATCCGTCCGGTCAAGGTGAGATGGTTCAGAAGTTCAAGTAAAGGAAGTCCCAGCACTGTGAAATAGTCTCCTTGGACTTGAGTGAACAGACGGGATCCCTCTTCCTCCAGCTTGTAACAACCGACGGAATGACGAACACTGTCCCAATTTCGTGTCAGATAGTCTTCGAGATACGCATCGGATACATCCCGCATCCGCAAGCGAACCACACCGACATGGCGCCATTTCGGTTCCCCGTCTTCGTACAGCACTGCCGCCGAGAGAAGAGTATGAGACTGATTGCGCAGCTGCTGTAACTGGGCGCGCGCGTCCTCGATATCCGTTGGCTTTGCAAACACGGTCTGGCCCATGGCCAAGACCTGATCACAGCCCAAAACCAACGCGCCCGGTGTCTTGTCGGAGACCTTTCTTGCCTTCATTTCTGCCAGCGTGTCAGCGATATCTCTGGGGGAGGCATGCTCTGCCTGCAAGGATTGCCGGATGGCATCCTCATCGATGCGGGCGACTTGAACATCGAATCGGACACCGGCATTGCGCAGCATTTGCGCCCGTATGTGCGACCCGGACGCGAGGATAAGATCAATTTTCATGTGGACATCTTTACGGACAAGTCGGGTTTGTTTCACCCGCGATGTGGGGAAAACCGCCTGTTGCTGCAAGCGTTTTGCAATTTCATGGAGTCGTTCTCAGGTTCTCCGGACGTTTTGCCCGCTGGGGATGGGATAACTTGCGGATGTGAACAACGTGAATGGTATCCTCTCCATACGTACTCATCCCAGACCTTATCCACATATTTTGAGACATTTTTCTTAACAAAAATAATGCGTTATCTGCTTTTCCCAGTTCTCTAACACTCTTATCCCCATGTCTGTGAGCGATCCAGACTCTTTGGATAACTGGTGCACAGTTCTGTAATCCACAGATGCCCGTGCCTGCTACAATCTTCCAAATCCTTACTTTCTTTCTTATTTTTTAATGAAAGTGGGATGTTTGACAGCTTTGAAGACGTCAGCTAAGACCACGACAATCCTGTTCTGGATGTATTTTCCTAAGAAGAATGAACATGCGCTGCACTGAGGTGCAGTCATCGTTCGCTATGAGTGAATTCCATGAGTGAAAAACTGAACCTTGCCGATCTCAAGGCAAAAAGCCCCAAAGACCTTCTGGCGATGGCCGAAGAGCTTGAGATCGAAAACGCATCGACCATGCGTAAGGGCGAAATCATGTTCCAGATCCTGCGTGAGCGCGCAGATGAAGGGTGGCAGATTTTCGGGGATGGCGTTTTGGAAGTCCTTCAGGACGGGTTTGGTTTTCTGAGGTCTCCCGAAGCGAACTACCTTCCAGGTCCGGACGACATTTACGTGTCACCCGAGATGATCCGCAAGTTTTCGCTGCGGACCGGTGATACAATCGATGGCGAGATCAAGGCGCCGGAAGACAACGAACGCTACTTCGCGTTGCTCAACTGCAGCCAGATCAATTTCCAGGATCCGGAACGTGCACGACACAAGATCGCGTTCGATAACTTGACACCGCTCTATCCAGATGAGCGGCTCAAGATGGAAATCGAGGATCCCACGATCAAGGATCGCTCTGCCCGCATTATCGACCTCGTTGCACCCATCGGGAAGGGACAGCGGTCTCTGATCGTGGCACCGCCGCGTACGGGTAAAACGGTTCTTTTGCAGAACATCGCGCATTCGATCGAACGCAATCATCCGGAATGTTACCTGATCGTTCTGCTGATTGATGAACGACCTGAAGAAGTCACCGATATGCAGCGGTCTGTGAAAGGTGAGGTTGTGTCCTCGACCTTTGACGAACCTGCGACGCGCCACGTGGCCGTGTCAGAAATGGTGATCGAAAAGGCAAAGCGGCTGGTTGAACACAAACGAGATGTAGTTATTCTTCTCGATTCCATCACAAGACTTGGTAGGGCATTTAACACAGTTGTGCCGTCCTCGGGCAAGGTTCTGACCGGCGGTGTGGATGCCAACGCGCTGCAACGGC
>CAYZAD010000050.1:0-15984 GCA_964476315.1 uncultured Rhodobacterales bacterium
ATGCCAGACGTGGCATGGTTGCCTGCAAAATTCTTGATCATGATAGCCTCAGCTTCGAGTTGAGTTCTCGCGCACCGCTGTGCGTCCTGCTGAGGCTACGAAGTTAAGGTTGTGACAGTGGCCTAATGTGTCACAACTTTTTTTGCTCTCTCCGATGGTAAAGAACACGGTTCGCTTCCATCGATGTCCCGATGCCTCTTTTCTCGGTTATTCGTGCAGCAGAAGAAATATTTTTTCCTTCGGCGATTAAGGCATCCATACTTTCCAGTACGGCCTCGGATTGCACTGAGGTTTGCGAACGTCGACTGGCCGCGGCAGCCCTTTGTCCATCTTTAACCTTTTTGCCTGTGGGAACGTAGCTTTCAAACGTCTTGCCCCAAGCCGCTTGTGTGTGGCGTCCTGCCTCAAAGGCCGCGAAGGCGATTTCTGCGACAAGTTCGGTCAACCAAACGTGATCGGTCTCATCAGTTAATTCATGCCGTGCAAAACCCTCGACAACGTCCAGATGAGACAGGAGTTCAAGCGCAGAGGAGGCGTGACCTCGACGTGAAAGCGACGCGTCACCAGATGTCGGATCGGAGGAGTGCAGATACTCATTCAAATGTTTCGTTATCATCTCGCGATGCTTGGACCAGGAATCGCTTGGCTTCTCCGGCTCTCCATCAACCAATGCTTCCAATTCACCAAAGTGCAGAATCTCTGCCGCAGGTTTAAAGCGCTCCTGTCCAGCCCATAAATCAGCTGGGTCCGAGGGTTGTAGATGACGAGTTGCGCGCTCCATGCCATTTTCAACGGTTACTGTCGGCACAACGGACCTCAATCGTTTTAACAAAGCGCTTAACGACGGTTTGTGTGCATCATCCCAGCGTCGAGTATCTTGCCACCAGTTTTCCAGCTCGTTCCAAGCCACAGCGACTTCACCGTCAGTAATGTCCGATCGGAGCGCCGTTTCAAGAAGTGGTTCCCACTCCCACTGATCAGCATCGTTCTTTTCTACCATTGGACCAACCCTTCGCAGCCACTGCCACTGCAATACGGACTGAATCGAGCGGTGAACGCGATTAGCGCGTCACGGCTTGTCGAGGATGCTGAGAAAGGGAGCCATTGACAAGTGAGGCTGGAAAAAAGTGTATCCCGAAGTGTATCCGCAACCCACATCAAAAGATGAATACTCAAGGAAATCAGAGCTTTAAGTGGAAATAGTGGCGGAGGCTCAGGGATTCGAACCCTGGGGACGCTCTCACGCCCAACGGTTTTCAAGACCGCCGCATTCGACCACTCTGCCAAACCTCCGGTGCACAGCGACTTAGCGACAGTTCCGCGATTCTGAAAGATGTGGCGCGGGAAATTCTGCGCGGGGTCACCGTCAGACTTTTCTTGCGCAGCACAAATCTGTAAGCTTTCTTCAAAATAAAAACGTGACGCCGGTCCCCCGGCTGGAAATGGCGTCATCGGCGGTACAGTAGAAGGCGAGCAGGCAATGAACATCAGTATGACGAACGCTCTCGGGTGGCGGCGGCCTCGGGCATTGCTCTTGGGTGGGGTTGCGGTGTTGGCGCTTGCCGGGTGCGAGGGCGCAAACCTGCCTGCGTTCCTGCAGGGCGGAACCGGCAACGCGACAGCAGCGGAAACCGGAACGACCGGAGGCACACGGTCAACGCGGCTCGTGGAGCGTGATGTCGAAGCGCCCGAAGTGTTCCAGGTCAGTGAACCGGGTCTTTGGGACGGTCGCCCTTCGCTTGGCGGTGTCTGGGCGGCACATCCGGACGTGTCGGAGCCAGAGCGCGTGATCATACGCAATGAGGCAAACGGCAATTTCGTGATCGGCGCGCTGTTCCGCAAGGAGCGAGAGACACCCGGCCCGCGTCTGCAGATATCGTCAGATGCCGCGGCTGCCCTGGGCGTTCTGGCAGGGGCCCCCACATCGTTGAACGTGGTGGCCCTGCGCCGCGAAGAAGTCCCCGACGATGCGGTGGCACCGCCCGCGTCGGACGCACCGCTGACCGAAGGCACTCTCGACGCCCCGGCAGATGTCGCGGAAACCACGCTGGACCCGATTGCACAGACCGCCGCGGCCGCGCTCGATGCGACGCCCACACCCGCGCCGACGCCGCGTCCCGCAACATCCTCGCTGGCAAAGCCGTTCATCCAGATCGGCATCTTCAGCATCGAGCAGAATGCCAACAACACGGCCACCGCGATGCGACAGGCCGGGATGATCCCAACAGTGCTGGAACAGAGTTCAAGCGGGAAGACATTCTGGCGCGTGATCGTCGGACCGGCACAAAGCAGCGCAGAGCGCAGCGACCTGCTTGCCAAGATCAAGGCGCAGGGCTTCACTGACGCATACGCGGTCACCAACTGACCCGAATCCGCTGCGGACCGAAAGGAGAATCGAGATGATCCAACGTACCCGTTCCTTTCTTGCCGCCGGGCTGGCCGGACTGTTGATATCGACCTCTCCGCTTGCGGCATTCGATACAGAGGCGACTGCGGCGTTCGTTCTGGATGCCAAAACGGGCACGGTGCTTCTGGCCAAGAACGCGGACGAAGCGATGCCGCCTGCGTCGATGTCCAAGCTCATGACGCTTTACATGGCCTTTGAAGCGGTGCGCGACGGGCGTCTGGACCTGAACGAAGAGCTGCCCGTGTCCGAACATGCCCATTCCTTTGGCGGCTCGACGATGTTTCTGGGCATCGGAGAGCGGGTTACGGTCGAGGACCTGATCCGCGGCATCATCGTTCTGTCCGGTAATGATGCCTGCGTGGTGATTGCAGAAGCCCTGTCGCCGGACGGATCGGAAGCCGGGTTCGCCCGTCTGATGACACAGCGCGCCGGCCAGCTTGGGATGACCAATTCCGTGTTCAAGAATTCGAGCGGCTGGCCGATGGATGGCCATGTCATGTCGATGCGTGACCTGACATTGCTCGCACGGCGCCTGATCGAGGATTTCCCCGAATTCTACCCCATGTTCGCGGAAAAGGAGTTCCTGTTCGACGAAAAGGAATACCAAAACCGTTTCAATCGCAATCCGTTGCTCGGATTGGGGATCGGCGCGGACGGGTTGAAAACGGGACATACGCGTGAAGCCGGCTATGGCCTGGTCGGCTCTGCCAAGCAGGGTGACCGGCGGGTGATTTTCACCATTACCGGGCTCGACACCGCGCAGGGTCGCGCACAGGAATCCGAGGCCATCGTGAACTGGGCCTTTCGCCAGTTTGCAGAACAAACCGTGACACGGGCCGGAACCGTGGTGGCCGAAGCGGATGTCTGGATGGGGGCTGCGCCAACGGTCGGCCTTGTGGCCAACGAAGACGTGACACTGTTGCTGCCAAACACGCCGGGCACAGAGATCCCCGCAGAGGTGGTCTATACCGGCCCGATCGAGGCGCCGATTGCCGAGGGTCGCCGCCTGGCAGAGCTGATCATCAGCCCAGAGGGTCTTCCGGAAACCCGCATTCCGCTCTTTGCGGCGAGTTCGGTTCCGGCGAGCGGTTTCGTTGATCGCATCATGAACGTATCGCAAGTGCTGTTGGGTCGCATGCAGGGCCGTCCCGAGGAAACGATGTGACGCGACCCGGGCTGTTCATCAGCTTTGAGGGCATCGACGGATCGGGGAAATCCACGCAAGCGCGCATTCTCGCGGACCGGCTGACATACGAAGGCCATGACGTCGTTCTGACGCGCGAGCCCGGAGGCAGCCCCGGCGGTGAGGAAATTCGCGCACTTGTGTTGCAGGGAGATCCGGATCGCTGGTCGGCCGAAACGGAAATCCTGTTGTTCACGGCATCGCGTCGGGACCATCTGGAACGCACCATCCGGCCTGCGCTCGAGGCCGGGAAAATCGTGATATGCGACCGTTTCGCCGACAGTACCCGGATGTATCAGGGGCTGTCCCGGGGCAATCTGCGCGCCAAGGTGGACGCTTTGCACGCCTTGATGATCGGCGTGGAACCGGACGTGACAGTGTTGATCGACATGGACCCGGCCATCGGTTTGTCTCGTGCCAAATCGCGCAACACCGTCGAAGAACGGTTCGAGGATTTCGGGCAGGATCTGCAAGACCGGATGCGCGCGGGGTTCCTGTCCCTGGCAGAGGAATTCGCCGACAGGTTCCGCGTGATTGACGGGGCACGCGCCCCCGAAACCGTTGCAGAGGATGTCTGGGCTGCGGTAAGCCCGCACCTGAGATGAACCAGACCGCCCTGCCCGAACCTGACCGCATCGACGGTGCCCCGCATCCGCGTGAAACCATGGCGTTGTTCGGTCAGGACCTTGCGCAAGCCGATTTCCTTGAGGCTTATGGTTCGGACCGCTTGCATCATGGCTGGCTGATCACCGGCCCGCGCGGGGTCGGCAAGGCGACGCTTGCATGGCAGATTGCCCGCTTCCTGTTGGCCACTCCGCCGACACAGGATGACGGCTTGTTCGGCGCACCGCCTGCTCCCACGACCTTGGCCATCGCCGAAGACCATTCTGTTGCGCGGCGCATGCTGGCAGGGTCTGAACCGGGACTGTTTGTTCTGCGACGCCCTTATGACGAAAAAGCCAAACGTCTGAAAGCGCAGATCACCGTGGATGAAGTGCGCAAACTCAAGGGTTTTTTTGCACTTTCCGCCGCTGATGGCGGGCGGCGCGTGGTGATCGTGGATGCTGCGGACGACATGAACGTCAACGCGGCCAATGCGCTGCTCAAGCTGCTCGAGGAACCCCCTGAACGCACGACGCTGCTGTTGGTCAGCCACCAGCCGTCCCGGCTTTTGCCGACCATCAGGTCCCGGTGCCGGGAACTGCGTCTCGCGCCGCTGTCTGCTTCCGATATGGAGCGCGCCCTTGCGGCAACGGATACCGACCTGACCGGTGTGGACGCCGCAGCCCTGGCGGCCCTTTCGGGCGGATCAATCGGCGAAGCCGTGCGCCTGATCCAGTTGGATGGGTTGAAGCTTTATGCCGACATCGTCAAGCTGCTCTCCACCCTGCCCGACCTGAGCCGCCCGCATGCAATTGCCCTTGCCGAAAGCGCCGCTGGACGTGGCAAGGAAGAGCGGTTGGACCTGCTGCTCACGCTGCTTGACCGGGCACTGGCGCGCCTGGCCCGGACAGGGGCCATTGGACACCCGCCGTCACCAGCGGCGGCCCCGGCAGAGCCAGAGACCTTTGCGCGCCTGTGTTCCAACGCCGGTCACGCACGGATCTGGGCACAGATCGCACAAACCCAAGGCGACCGGTTGCGGCATGGACGGGCGGTCAATGTCGAAGCAGCGTCACTTCTTCTGGCATCATTTCTGGCTTTGCGCGACGGTTGTCCAAGATAGCGCTTGCACATCTTGACGCTCCGGCGCGCATCGCTGATACCCGTGCCATGACACTGCCGCAGATCACCGACAGCCATTGCCACCTCGACTTTCCGGACTTCGACGATGAACGCCCGGATATCGTCGCGCGCGCCCTTGAGGCGGGCGTGGCCCGCATGGTCACCATCTGCACAAAGCTTCGGCTGGAACCTCAGGTGCGGGCCATCGCCGAGGCGTTTGATCCAGTGTTCTACGCAGCCGGGACCCACCCGATGAGCGCTGCAGACGAACCCATGGCAACCGTCGATGAACTGGTGGGCCTGTCACACCATCCAAAGTTTGTGGGCATCGGGGAATCCGGCCTCGACTATCATTACACTGCGGAAAGCGCGGAGGTGCAGAAACAGTCGCTGCGCGTGCATATCGAAGCCGCGCAGGTGACCGGGCTACCGCTGATCATCCACGCCCGTGCCGCCGATGACGATATGGCGCAAATCCTCACGCAAGCGTTCAAGACCGCGCCTTATACCTGTGTCATGCATTGCTTTTCTTCCTCGACGGAGCTCGCAAAAGCTGCGCTGGATCTTGGATTCTACCTGTCGATGTCCGGCATTGCGGCCTTCCCCAAGAGCCGGGAACTGCGGGATATCTTCGCGTCGGCACCGGTCGACCGCGTTCTGGTCGAAACCGATAGCCCCTACCTTGCGCCACCGCCATTTCGAGGAAAGCGCAACGAACCGGCATACACCGCCCATACCGCGCGGGTCGGAGCCGAAATCTTCGATATGGACTACGCTGATTTCGCAGCGCAGACCGAGGCAAATTTCGAACGGCTCTTCACCAAGGCCGCCAAGTTCAAGGCTGCTGCCTGATGGGAGAAACCCGTTTCACCATTCTGGGTTGCGGATCGTCCGGAGGTGTTCCGCGCCTCGGCGGCATTTGGGGTGCATGCGATCCGAACAACCCCAAGAACGTGCGCCGACGCTGTTCGCTGCTGGTTGAGCGCGTGACCGCCGATGGCACAACCCGCGTTCTGATCGACACCAGCCCCGATATGCGCGCGCAACTGCTCAGTGCCGGTGTCGGAGAGTTGGACGCCGTGGTCTACACCCACAGCCATGCCGATCACGTTCACGGCCTGGATGACCTGCGGATGATCGTTTTCAACATGAAGCAGCGGCTTCAGGTCTGGGCGGATGGCGATACGCAGAACGATCTCTTTTCGCGGTTCGGCTATGCCTTTGTGCAACCGTCGGACAGCCCGTATCCGCCCATTCTTGAAATGAACACGATTAACGGCCCCGTCACCATTTCCGGCGCAGGAGGCGACGTTGTGCTGACGCCATTCCGGGTCAATCATGGCAGTATCGACGCACTGGGTTTCCGGGTCGGCGACGTGGCATACCTTCCAGATGTTGCGGCCATTCCCGAAACCGTCTGGGACGCCCATCTGCAGAATCTGGACGTGTGGATCCTTGATGCGTTGCGACGGACACCGCATCCGACGCATGCCCATCTGGAAAAGGCGCTGGAATGGATGGAACGCGCAAAGCCGCGACGCGGGATCCTGACGAATATGCATGTCGACCTCGACTACGACACTCTTGAGGCCGAAACGCCCGACCACATCACCCCCGCCTATGACGGAATGGTGATCACGCAACCGCTGTAGCAATACGGTGGCGGGCAATACTCATCCTGATCTGACGCGACGGCGCCACAACACGCTGACAATCGGACGGATCTGACATGCAAGCGCTTCTGGATGTCATCTTGCCGGTCTTTCTTGTGATCGGTTTCGGATATCTCGTGACATGGCGCGGGCTGCTGGGGGAAAGCGTCATTGATGGGTTGATGACCTTCACGCAGGTCATCGCTGTGCCATGCCTGCTGTTTCGCGCCATCTGGACGCTTGATCTGGGCGACAGCTTTTCCGTCCCTTTGCTGGTCAGCTACTACACCGGGTCCCTGACCTGTTTCCTGTGCGGCCTGTTCGGCGCGCGCTATCTTTTCAAGCGCCCGTGGGAAGATTCCGTTGTGATCGGGTTCTGCGCCTTTTTCGCCAATTCCGTACTTCTTGGGCTTCCCATCACCGAACGTGCCTACGGGGCCGATGCGATGTCTGCAAACTTTGCGATCATCGCGCTGCATTCGCCTTTTTGCTATGGGTTGGGCATCACGGTGATGGAATTCGTCCGGGCGCGGGCCACGGGGCAACCCAATCGCGACCTGCCTCTGATCGTCGTCAAGGCCATGTTCCGCAATGCCCTTGTGATCGGGATCATGCTTGGGGCCGCGTTCAACCTTTTGAACATTTCGCTTCCGTCACCGGTCACCCAGGCGCTTGATATGGTGGTGCGCACCGCCCTGCCCGCAGCGCTGTTTGCCCTCGGCGGTGTGCTCTATCGCTACCGACCCGAAGGCGACATGCGCGTCATTCTCTTTGTCTGCGCGATCAGCCTGCTCTTGCACCCCGGCATCACCTGGAGCCTTGGCACGTCCTTTGCACTGGATGACACGACACTGCGCAGCGCGGTCATCACGGCAGCCATGGCACCCGGTGTAAACTGCTACATCTTTGCCAACATGTACGGCCATGCAAAGCGGGTCGCGGCCTCTTCGGTTCTCCTGGCCAGCGGATTGACGGTGGTCACCGCGTGGTTCTGGCTGGGCATCTTGCCATGACGTGGCGCGCAGCGAAGAGCATCGGCGCCACCTATGCGATCGCCATGCTGGGGGTCGTTCTGTTCCACTGGCTGGCAATCCCGTTGCCTTGGCTGCTGGGGCCGATCTTTGCCTGTCTGACCGCAGCATTGGCGGGGGTCCGGATGGGCGGAATCCCGGTTGTGAACGACAGCATGCGCACGATCCTTGGGGTGGCCGTCGGCGCAACACTGACCCCGGCGGTTCTGGCCACCTTTCCGGCGATGTGGCCAACGCTGGTGCTTGTACCTGTCATGATCGTCTGTATCGGCGCGGTCGGCTTGCCGTATTTTCAGCGCCTGTTCGGCTTTGATTTTCCGACCGCGTATTACTCGGCCATGCCGGGCGGGCTGCAGGACATGATTGTCTTTGGCGAAGAAGCGGGCGGCAATGTGCGCACCATCAGCCTGGTCCATGCCACCCGCATTCTGGTGATTGTCGTGGCTTTGCCGTTCCTGCTGAAAGGCATCTGGGACACGGATCTGTCGCAACCCCCAGGCGACCCGGCGCGCGCCATTCCCGTCCATGAACTTGTCTTGATGGTGATCTGCGGTCTTGTGGGTTGGCGTCTTGCCAAGCGTGTCGGCCTGTTCGGTGCATCGATCCTTGGCCCCCTGATCGTGGCCGGAGCGCTGACCATGGCCGGAGGGCTGCAGAACCGACCACCGGCAGAGGCGATTTGGGCGGCCCAGTACTTCATCGGCATGAGCATCGGGATGAAGTATGTCGGCATCACCATGCAGGAAATCCGCCGTGACCTTGCCGCCGGGTTTGGGTTTTGCGCCATCCTCATCGTTCTGACGCTGATCTTCGTCGAAGCGATTTACGGTCTTGGCCTCGCCCCGGGAATGGAAACGCTTCTTGCATTTGCCCCGGGCGGACAGGCAGAACTGACGGTGCTGGCCCTGATTGTCGGCGCAGATGTGGCATTCGTTGTGGCCCACCATATCCTGCGCATCGTGGCAGTGATTATCGGTGCGCCCCTCGCTGCGCGGATGTTCGATCCCGCACACAAGAAATGACGACGCTTTTTGTCATTCGCCCGCCTCGCTCACGGCTTCGAACCCCGAAATGACATCCAGCATCTCGCGCGTGATGGTTTCCTGTCGCTTCAGGCGATAGGCCGACAAAAGCAGGTCACGACGCTCCTTGATATTGCGTTCTGCGCTTTGCATCGCGGCCAGACGGGTGGCATGTTCGCTCGCCAGTGCCTCGGCCAGCGCACGGTACAGCATCACGAAAAGGCGCTGACGCACGAGCCAGGACAGCAAGTCCTCCGGCGTCATGCGGAAAAAGGGAAGGCCCGGCCCCGGCCACGGCATTTCGGACAGCCGACGCAGATCATCTGACGGGATCGGCAGAAGAACGTGCCGGGTCGGCACAGCGCGCGAGGTCCCTTCGCGGCGGTTGTGCAGGACGGTCACCCTATCGACACCGCGCTCCCGCCTCCAGCGATCAATGTCAACGATGATCCGACCGACCAGAGGCGTCATCCCCGCGACCGCACTTGGCAGCACAAACAGGCGATCGGCCTTATGCCCTTCAGCCTCCAGCCGGGCGGCCACCCGCGCACCAATCACGGCCAGAACTGCCGTATGCGTCCCGATACGGTCGGTCGCGGCGCGCGCAATGATTTCGTTGTAGCGGCCACAAAGCCCCCGATCCGACCCGATCACGATCACCCCTTCGCGGGCCCCGTGCGCTTGGGACGGCACCGGTAATTTAGGCCCAAGGACGCGGCTGTTGCGCAGCACGGCCGTGAGCCCAAGATCAACCGTCTCGGCAAACCCGGCAATCGCAGCCTCGGCTTCCTCGTATTGTCGGATGCTGACCGCTGACAGGGACTTCATCGTTCGCACGATGGACTGGATGTCGCCCGTGGTTTCGAGCAAGTCAGACAGGGTTTCAAGCGTCTCCATCTCGCTTGGCCTCCTGTGTCAGCGCATCGCGCAGCGCATCGGTCAATCGGACCCGGGCCTCGTCGCTCAATGGATCGCCTGCCGCTATCGCCGCCGCGAGATCGGAAAGGTCTGCCCGCATCACGCGGCGCAAGGCTTGGGCGGCATCGTCCAGTGCCGCAGGCTCCAGATCGTCAAGCAGCCCCTCGGTCGCCGCGAGCAGAACCGCGATCTGCTCCGGCACCGGCATGTGGTCGTGTTCGGTCTGCATGAGCATGGCGCGCACGCGGCGCCCCCGCGTGAGCTTTGACCGTGTTTCTTCATCAAGCTGCGTGCCGAACCGGGCAAAGCTCTCCAGTTCTTCGAATTGCGCATACATCAACCTGAGATTGCCCGCGACGGCCCGGTAGGCTGGCAATTGCGCTTTGCCCCCCACGCGGCTGACCGAGGTGCCGATATCGATGGCCGGCAGATGGCCCTTTTCGAAAAGCTCTGGCGACAGGTAGATCTGCCCATCGGTGATCGAGATCAGGTTGGTCGGGATGAAGGCCGATATGTTCTGGGCCTGCGTCTCAACAATCGGCAACGCTGTCAGAGAGCCGCCACCATGTTCATCGCGAAGATGGGTGGCGCGTTCAAGCAGGCGGGAATGGATATAGAAGATATCGCCGGGATAGGCTTCGCGCCCCGGCGGACGACGCAACAGCAGCGACAATTCGCGATATGCGCGGGCGTGGCGGGTCAGGTCGTCATAGACGATCAGCACGTCGCGCCCCTTGGCGACAAAGTGTTCCGCCATCGTGGTGGCGGCATAAGGCGCAATGAATTGCAGGCCCGGGGCCTCGTCCCCGCCCGCCACGACAACAATGGTCCGGTCAAGCGCACCGGCGGCGCGCAGGTTCTGCACAACCCGTGCCACAGCAGAGGCACGCTGACCGATGGCGCAGTAGATCGACAAAACCCCGCTATCGCGCTGATTGAGAATGGCATCCACGGCAATCGCAGTCTTGCCTGTCTGTCGGTCGCCGACGATCAGTTCGCGTTGGCCGCGCCCGATGGGAATGGCCGCATCCACGGCCTTGATCCCGGTCTGAAGCGGCGTGGTGACCGGATCGCGGTGCATGATCGGCGGCGCGGGCCGTTCGACCGGAAGGCGTTCTTCGACCTCGATCCGGTCGCCACCATCGATTGGCCGGCCCAGCGCATCGACAACCCGCCCCAAAAGCGCGTCCCCCACCGGCACATCAACAACGCGGCCCGTCCGGCGCAACCTGTCACCGGGTCGAAGACGGCCGCTGTCGCCCAATACGATGACGCCGATCCGATCCTGCCTGAGGCTTGATGCGATCCCCACAACGCCACCAGAAAAACGGACCAGTTCGTCGGCATGCAGATCGGTGAACCCCGCGACCTGTGCCACACCATTGCCGACCGACAGGATGCGCGCGGTCTCGGCCGCGTCGATTTCGGGCATGATATGGGCCATCGCCGTATCAAGCGGGTCGAAAAGGCCCTCCACACTGTCCAGAAGCGCGGTCATACCGTTTCGCGCCCGCTCTCTGGGGAGAGGTCAGCCGCCCTGCCCCGGCTCCGACTGCCGGCATCGATGATTTCCTGCAATTCCGTTTCGAGCCGTTTGAGATACCGCTCTGCCGACCACTCGGCGCTGTAGTCGCCAATCGTCAACCGCACGCCCAGGACGATATTCGGGTCGTCCTGGTACCGAACCTCAAGATTGGATGACACGATGTCATGGATCGCCCGCGTGATCCGGCCTTTCGATGCGCTGTCCATCGTCACACCAGAAAAGACAGTGGCCACTGCACCTTCGTCGGCAGCGGCAGTGCGCAATCTGTCGCGCGTATCCGGATCGATGGACTTGAGACGTTGTGCAAATGTCGCGATGACACGTTCAGACAGATCGCTGTCTGCATAATCGGCAATGATCTTGCGCGAGATCTCCAACACCTTCTGCCCCGACTTGCGGCGCAGCAAGGCCAGAAAAGCGTCGCGCTCCTCGGCCAGATGGTCGTACCAAAGCTGGCGCTTGTCCTCCATTTCTTCGCGGATGTCCGCTTCAAGCCGTGCGCGCAACTGGTCGGCGTCCTGCCGGGCGGTCTCGAGGATCTCATCCTCGCGCCGGTGCAATGCGGCCTGCTCCTGTTTCAGTCGCTCGGCCTCGATTTCGATGTCCTGACGCGCCGCCCTGACCTCGGCCAGCCGCTGTTCGATGCGTTCTTCGCGGCGGCGCATCGCATTGGTGATGGGTCTGTAAAGAAAGCGTTGCAACAGCCAGACAAGAAGGAGGAAGTTGACGATCTGGGCCGCAACGGTCAGCCAGTCGATCTGCACGGTCTCAGCCTCCGCCGGTGCGCGTCACGATATCCGTGAACGGGTTTGCGAAGATCAGGATCATAGACACCACAAAGCAGTAGATCGCCGTGGATTCGATCATTGCGAGGCTCACAAACAAGGTACGCGTGATGGTGTCCGACGCATCCGGCTGCTGCGCGAGCGACTGAAGCGCCTGCGATGCCGCGCGGCCTTCGGCAAAGGCCGGGCCGATCGAACCGATGGCGATGGTCAGACCTGCCGTGACGATGGAAATGCTTGCGATCCAGGTATCCGGGTCCATGGTCAATCTCCGTTTTCAAGTGGATTTTGCGATTTGCCTTGCTGCTCCAAGCGGCGGTCACGGCTGGCCGATGCGATGTAGACCATCGCGAGAATGGCAAAGATGTAGGCCTGTATCAGTCCGGTCAGCAGGCCCAGCAATTGCAGCAGGATGGGAAAGAAAAAGGGCGCGACACTGATCAGGATGCCGACGATCACGGTGCCGCTCATGACATTTCCATAAAGCCTGATCGCCAGAGCGAGCGTCCGCGACACTTCGCTGATCACATTGAATGGCAACATGAACGGCGTGGGCCGCAGATAGGTCTTCAGGTAACCGCCAAGGCCCCGCTGGGCGATGGAAAACACCGGAACGGCGATCAAGACGCATATCGCCAGAGCGGCCGTCGTCGAAAGCGATCCGGTCGGCGGTTGGTAACCCGGTATGATGGCAAGGATATTGGCGGTCGCAATGAACAGAAACAGCGTGCCGACAAACGGCAGATACCGTGCTGGATCGCCGCTGCCCATGTCGGCGATCTGATCGCGGATGGCGCTGACGACCACCTCGAGCATGACCTGCCAACGCGACACGGTTTCTTCTTCGCTCAGCCGTGCGGTCACCGCCCAGGACCCGATCACGAGGATGGCCATCACCAACCAGGTGAATCCGACCGTCGCGGTCAGTTGCCAGCCGCGCCATTGGTAAAGAATCCAGGAATCCGGGCTGATTTCCATCAGATGTCCCTCTGCTCTTGCCGACGCACACGCGCGGTAATGAGGCTCCTCGCAACAATAAAACCGACGGTTGCCGCGCCGATTTCAGCCGCGCTTCGCTCTGTGACGACAGCCAGAGCCAAGGCCGCGAAGATCACGCCCATGCGCATCACGGCCTGAAGAAAAAAGACATGCCATTGCGGCCGGTCCGCCCCCAACCCGCCGGTCAACGCGCGAACGCCAAGCCACAGGAACAGGCAATAGAGCGCCCCAATCGCGCCCCCCACCGCCAAAGCCGCGATCCATACCTCCAATTGCGCCATCATGCTGTCCAACCCGGGTTTCGGTGTGTCCTGTCGCGTTTTGCGTTCCGCTTTGACCCAACACGAAAGAGCTTCGTTTCATTCAAGAGGTCAGTCATCACTCCGCCCTTCCCGCTGAACCCAGTACCAGGCATTGACACAGCCGAGCGTCACCCCGGCCAGTAGAAGCGCCAGCGTCCAAGACCTGTCGCCGGGCCAACGCGCATCGACATAGAGCCCCAGAGCCGCGCCAATGACGGTCGGCACCGCGATGGCCCAGCCGACCATGCCGAACATGCCAAGCCCGTACCACGCATTGCCGGAACGGCGCTGGCGGGCCTTTTCCAGACGGCGGGCCTTGCGGGCGATCATGCCGGCATCGTCTTTGCGCTTGTCGGTCATCGTCCAAGGCTTTCAAGGTCGCGAAAACGCCGGACCATATCCGCCTCGAGGCGTGCAAGTGCCGCGCGGGCCGCGCGTTCGTCCTCATCCTGTTTGCGAAATGCGCTTTCCACCTGTTCCTGCAGCCACGCAAGGTCATCGCTTTCGAGGGCATTTTCGACAGCCACCCGAACATGCCGACCGCATTTCACCAACGTGCCCGCATGCACGGCAACGAACCGTTCCGGCCCGCTCAAGGGGTGATAGACAAGGATACCCGGCACCAGTTCAGTGACGAAGTCACCATGGTTGGGCATGATGCCAAAATGCCCGTCGCGGCCTTCGGCCGTGATCCGGGTCACCGTCACGTCAAGGCAGACCTGCGTGGGTATGATAACCTCAAGCCGCATCCGGTGCCTTCTGCGCCTCAAGCGCATCTACCGTGCCGATCATGTAGAACTCGGATTCGTCGCGATCCCTGAAATCCCCTGCCAGGATGGCCTCGCAGCTGCTTAACGTGTCTTCCAGCGGGACAAAGCATCCCGCCGTTCCGGTCATCGCTTCGGTCGAGAAAAACGGCTGTGTCAGGAACCTTTCGATCTGGCGGGCCTGCCGCACGGTGGCACGATCCTTTTCGGACAGTTCCTCAAGACCCAACATCGCGATGATGTCCTTGAGGCTCTCGTATTCCGCAAGCGTGTTGCGCACGTCGCGGGCCACGCGGTAGTGGCGCGCACTGACGGCGCCCGGTGTCAGCAGCTTGGAGAAGGACTGCAAAGGGTCAATCGCGGGGTAAAGCCCCTCTGACGCCTTTTTCCGCGACAGGACAATCGACGCGGACAGATGCGCAAAGGTATGTGTCGCCGCCGGATCGGTAAAATCATCCGCAGGCACATATACGGCCTGGATGGACGTCATGGCGCCCCGGTCGGTCGAACAGATACGTTCCTCGAGATCGGCCAGTTCAGTGCCCAATGTCGGCTGATACCCCACACGGCTGGGAATACGCCCCAAGAGCCCCGAAACCTCGGCACCGGCCTGGACAAATCGAAAAATGTTATCGATCAGGACCAGCACATCCCGCCGCTGTCGGTCGCGAAAGTATTCGGCCATGGTCAACGCCGTATGGCCCACGCGAAAGCGCACGCCGGGGCTTTCGTTCATCTGGCCGAACACCATGACGGTATTGTCCAGAACCCCCGCGTCGCGCATGTCGCGATACAGTTCTTCTGCCTCTCGACTGCGTTCCCCAATGCCACAGAACAGGCTGACGCCATCATATTCCGCGACCATGTTGTGGATCATTTCGGTAATCAGCACGGTCTTGCCCACACCGGCACCGCCAAACAACCCGGCCTTGCCACCGCGTTCGATCGGGCTGAGCAGGTCGATGGCCTTGATCCCGGTCTCGAACAACGCGCTTTCGACCCGGCGGTCCGACAACGCGATCGGGTCTCGCAGAATAGGCTGCCGCCGCATGTCTGGCAGAGGCTCGCCACCGTCGATAACCTCTCCGAACAGGTTGAACATGCGTCCCAGCAGCGCTTCGCCGACCGGAATGCAGATCGGCTTGCCGGTGTCGCGCACGCCAAGGCCAAGCCGCAGGTCAGGCGTCGGGTTCAGGACAAGACCGCGGACCGTGTCCTTGCCCGGCAAAGACGCCACTTCGATGCTGATCTCCGGGTCCGTCAACGTCAGAAGCTGGGACGCGATCGACGGCAGTTCCGCACTATCGAAGCGGACATCGACAATGCCGCCCTCTATCGATGTGATATGGCCCAGATGGGCTTTTTCTCCATCCATCCTGTTCTCTGGCAAGCGCTGTGCAGGACCATCCTCGAAAATCTGCGCAAGGTGGTATCGGTGAAGCCAATGCAATCACCCTTCGCCCAAGCCGGCATTGACGCAGGTCAATCGGTGCGCCTTGAACAGGCGCACCATCCATCTGCACCGAACCTCCGCTTGAACATCCCAATGAAACTGTGTTGCCTTAGGCGCAGTCATGGGATCGACGCACACCTATTGCGCCAGAAAATGGTCTATACCGGGATCAGCACTTTACATGACGTCGTCTA
>CAYZAD010000051.1:0-15839 GCA_964476315.1 uncultured Rhodobacterales bacterium
CATAGGCGATGTTGTAGCGGATGGTGTCGTTGAACAGCACCGTGTCCTGCGGCACCACACCGATGGCGGCATGCAGGCTGTCCTGGGTCACATCACGCACATCCTGCCCGTCGATGAGCACCGCCCCGTCACTGACATCGTAAAAGCGGAACAGAAGCCGCCCGATCGTGGACTTGCCCGACCCCGAAGGCCCCACCAGCGCCACGTTCTGCCCGGCCCCGACATCCAGCGAAACGCCCTTGAGGATTGGGCGGGCCGGATCGTATCCGAACTGGACATCGTCAAACCGCACCTGTCCGGTCGTGACATTGAGCGACGGCGCACCGGGCTTGTCCGACACCTCTTGCGGCTGTTCGAGAAGGTCAAACATTTCCCCCATGTCCACAAGGCTTTGGCGGATTTCCCGGTAGACCGTGCCAAGGAAATTCAACGGCATGGTGATCTGGATCATGTAGGCGTTGACCATGACGAAATCACCGACCGTCAATGTCCCGTTCTGAACGCCGGTGGCGGCCATGATCATGACGGCGATCAACCCGGATGTGATGATCAGGCTTTGCCCGAAATTGAGCATCGCCAAAGAGGTCGCTGTCTTGATGGCTGCCCCTTCATAGGCTTCCATCGATTGGTCATAGCGGTCCGCCTCGCGCTGTTCTGCGCCGAAATACTTGACCGTTTCAAAGTTGAGCAGACTGTCGATGGCCTTCTGGTTGGCATCGGTATCCTGCTGGTTCATCTCGCGCCGCAGGCGGACACGCCATTCGGTGACCTTGAACGTGAACCACACGTAGATCACGATTGTCAGCATCACGACCAGCATGTACCGGAAATCGAGCAGAAACCACAGGAACCCCATGATCAGCGTCAATTCGAGGATCAAGGGACCGACGCTGAACAACATGAAGCGCAACAGGAAGTCGACGCCCTTGACGCCCCGCTCGATGATGCGGCTCAGCCCGCCGGTCTTGCGCGTGATGTGGTAGCGCATGGACAGGCGGTGGATGTGGGTGAAGGTTTCAATGGCCAGCGACCTCAGCGCACGCTGACCGACACGGGCAAAGACCCCGTCGCGCAATTGCTGGAAACCCACGTTCATCAAGCGGGCAAAGCCATAGGCCAGCGTCAGGCCCACGCCCCCAAGCAACAGGGGCGAAACGTCACCGCTCAGAACATCGACCGCCCGGCCGAACAGCAGCGGCGCCAGCACGTTGACCACCTTGGCAAGCACCAGACAGGTCAGGGCAATCACCACACGCCGCTTGACCCATGGCTTGTCATCCGGCCACAGATACGGGCCGACCTTGCGGATCGTGCGAAGGCCGGATCGGCGTTCGTCGGCGGCGATTTTGGCGTCTGTGGTGATGTCAGCGGGCATGGCAGGCTTTCGTTGTCTTTGAAAGCGTCACTTAGCCTGCCCTGTCGCGAAGGACCAGAGATCAGCGCGCTTTGAACAGCCCGCCAAGAATGCCGCGTACGATCCGCCGCCCCGTTGTGCCCTTGAGTTCCTTGACCACGGCCTGCGTCATGGCCTCGGCCAGAGTGTCCGTTTGGCGGGAGCGGCGCGTCGGCTGCGATGTGGACCGGCCGACACGGGTGCCCGTATAGCGGCGGCCTGCATTGTATTCGCGGAAGGCCGCATCCATTTCCGCTTCCTTGCGCTCGGCCTCTTCGGCTGCGGCCGCCGCGTCTTGGGTGCGTTTCGCAAGGATTTCATAAGCCGAATTGCGGTCGAGCGTTTGCGTGTATTTCGCGCCAAGATCACATGCCCCCAGCACGCCCCCCCGTTCCGCCGGGGTGATCGGCCCCAGTTGCGACGACGGCGGGCGGATCAATGTGCGTTCGACCATGCCGGGTATGCCCTTGCGCTCGAGCATGGACGTGACGGCTTCGCCGACGCCCACTTCGCGGATGGCCTCTTCGGTATCGAATGCCGGGTTTTCGCGGTACGTCTCGGCTGCCATGCGCAACGCCTTGCGATCACGCGCGGTAAACGCCCGTAACGCGTGCTGCACCCGGTTACCCAACTGACCCAGGATATCTTCGGGAATGTCATCCGGGTTCTGCGTGATGAAATACACACCCACCCCCTTGGACCGGATCAGACGCGCCACCTGTTCGACCTTGTCCACAAGCGCCTTGGGCGCGTCGTCGAAAAGCAGGTGCGCCTCGTCGAAAAAGAAGACCAGCTTGGGTTTGTCCGGGTCTCCGACCTCGGGCAGTTCCTCGAACAGTTCGGACAAAAGCCACAGCAGGAAGGTCGCGTAAAGCCGTGGCGACGCCATCAGCTTGTCGGCGGCAAGGATGTTGACCTGCCCCATCCCGTTCGCGTCCGTGCGCATCAGGTCGCGCAGTTCAAGCGCCGGTTCGCCAAAGAAATCCGCGCCGCCCTGATTCTCCAGCACCAGCAAACGCCGCTGGATGGCCCCGACGGATTGAACCGCAATATTGCCATATCGCAGCGAAACCTCCTGCCGGTTCTCTCCCAGCCAGACAAGCATCGCCTGCAGGTCTTTCAAGTCCAGAAGCGGCAGACCTTCTTCGTCGGCCACGCGGAAGGCAATGTTGAGGATACCTTCCTGTGCCTCGCTCAGTTCAAGCAGGCGCGATATCAGCAGCGGTCCCATCTCGGCCACCGTGGTGCGCACCGGGTGGCCCTGATCCCCGAACAGGTCCCAGAAGGTGACCGGAAAGGCGGTGTAGCTGTAATCATCGAATCCGATGGTGGCGGCACGCTCCATGAACGGTTGATGCAACTTGAAATCGGCGCTTCCCGGTTTGACCAGTCCGGACAGGTCGCCCTTCACATCGGCCATGAAAACCGGAACGCCCTGAGCCGAGAATCCCTCGGCCAGGATCTGCAGCGTCACCGTCTTGCCGGTGCCGGTTGCACCGGCGATCAGACCATGGCGATTGGCATAGTCCAGACGCAGCCATTGCTTCACGCTGTAGGCGTTTCCGCCGCCACCAACAAAAACGCCGTTTTCCATGCAAATCCCCTTACACCTGCCACCGTCTTCCGAACATACAAACTTAACCTTTTGCCGCCAGTATGTTTTTGGCCAGCCCGTCACGATCCTCTTACGGGTTGGCACACCTCCCTGTTGGACTGGCCGCGCATCGCAGCGCGGCCCTTTTTTTGTCGCGGTCCATTGCTTGAATTTTGCCTGTTGACGCTTTGGATTTCATTTCGTAGCGTCACGGCAATAATAGTCGGCCGGTCCGACAGGGAGTGATAAAGGGAAGACACCGAAACGGGTCTTCCCTTTTGATTTCTGAGGATTGCCCACTTATCCTAACGCATTGCTTTAACGTGCGGGCACCATGGCGGACCGAAAGGATGGTGCAGATTTCCGCTCAACTTGTGGTCAACTTCCAGCCTTTCGGCCTGACACTGCCGATTGCCCGTGCTATCCGCCGGAAGACGACCATGACCCGACACTTCGGAGAGTTCATATGACCTATCGCCTGTTTCTCTTGTCCAGCGTGGCAAGCCTTCTGTTCGCGGGTTTTGCAGCCGCTCAGGACACGACAACACCCAGCGAAGAGACAACCGGCGCGCTGTCGACCGACGCCCCACCGGCCGCGGCAGTGACAAAGGAAACGGCCGAAATCGGCCAAGCCTACCGTACGACAAACGGGGACTGGAATGTCGATTGCGAAAAGACAGTGTCGGGCAATGATCCGTGCCTGATGATCCAGGTGCTGCGGGACGAGGCCGATATCGCGGTCATGGAAACCGAGGTGACACGCGTCAACAGCGGCAGCGGTTCTGCGGCCGTTCTGCTGATCAAGACACCGCTGATGACGTTGCTGCCCGAAGGCGTGACGTTGCGGATCGATGGTGGCGATCCTGCGCGCATCCCGTTCTTTTTCTGCGACTCGTCCGTCTGCCTGGCCCGTGCCAATCTGCGCGAACAGGATGTGGCCGCGTTCAAACGCGGGGCCAAGGCCGAGTTGCGCATCGTCCCCGTCGCGGCACCGAACCAGTCCGTCACGGTCGACATGTCGCTGCGCGGCTTCACCGCATCTTACGATTCGCTGCCAGTCCTGGGCAGCCAGTAAACCGGATACGTCCGGCGGCGCATCACGCCTGCTTCAGACCATCAAGAACTGCCAAAGCCGCCCGTTCGCCGGGCGGTTTTCCATGTCGGCCCAACCGCTCCATCGTGACGGCCATCGCGTCCATTTGTGGGGACGGATCCGTCAAGGTGCGCAGGACAGCCTGTGCGATCTGATCGGGCTGGCAGTCCTTGCCGATGAACTCCGGAACAACGCGCGTCTCTGACACGAGGTTCACGAGGGTCACCGTATCGACCCGCAGCATACGCCCGATGATCTGCCGCGAGATCCAGTTCATGTCATAGGCAATGACCATGGGTGTGCCCGCCGCCGCCAATTCAAGAGACACCGTGCCCGACGCGGCCACCGCAACGTCAGCCGCCGCGAACGCGGCGCGCTTTTGAGCGTGGTCCGTCGTATCGAGCACCATGGGCGCAACCGGCCATGTCGCCGCCGCATCTGCCACCATCTGTGCCACGTTGGGCGCGGCGGGCAGCACGAACTGCATGTCAGGCCGGCCTTGATGCAGCCGCGCCACCACATGCGCAAAGATCGGCATCAAGCGTGACACCTCGCTGCGGCGCGAACCGGGCAGCACGAGGGCTAGCGGCCCATCCCCGACCTTGCAGGACTGACGGAAGGCATCGGCTTCGGCCTGGGTGGCGACAGGATCGGTCACGACGGGATGCCCCACGAAATCGCAGCGCATGCCTTCGGCTTCCATGTACGGGGGTTCGAACGGCAAAAGGGCCAGAACCTGATCGATATAGGCCGCCATCTTTCGCGCGCGTCCGGGCCGCCAGGCCCAGACTGTCGGCGCTACGTAATGCACCGTCCGAATGTTGCTTTGGGCCTTGACCTGTTTCGCCACGCGCAGTCCGAATTCCGGCAGGTCGATCGTAATCAGAACATCCGGCTGTGCCGCCACCACAGCCTCGGCCGTCTGGCGGATGCGCGCCTTGAGCTGGCGATATTGCGACAGGATCTCGGTGATCCCCATGATCGAGATCTCATCCATCGGGAACAGGCTTTGCAGCCCTTCCTCGATCATGCGCGGGCCGCCGATGCCCATGAACGCGACATCGGAGACGTGTTTGCGCAAGCCTTGCATCAAGGCGGCACCGAGCTTGTCGCCAGAGGCTTCGCCCGCCACGACATACACGCGCATCAGAAACCTTTCTCGCGAACCCAAAGGAACAGGCCAAGCGCGTCGCAGCGCGCGACGGTCTTGGCCCGGTCCAGAACCATCACACCGCCTTCTTCGATAACGATCCCATTCAGACCCGCAGCGGCGACGCCGTCTGGCGTGCCAAGGCCGATCACCGGAAGATCCGCACGACGGTCCTGCCCCGGCTTCGGCGCCTTGAACAGGATGCCCCCCTCTGTCCGGGAACTCCCCCCGCTAAGCCAGTCCGTGGCATCCCCCAGCAACCCGCCGAACAGATCGCCCGCGGTCGAGATCGGCGCGCTGAAGATATCGCCCGTCCCGGCGGCTTTGTCCCGTGCGAGGCGGGCCAGCATGGCGTCGGTTCCCGCCGCATCTTCGCGCGCCAGAACCGTGTCACCGCGTACGACACAGGCTTGGCCTGCATCCCGTGCCCCCATCGCGGCCACGGTGCGTTCCCCCAAGCGGGCCTCGACCGTGGTTTGCGGTGCATAGGTTCCGAGCGTCAGAACCCCGGCTTTTGGCAGAAGATCGGGCACAAGGTCATGCACTGACGCGACGACAAATCCGGCCTCTTCAAACAGGGCCATGACGATCCGCAATGCGCCATCATCGCCAGAGGTCAACGCCTCTTGCAGACGTGGAACAAGGGGGGCGGTTGCCGCGTCCAATCGGCCCGCATCAATGGGCGGACGGCGGATGGCGCCACACAGGCAGACCTGGGTGACCCCCCTGTCCCGCAGATCGTTCAGCAGCGTGCCAAGCGTTTCGAGGTGAAAGGTGACATCCGCGATCAGACCCTCGGGGGCAAAGCCGTTCAGAACCGCAATCAGGGGGCGGGTCGCCTGTGCATCCGCAACGATGCGCGGCAAGCGTCCCTGACCACAGATCAACGCCAGCGTCACGGCCTACCCCGGTGTCAGGAACGACCGGTCGGTGTCGCCCAGAATGAAATCGACGATATGCTGGACATATTCGCTGTCCGTGTCATCGCTCAGCCGCTTGGCCCGTTCCTGGAACGTGCCCTCGCCCTGCGCCAGCATCTGGAAGGCCGCCCGCAGCGCCGTAATATCTGCGCGCGCCACACCCTTGCGCTTGAGCCCGACAAGGTTCAGCCCGTCAAGCCGCCCACGTTCGGCCTGAACAAGCCCATAAGGAATGACGTCATTGGTCACCATCGTGACCGCACCGATGATGGCACCCCGCCCGATGCGGACAAACTGGTGCACCCCGGACAGACCACCGACAATCACGTCATCCTCAAGGACGCAGTGTCCGGCCAATGCCGCGTTGTTGACGATGATGACCCGGTTGCCCACCTGAGCGTCATGCGCCACGTGGCACCCGGCCATGAACAACCCATCGTCTCCGACCCGCGTAACGCCGCCACCGCCGCTGGTCCCGGTGTTCATCGTGACGTGTTCACGAATGCGATTGCGCGCCCCGATCTCGAGCCGGGTTTTTTCGCCACTGAACTTGAGGTCCTGCGGAATCTCTCCGATCACGGCGAAGGGAAAAATCTCGGTGTTCGCGCCGATCGAGGTCTGGCCCTGCACCACCACGTGACTCTTGAGCCTGACCCCGTCCCCCAGGGTCACCTGTGGGCCGACATGGCAGAATGGCCCGATGACGCAGCCCTCGCCAAGAGTTGCGCCCTCTTCGATGACGGCACTGGGGTGAATGTCGCTGCTCACGCGGGCAAGTCCATCATCGCCGAAAACTCTGCCTCGGCGGCCATTTCCCCGTCTACGGTTGCGACACCGCCGAATTTCCAGACCTTGCCCCCCGGTTTGCCGCGCAAGGTGGTCAGGCGCATCTGCAACTGATCCCCCGGGATCACCTTGCGACGGAATTTGCATTTGTCGATGGCCATGAAATACACCTTCATTTCCTTGTCGGCCATTTCAAGCGTCGTGCCCACCATCACGGCTGCCGTTTGCGCCATCGCTTCGATGATGGTCACGCCGGGCATGATCGGCATGCCCGGAAAATGCCCCTGGAAATGCGGTTCGTTCATCGTGACATTCTTGATGCCAAGCGCGGATTGGGTGCCGTCGATCTCTTCCACCCGGTCCACCAGAAGGAACGGGTAGCGATGCGGAAGAATGCGCTGGATCAGCTGGATGTCGGCACGAAGAAACTGTTCGCTCATGGGGCGTCCTTTGGTCGTCGGTCGTTGGGTAGGTAGCAATCAGCGGACAACGGGGCAAGCGATCACTGTTGCGGCGGCAGGATGTCGGCGCCATCCCCGAATTGCGCGTCAACGCGTTCGATGGCTTTTTCGGTGATGTCGACGGAATTGGCGCTCAACAGGACGGCACGCCGGTCCAGAATGGCCACGGCACCGCTTTCGCGCATAAGCTGAAGAAGCACCGGTTGCGCCGCAGACAAGAGCGCGCGCCGCGCCTCTTCGGACCGTTGACCCAGGGCGCGGGCCTTTTCGTCCTGTTCACGGCGCAAGCGCTGGACCTTTTCGTCGAAGGCCCGCGCGCGGTCGCGGAACACGTCGGCATCAAGGCTGTCGCGCAGTTCGGTCAGTTCGCGTTCCTCTGCCGTCAGTTCCGCCTCGATCTGGCGGTTTTCCGCGGCAATCGACGCGCCTTCCTCTTCGATTTCACGCGTGATGCGCTGACCAAAGGCGCTTTCCGCATAAAGACGGTCAGGCGCGATTGTCAGGATCAGGCTTTGCACCACATCGGCTTGTCCCAAACCCAGCGACTGCTGCGCAGCCATGGGTGAGCCAAGACACAAAAGCGCTCCGAAGAGCGCTTTTGCCAGTGTTCTTGAGACCACGTGCATCTAGAACTGGGTCGAGATCGTCAGATCGAAGCTTTGCGTTTCGTCGAACTCTTCCGAGGCCAGAGCTTCGCTGAAGTTGAACCGCAGCGGGCCAAGCGGTGTGTCCCAGAAAAGCGATACACCGATGACCTGGCGCGCCGTGAAATCTTCGTAAAGGACGTTGTCGTTGGTCTCGTCCAGACCCCAAAGGCTGCCGATGTCGTAAAACACACCGCCCGAGACGCCGTATTCCTCTGGCAAGGGCAGCGGGAACTCCGCCTCGAACCGGGCCACCGCAAAGTAATTGCCGCCAAGCGCATCGTTCACATCGCCGGGGCCAACTTCGCGCGGGCCGATGCCACCGCCTTCAAAACCGCGCATCCGGCTCGAATTCAACGAAAAGCGGTCCGTGACACGGGATGATCCGCTTGAATAGGACAGCGCCCCTGCTTCGAGCGTTGCCCGCAGTGTGACCTCGTCACTCAAGACACGGGTCTGCGCAATCGCACGCAAGGTCGATTCGACGTAGGTGTTATCCCCGCCCAGCCCTGCAAAATCCTGGCCGAATTCCAGCAGCACGCCGGCATTCGGGTTCAAGCCGGTACGACGGGTGTCATAGCTGTAGCGATACCCGACAAAGCTGTCCCACAGTTCGCCGCGTTCCGCCTCAGCGTTGATGAGCGCGCCCACTTCGGGGGACAGGTTCGTGATCTCGGAATACCGGGCACCGTAGCGGAGATTCAAACGGCCGTTTTCTGAGACCGGAAATGTAAAGCCGGTCGAAAAGTTACCGATGACCGTATCGAACTCGGCCGAGTCGTTGTCGGTCTCAAGGTAATTGACCGTGAAGTTATACGCGACGTCCCGCCCCAGAAATGCGGGTTCCGTAAAGCTGAAATTGTAATTTGCCGTATCTTCGCTGGTGTTGATCCCAAGCGACAAACGCTGCCCACGCCCGAGAAAATTGCGTTCGCTAAAGCTGATGGCCGCCCCGAAACCGCCGTTCGTCGAAAAGGACCCCCCAAAACTGAGCGATCCGGTGGGCGCTTCTTCGACATCCACGTCAATAACGACTTGCTGCGGCGTGGAACCTTCGCGGGCTTCGACATTGGATGTTGTGAAAAATCCAAGAGCACGGATGCGTTCCGCGCTTTCGCGGATCTGCCGGGGATTGAACGGGTCGCCTTCGACCAGACGGAACTGGCGGCGGACCACGCGGTCAAGCGTTGTCGTGTTGCCCTCGATGTCGATGCGTTCGACAAAAACGCGTTCTCCGCGCGTCAGCAGGAATTCCACATCCAGCGTCAGGTCGCGGTCGTTGCGCGTGACACGCGGCTCCACCCGGACAAAATTCAGACCTTCGCGGATCGCAAGCCGTTCAAGCCGCGCAATTTCCGTTTCCACATCCGTTGGCGAATAGACACGCCCGGACCGCAGGCGCAGTGCCTGTTCAAAGACCAAAGGATCAACCTCGGCCAGATCAGAGGACACTGTGACCTCGCCAAAGGAAAACTGCTGCCCCTCTTCCACGTTGAACGTGATGAAAAAGGCGTCGCGCTCTTCGCTGAGCTCGGTATTCACGCCCGTTGTGCGGAAATCGACATAGCCTCGCGACTGGTAGAAGTCGCGCAGGACCTGGCGGTCGAACTGGATCCGGTCTTCGATAAAGGTGTCGGACTGCACCAAGGCCCTAAAGAGGCCCGCCTGCTTGGTTTCCAGAACGCGGCGCAACCGCCGGTCGCTGAACACCTGGTTGCCGACAAAGCCGATGCGTTCGACCTCGGACACGCCGCCTTCGAACACTTCGAACACCAGATCGACACGATTGTCAGACCGACGAATGACCTTGGGCTGGACCCGTGCCGCGATACGCCCCTGCTGTGCATAAGCCTCTGTCAGGCGGGCGGCATCCGCTTCGGCGGTGGACGGGCTGAACACCCTGCGCGATTGCGATTGCACAATCGTGCCCAGGGTTTCGTCATCAAGGCGCTGGTTGCCATCGAACATGATGCGATTGATCGTCGGGAATTCCACAACGCGCACGACAAGCGTCCGGCCCCTGGGTTCGATTTCGACCGTTTCAAACAATCCGGATGCCAGCACCCGCTGGTAGCCATCGTTCAGTTCTGCGGCCGATACGGTTTCGCCGCGTGCCACGCCGATGAAGTTTGCGATGGTGCTGGATTCAATCCGCTGGTTTCCTTCGACGGAAATGGCATCAAATCGGAAATCCTGCGCCAGTGCCATATCCGGGGCACCGGCAGTTCCGACGGACACCGCAAGGCCAGCCGCCAGAATTAGTGGGCGCAGTGGGTTTCGACGCGCTGCTCTTCGCGTCACTTGCCCGCCTGTATCTTGTGTCATTCCGGCATCCTACTCAGACATCCTTTTGGAATCTGAGTACCCAGATTGACCTAGCTTGTCAAAAGCGCAGGCGGTCTTGCGATCAATAGCCTGACGGCTGTGTCATTGCGTCCATTGCGAGAGAGCCAAGAAACGCCCCCAGATACAGCGCAGCCAGAATTGCAAAGCAATAGAGCAGCCGATCCCAGTTGATCGCAACCAACAGGCTGACGCCCTTGTAACCGTTTTGGATCGTTTGCATGACAGGCCCCTATCTTGCGGGTTAACGCGACAATTCTGCCTGCAAATTATGTCGGGAAACGGGCCGAAAATGGGGCGTGTTTGTGGCACGCCCCGCCGACCGGTCATGCATCAGGGGCAGAACAGGTCATTGGACAGGGCAAACACCATCAGCGACAGCAGCATCGTCAGGCCCACCCCCATCAGAACGCGCAGCGCCTTGTCTGCGGGCGGCTTGCCGGTCACGGCCTCGTAAGCGTGGAAGACAAGATGCCCGCCATCCAGCACCGGGATCGGAAACAGGTTCAACAGACCGACCGCCGTGCTGAGCACCGCAATGAACCAGATAAAGCTTTGCGTGCCCTGCGCGGCCATGGAACCCGACGTTTCCGCAATGCCAATGGGCCCCGACAGGTTGCACGTGCTGATCGCACCGGTGATGATGTGATACAGGCCCGACAACGAACCTTCGATGATCCGGCCCGTCTGCTCCACACCGGACAGGAACGCCGGACCCGGCCCAACGAATTCGGTTGCCGGTTCAAAGAACATGCCGCCCATGATCCCGATCCGGTAATAGGTCCGGAAACTTCCGTCAGGCTGCGGTTCGTCCGTCCGACGCGGTGTCAGTTCCAGCTCGCGCAATTCCCCGTCGCGCCACACCATGAGGTCAAGCGCAGCCCCGTCAGAGCCTTCGACCGCTTCGCGCAACTGGTCAAACGCGTAAATCGGGTCTCCATTGATCGAGGTGATGATATCGCCGGGTCGGAACCCCGCATCGTCGGCCGCCGAACGCGGAATGATCTGCGTGGCCACCGGCGGGTAGACATAAGGGCCTTCCACGATCAGTTCGTCACCGTCGCGCAGAACGGTATAATCGAGATGTTCCTGTTTGGGCAGTTCGTCCAGGAATGTCCCGAACGCTTCGGTTTCCGCGAAAGACGGAAGCGCCACCCCTTCGATGGCCACCAGCTGATCCCCGACCTGAAGTTCATTCTGCGCGGGGACGGCGCGCAATTCACCCACCTTGACGGGCTCTGTGATATCGCCGCGCAGCATGAAAACGCCTGTGAAAATGAGGATCGACAAGGCAAAGTTGAAGATCGGTCCGGCCGCAACCGTGGCCGAGCGCGCCCAAAGCGGGGCGCCGTTCATCGTGCGCCGTCTTTCGGCGTCGGACAATTCGGACATGACCGCGTCGTCCTTGCCGCCGGACGCGTTGCTGTCACCTTTGAACTTGACGAACCCCCCAAGCGGAAGCAGCGCGAATTGCCATTTCGTCCCGCGTTTGTCGACGCGGGAATAGATCACCGGACCAAAGCCAAGGGAGAAGACATCCGCATCGATACCGGACCACCGACCCACGATGTAATGCCCGTATTCATGGATCGCCACGATGACGGAAAGCGCGATCACAAACGCCAGAAGTGTCCAGATCAATCCGCCAAACTGCGGCAGCAACGCTGCGATATCCAAGGCTCAGCCCCTTTTTTGGTTCATGATTTCATCCGCTCTTACCCGAGCGAGATGGTCTACCTGAAGCACGTTATCAAGGGTGATCTCGGCATCAATATGGCCCGGTTTGGCCGAAATACGGGAAAGCACCTCTTCCACCACTGCAGCGATTTGCTGAAATCCGATGCGCCCGTCGATGAACCCGTCAAGCGCACGTTCCTTGGCCGCGTTGAACACCGCGCCAGACAAACCGCCGGTTTTCATCACCTCCCGCGCAAGGCGCAAAGCCGGCCAACGCGTCTCGTCTGCGGGCCGGAACGTCAACTGTCCAAGAGCGACAAGATCAAGCCGCTCCACCGGCAGGCGCTGGCGTTTTGGATAGTGCAGCGCAAAGCCGATGGCATGCCGCATATCCGGCGGACCGACATGGGCCATCAGTGCACCGTCTTCGAAACCGACCAAGGCATGGATCATCGATTCAGGGTGAACCACCGCTTCGATCTTGGACGGATCAATCTGGAAAAATTCTTTTGTTTCAATCAATTCCAGCGCTTTGTTAAACATGGACGCACTGTCGATCGTGATCCGCTGACCCATGTCCCAGTTCGGGTGTGTCGCGGCCTGTTCCGGGGTGGCGGATGCCAGATCCTCCAACGGCCAATCCCGGAAAGCGCCGCCCGATGCGGTGATGATCACGCGCTCAACCGCGCTGATGTCTTCGCCGATCAGCGCCTGGAATACGGCAGAGTGTTCGCTGTCGACCGGCAGGATTTCGCTGCCATGTGTCTTCGCGGTACGCAGCATGAGCGCCCCGGCGCATACCATGCTTTCCTTGTTGGCCAGGGCCAGCGATGCACCCTGCTGCAACGCGCGCAGTCCCGGTGCCAGCCCTGCTGACCCGACGATGCAGGACATGACCCAATCCGCGGGCCGGTCCGCCGCTTCGGTCAGCGCATCGGTTCCGGCCGCTGCTGCGACACCCGACCCTGCGAGGGCGTCTTTCAGGTCCTCCAACCGGTCTGCATCGGCCGTGACCGCCACATCTGCGCGAAAGCGGATAGCGTCCTGTGCAAGTTGCGCGATGTTCTGCCCGCCGGTCAGCGCCACGACGTCATAGGCGTCCGGATCGCGCGAAATAAGATCGAGCGTGTTCTGCCCGATCGACCCTGTCGCGCCAAAGATTGAAATGCGTCTCATGGGCTCCCCGGTGGAAAACCGATCAATTGGCCCGCGATCACGATGAACAGGGCCGCGCCCAGCATACCGTCAAACCGGTCGAGCAATCCTCCGTGACCGGGGATCAGGTTCGAACTGTCCTTGACACCCGAGCGGCGCTTGATCGCGCTTTCCGCAATATCCCCGATCTGGCTGGCCATGCTGACCGCGATGCTGACACCGATCAGGCCGATCCCGGCCTGTGTCGATTTCGCGAACAGAACGGCAACGACGGCAGACCCCGCCCAACCGGCAACCGTGCCAGACCATGTTTTCTTGGGGCTGACGCGCGGCCACAGCTTGGGCCCCCCGACAATGCGCCCGGCGAAATACCCGGCAATGTCGGTAACAACGACCACCAGCAACAACCAGACCATCCATGTCAGGCCAAAATCGTCGCGCAGCGCCATCAGACCATAGCCCGCCAGCATGATCAGTGCGGTAAAGACCGCATAGGTCACACCGCCCTTTTCCATGCGACCCAGGCCCAGCATCGACGGCGCCAGCAGCAGGGGCAACGCAAAAGCGGCGGGAAGCTCTATCGCGATCATCACCGCCGCCCCGGACGCCACTGCCAGCACAAGCGCAGATTTGCTGCGCTCGGTGTCGAGCATCTTGACCAGTTCCCACACCATCAGCCCGACAACGCAGGAAATCAGAGCGTGGAACCAAAGCCCGCCAAGCCAGACACCAAGCGCCCCGATGCCCACCATGGCCACGGCTGAAAACAGCCGCGGAGCCAGGTCGTCCCACTTACCTGAACTCATGCACGCACGGCCCCGAACCGCCGGTCCCGAGAGCCGTAGGCCGCCACCACCGACTCGAATTCGCCGGCCGTGAAATCCGGCCAGAGCGTGTCGATGAATTCGTATTCCGAATAGGCAGACTGCCACAGCAGGAAGTTGGAAATCCGGGCTTCACCGCTTGTTCGGATCACAAGGTCCGGATCGGGCAAAACACATGTATCCAAGTACCTTGGCAGCGTTTCTTCGTCTATCGCCTCAGGATCGAGCCGCCCCGATGCCACGTCCAGCGCAAGCCGCTTGGTCGCGCGGGCCACTTCGTCCCGCCCACCGTAGTTGATCGCAATCGTCAGGTTCACGGTCTGGCAATTCGCGGTCAACGCTTCCAACTCGTCCATCATGGACACAAGCTTCTGATCCAACCGGACGCGGTCGCCAATAAAGCGCACACAGACATCATTCGCCTTCAGCGCCTTGGCCTCGCGCGTGATGTAGCGCCGAAACAGGTTCATCAGACCGGCGACTTCGGATTGTGTCCGCTTCCAGTTTTCGGTGGAGAAGGCAAAGACCGTCAGGTAATCGACGCCCAATCCCGGACAAGCCTCAACAATTTCGCGCACGCGGCGCGCGCCCGACTGGTGACCAAACAGGCGCGGCCTGCCCCGTTGCGTGGCCCAGCGACCGTTTCCGTCCATGATGATCGCCACGTGACGTGGTCCATCACCGATCGGCTGTTTGGGCTGAGGCTGTGCCATAATGTGCAAGGTCCTTGTATCGAGGCCCGTCAGACCTGCATGATTTCTTCCTGCTTCGTCTCCAAAGCGGCGTCGATCTTTTTAATGTACTTGTCTGTCAATTCCTGGACCTCGGCTTCCCAGAATTTCTGGTCGTCTTCCGACATCCCGTCAGCTTTGGCCTTCTTGATCTGGTCCATGCCATCGCGCCGAATGTTGCGCACCGACACACGGGCGTTTTCCGCATAACTGCCGGCAACCTTGCCCAATTCGCGACGGCGTTCTTCGTTCAGTTCGGGAATCGGCAGCATGATGATCGTGCCGTTCAGTTGAGGATTGATCCCCAACCCACTTTCACGAATGGCTTTTTCAACCTTACCGACCAAACCCTTGTCCCAGACGTTTACTGTCACCATACGGGGTTCTGGCACGTTGACCGTTCCCACCTGGTTAATCGGCGTCATGCTGCCATAGGCATCCACCATCACCGGTTCCAGCATCGACGCACTGGCACGTCCGGTGCGCAGGGACGCGAATTCCGTGCGCAGGTTCGCCATCGCCCCGTCCATGCGACGGGACAGGTCATCCGTGTCGAGAAGAAAGTCGTCTGCCATAAGGCCCTCAAGATCGGTTTTTGTTGTTTCCGTAAGCTTCTATGTCAGGAGCACCTGAAAGTATAGCGGCTTGCGCGCCGCCCACGGGCTTACGCGTCTTCTGCGCCACGGCCCGCAGGTGTGGCCCCCTGCACGATGGTTGATGTGCCCTGCCCGGCCAGGATCCCCAGAAAGCCGCCAGGTTCATCCAGCGAAAACACGATGATCGGCAGATTGTTGTCACGCGCCAGCGCAATCGCAGAGGCATCCATCACCTTCAGGTTCTTCTGCAGCACCTCGTCATAGGTCACGACATCATAGCGCTTGGCATCCGGGTGCACCTTGGGGTCCTTGTCGTAGATGCCGTCGACGCCGTTCTTGCCCATCAGGATCGCTTCGCAGGCCATCTCGTTCGCGCGCAGGGCTGCGGCGGTATCGGTGGTGAAATACGGGTTGCCCGTCCCGGCTGCAAAGATGCAGACGCGCTTTTTCTCCAGGTGGCGGACGGCGCGGC
>CAYZAD010000052.1:0-15232 GCA_964476315.1 uncultured Rhodobacterales bacterium
GGTGACCGGGTATTCCGGGTCACTCGCTCCACCCGTGAACATGAACGTCACGACCGGAATGACCTTTCATGATGGCTATGGCCAAATCCTCGTGTTCCTTGTCGCGTGTGCGAACCCACATGAGGATACCGCCGTGGCGGATCTGGTTGGCATAGTATTCGCTGTGGTGCTGGCCCACGCGCCGCGCCAACAAAGTGCCGATGACCGCGGAAGGTCCTCCACCTATGGCGATCGCTGCAATCGATGCGGCCAGCGTACTGGCAGGCGTCAGCATTGCCGCCATGGCAATGTATGACCCTACGAAAAAGAAGCCGCCGGCAATGGCGCCTTCAAGCTCGCCAATAGCTTCTTCTGACACGAAATGCGCACGCGGAGCTCTTGGGTCGTCCTCCAGCTCTTCTGCGCGCCAATAGGCCTTTCCCAGTTTTTCCTGAAGCGCCTCCTGGCTGCCCAAAAGGCTGATATCGGAATGATGAAAGCCGACGGCCCTAAGATCATAGAACGCCGCCTGTTGTGCCTCGAACGTGTCGAAAACACCGACGGCCTCTGGCACATTGATCACCAGCGTTTTCTCTGTCTCATCACCGTCCATTGTCTTGCTCCTGAAAAACCATTCATTTCTGCAGCCCCGGTCCAATGCTGATCCGAAGCCCATCTTCACCGATTGACACGCATCACGGTCAGGCAGTGACCTGCGTTGATGTGATGGTGCAGTTCACGGGTCATGCCGCATCCGGCGGTGTGACAAACACAAGTGGCGAGCAGCACCCCGCCCGCCACCTGGCCCGTCTTGTGACGCCACTTGGCCGATCCACGCTTTATGCTGCGTGCTTGACGTCGATCTTCTTGGTCTTTGCCTTGATTTCCGGAGGTTTCGGGATGGTCACGGTCAGGACGCCATCCTTGACATCTGCTTTCACGTTGTCGGCATCGATGTCGAAGGGCAAGCGGAGCGACCTTTGGAATGAGCCCGACATCCGCTCCACGCGGTGGAATTCCCGGCCTTCCTCTTCGCCTTTTTCTTCCTTCTCGGATTTCTTTTCACCCTTGATGGTCACGAGATCGCCCGTGACAGATACATCGACATCTTTGTCCGTCAGGCCGGGCAGCTCTGCCGTGATGCAGATCTCGCCGTCGGTTTCACTGACGTTCGAACGTACGGCGAAATCGGACTTCTGATCCAGAAAACCACCGTCGAAATCGTCAAACATGCTGTCGATCTGCTTGCGCAGCGCGGTAAAGGGGTTTTCGTCTTGCGACGCATGCCGCCATGCGGCTGGCAGCCAATTTTTGTAAGTCATAGCTGGTCCTCTTTGGTGACGAATGACCCTTTTCTGATATCCGACGGCTGGCGCGACCTCATTAACCGCAGTCAATCCGGGTACCCAAATGCTGCCATTCGCGGCCCGGTGCGATGGGGGAACGCAATCGCTTGCGCAGGATGTCACGCGGGATCGGCACCGGTGTGGTTTGGGCCAACCGTGCCGGTATCCTCGTCGGTTTTCGCAGAAGAAGCGCGCTGAAGCGGCGGATAGTCTTCTGGCGTGATCGTCTCTTTTTCAAGAAGCAGGGATGCACCGCGCTTCAGGTCGTCCATGTGTTCGGTCAGCAAAGACAACGCACGTTTGTATGCATCGTCAATCAATCGCCGAACCTCCAGGTCCACTTCCCGTGCCGTCTGTTCAGAGTAGTCCTTTATGCGTGGCATGTGCTTTGGCCCATCCATATAGGCTTGTGATTGCTCTTCCAGAACGGCTTGCCCCAAGCTGTCAGCCATGCCGAAACGGGTCACGCATTCCCGGGCAATGTCTGTCGCCTTGGCCAAATCGTCAGACGCACCGGTCGACACTTCTCCGAAGATCAGTTCTTCCGCGGCGCGTCCCGCCATGAGTACCACCATCTTGTCTTTCAGTTCTCCGAACGTGATCAGGAATCGGTCTTCGGTTGGGCGTTGCAGCGTGTACCCAAGCGCTCCGACGGACCTCGGGATGATGGATACCTTGTGCACCGGATCCGCACCTTCGACATGAGCGGCGGCCAGCGCATGACCCATTTCGTGATGGGCGACACGTGCGCGTTCGACCGGTCCCAGCACGCGGGATTTTCGCTCTACGCCCGCGACGATCCGTTCAACAGCGCGTGTCAGATCCTCCATCTTCACGGTGGTTCCGCCGCGCCGTGTCGCAAGGATTGCAGCCTCATTGGCCAGGTTGGCAAGATCGGCCCCGGTAAAACCGGGCGTGATTGCCGCGATCTTGTCGATGTCGACGTCGTCCCCCAATACGATCTTTGCCAAGTGCACCTTGAGAATGGCCGTTCGGCCCTTGCGTTCGGGACGATCCACCACGATCTGCCGGTCAAAGCGTCCGGCCCGCATCAGCGCGGGATCCAGGATCTCGGGCCGGTTTGTGGCAGCCAGCAGGACAATCCCGATCCGAGGATCGAACCCGTCCAATTCCGCAAGGAGCTGGTTCAAAGTCTGTTCTTTCTCGTCGCCGCCTCCATAACCCGATATCGCAGAGCGCGCCCGGCCAAGCGCGTCCAACTCGTCGATGAAAATGATGCAGGGTGTCGCCTTGCGGGCCTGTTCAAAAAGATCACGCACCCGCGCAGCACCAACGCCAACAAACATTTCAACAAATTCGGAGCCGGAGATCGAAAAAAACGGCACCCCTGCCTCGCCCGCAACCGCGCGGGCAAGAAGCGTCTTTCCCGTCCCCGGCGGCCCGACCAAAAGAATGCCCTTGGGGACATGCGCTCCAAGCCGACCGTAGGTGTCCTTGTCCTTGAGGAAAGCCACGATTTCCATCAACTCGGCTTTTGCCTCATCGACACCGGCGACATCTTCGAATGTGACACCGGTCTCAGACTCCACGTATACCTTGGCCTTGGATTTCCCGATATTCACAAGACCGCTCATGCCCTGGCCGCCGGCCATTCGGCGAATGAGAAAATACCAGAGACCAAGAAAGAAGAGCGTCGGCATCACCCACGAAAGAAGAGAGGTCAGCCAGTTCTCGTCAGAAGCACCCGTGATCTGAACGTTGTAACGCTCAAGCTCTTCCACAAAGGCGAGATCCACACGCCGCGTGATGAAAAGCGGTTTGCCGTCGACAGGCTGAACAAAGCGGCCTTCGATGAACCGATCGCTGACAGTGACTGACGCAATCTTGCCATCCTCGAGATAGGTCTGGAACGTGCTGTAGTCGATCTGTGCAATGTCTCTGTAGCCAAGCCAGAGCTGAAACAGGAACATGAACAACAGCGCCATGACGATGTAAGCGACGTTGATCCTGTTCTGTCGATCCATTCCTGTGTCCAACCACACATTCGCAAAGGGGCGTTCACAAATGCCCATCGGCAGTTTGCGACAACTGGACCTTAGCCAAAGGCGCACCAGCATGGCTTAACGCAGGTCAATCGAACCATGGGCCGTCGCATTGCGTGTCAAACTCTGTCTTGTGTGGCCGGTGTCCGCGCACCCCGCGCCAAGGTAGGGCGCGGTTTCGCGATTGATCGCGACCCTGTCATCAAGCTGCGGATATCATGGTGTTTTGCAGATGGGCCCACCAGCCGGATTGACACTTGTCAATCATGCCCAACCGCCAGCGGCTATCAAGAATCACACGCCGTACAACGGTGCTTTCTTGAATGACGTGGTGAGCCAGGCGGGGCAATGACCTATCAAAGCAAAATACTTACGAAAAGAAATGCCTGCGGTGACATCGTTGTTGGTCCGCCCATGCAGGCCTTCAGTGTCGGGCACTTGTTCGGTGCGCATGAACGCAAATGCGCCGCAGGCACCATGCTGGTTCTGGAGGGGGAAGACTGTCAGCATACCTACATTGTCCGTTCTGGATGGTTGGCCGTGGCAAAGACCACCAAGGGTGGCGACCGCCAGATCCTTGATTTTGCCTTGCCGGGCGACATTATCGACCTTCCGCATGTCATGAGACGGAACAGCCCGATCCAGGTCGAGGCGCTGACCTTTGCGAAAGTGTCAGAAATTCCTGCGTTGACATGGGACAGGCTGCAAGCCGAAGACCCCGACATTGCCGATCTGAAGAACCGTCACATGGTGGCCGTTCTTGGCCGCTTTGCCCACGGGATGCTGCGTCTTGGCAAGGGGCGGGCCGAAAACCGTCTTGCATTTGTCCTGATGGAACTCTGCGTGCGGCTGCGTGCCATCGGGCAATTTCGAAAGGGAACCTTTCGCGTGCCGATCACGCAACAGGAACTGGGGGACTTTGCCGGTCTGTCTGCGGTGCATGTATGCCGGACAATGCAGAGGATGCAGCGCAATGGTATTCTCTCAACGAAAAACCATACTGAAATCACGATCCACGATATGACCGCTCTTGCAGAGATGGCTGGGGTTGAGCCGGATGATCTGGAAAAAGACGTCGTCGCAAGCGCATTGGGCACCTGAGCGGGCGGACAGGACTGCCAGACTGCGCTGCGCACACGGGCCGCATGCGCATATGGCGATCTGCACATGCCCACCAACGGCCCCGCCATCCGCAGCGCGGGGGGCTTGTCGACGGGCGATCTGTTTACCCTTGGAAACTGAGAGCGCGCTCTCGCAGGGCGAATTTCTGGATCTTGCCGGTCGAGGTTCTGGGGATCGTGTCAAACACGATCTTGCGAGGCACTTTGTAAGGGGCCAGGTGATCCCTGCACCACGTGTTTAGAGTGGTTTCGTCCACCTCTTTGCCAGAATTCAACTCAACAAAAGCGCAAGGTGTTTCGCCCCATTTCTCGTGTGGCATTGCGACCACTGCGGCAACAGCCACCGCAGGATGCCGGTAAAGCGCTTCTTCCACCTCGATGGACGAGATATTCTCGCCTCCCGAGATGATGATGTCCTTTGATCGATCCTTGAGCTGGATATAGCCATCCGGGTGGACAACACCCAGATCGCCGGAATGGAACCATCCGCCTGCCAGCGCTTTTTGCGTGGCCTCGGCATTGCGGAAATACCCTTTCATCACCACGTTGCCGCGGAACATGACCTCGCCCATCGTTTCCCCATCATGCGGCACGGGCTGCATCGTTTCGGGGTCCAGAACGCACAGCTGTTCCAGTGGCAGATACCGTACGCCCTGCCGTGCCTTGAGGCTGGCCTGCTGCGCTGCGGGCAGATCAGACCACTCAGCATGCCATTCATTGACCACCGCAGGCCCATAAGTCTCGGTCAGACCGTAAAGATGCGTCACATCGAAACCCGCGGCGTCCATGTTGGCCAAGAGGCTCTCGGGCGGGGGCGCGGCCGCGGTGAAGAACTGCACGCGCCGGTCCAGGTCACGCTTTTCGGCCTTGGGCGCGCTTTCGATCAGCGACATGACAATGGGCGCGCCGCAAAGGTGCGTCACCTTCTCTTCTGCCAGTGCGCGCCAAATCGGTTCGGATCGGACCTGCCGCAAACAGACATGCGTGCCGGCGATGGCCGACAATGTCCACGGAAAGCACCATCCGTTGCAGTGAAACATTGGCAAGGTCCACAGATAGACACTGTGCTTGGCCATCGAGGTGGTCAAAGCATTGCCTTGCGCCAGCAGATACGCGCCTCGATGATGAGAGACCACGCCCTTCGGGTCGCCCGTTGTTCCCGACGTGTAGTTGATCGAGATGGCGTCCCATTCATCCCTGGGCATTACCCAGTCAAACTCGGGCGATCCTTGCGCAAGAAAGGCCTCGTAATCCTCGGCCCCTTCCATATCGCCGGGGCCGGTATATTCGGGATCGCTGTACTGGATCACCTCGGGTGTCACTGTTGCGAGCGACAGCGCCTCGGCCAGGAGCGGTGCAAATTCCCGATCGACCACAACGAGTCTCGCCATCGCATGATCCAGTTGGAAGGCGATGACCGCCGCATCCAGCCGGGTATTGATCGAGTGCAGGACAGCCCCGCACATTGGCACGCCATAATGGCATTCCAACATGGCCGGGGTATTCGGCAACAGGACTGAAACCGTATCGCCCCAAGCGATGCCACGTGCTGCCAGGACGGACGCCAACTGCCGCGAACGGGCGTAAAACTCCGCATAGCTGCGCCGCAATGCGCCATGTACGATTGCCGTGTGATCGGGAAAGACACGGGCGGCGCGATCCAGAAAGCTCAGCGGCGTCAGGGGCTGGAAATTCGCAGGCGTTCTGTCAAGACCGGTGTTGTAGGGGTTGTTGGGCATGACTAGCAGTCCTGCCACTGGGGCGCGCGTTTTTCGATGAATGCGCCGATGCCTTCCTCGGCGTCGTGGGCCAGCATATTGTCGACCATGACCTGGCTTGCAAAGTCATAGGCCTCGGCCAGGGGCATCTCGCGCTGCGCGTAGTAGGCGCGTTTGCCGGTGGCAAGCGTCATGCTGGATTTCGACGCGATCGTGCGCGCCATGTCCATGGTTGCTGTCTGAAGGTCGCTTTCTGCCACGGCATGGTTGATCAGACCAATTTCGGCAGCGCGCCGGGCCGAAACCATGTTGCCGGTCAAGAGCATCTCCATCGCATGCTTGTTCGATGCATTGCGCGAAAGTGCCACCATAGGGGTGGAACAGAAAAGACCGATATGCACACCCGGCGTGCTGAACTTGGCCGTCTCGGCCGCGACCGCCAAATCGCAACTTGCCACCAATTGGCACCCGGCGGCGGTCGCAACGCCGGTCACCTCGGCAATGACGGGTTTGGGGCATGTCACGATGGATTGCATGACGCCGGAGCACTGCGCCATCACCTTCGTGAAGTAAGCACGCCCCCGGTCCGGCGCGTTGCGTCCGGCTGTCATCTCCTTGAGGTCATGGCCCGCGCAAAAGGCCGGTCCATTGGCTGCGAGGACAATGACCCGAACCTTCGGATCATCACCGGCTTCGGCCAGGGCCGCACCCAACTCATGCAGCATTGCCTCTGACAAGGCATTGCGACGCGCCACATCGTTAAGGGTCAGCCGCAGGATGCCGTGCTCGGACAGCGCGCGCAGGAGAATGTCACTTTCAGTGCTCATGAACGGGCCTTTCAGGTGTGTCAGTTCACGTTGATCCGGACGCTGTCTGCCAGCGTGTTCGCGATGAAGCAGTAGCGATGCGCGCGCTGCTGCATGTCTTTCAGGCTTTCGTCGGCGACGGAAAAACCGGTATCGAACCGTACCACCGGGTTCAGGTCGATCCGGGTGACCGACATTTGCCCCTTGGCGTTCTTGCCCAGATGGGCCTCGGCGTAGTCGTGATAGCTGGCCACCGGCCAACCTGCCTTGGCGCACAGGGCAAGAAAGGTCATCATGTGGCAACTCGACAGCGCCGCCGCGAGAGCCTGTTCCGGGTTCGTGTGATCCGGGTCGCCACCCCAATCCGGGGCAGCGTCCACTTCAAGATCGTGACTGGCGTTGTATTGCACGCGATGCGCGTTTGAGTACCGGCCCGTTTGCAAAGCTGGCTCAGCGCGCTGCCAGTGCAGCTCGATTGCAAGATCAGACATGTGACGACCTTCTTATGCGCTGATCTGGGCAGGTTTGATCGCGCCTGTAGCGGCCAATTGCTTGCGCGGATCGAAGAACGGTTTTTCCACCACGGTCGCGGTGGTTTCCCCGGTTTGTGTCAAAACCTCCAGTTCGGTCCCCAGGTCGGCGTATTCGACCGCCACCATCGCCAGTGCGATGTTCTTTTTCAGGCGCGGTGAATAGACCGCAGATGTCACCTTGCCCACGGTTTCACCGGCATGGTTGATCGTCCAGAACGCTGTGTTTGGTCCCGCCATCGGCTCGCCGTCGATGATCAGACCAACCTGCTTGCGTGTCACGCCATTGTCGCGGATGCGCTGAAGGGCGAATTTCCCGATGAAATCGGCTTCCATGTCCAGATTGACCAGGCGATCAAAGCCCAACTCGAACGGGTTGGTGTGGATATCCGCATCAGCGTGGTAGGACAGCATCCCCCCTTCGATCCGGCGAATTGTGGATGTGTGGCCCGGCTTGAGACCCATCGGCATGCCCACCGCCATGATCCGTTCCCACAGTCCATCGCCATAGGCCGCATCACGCAGGTAGATTTCATAGCCAAGCTCGCTCGACCAGCCGGTCCGCGAGACGATCAGCGGGATCCCGTCCAGCTCGGTCTCGATGAACCAGTAGTAGCGCAGGTCCATGATCTCGTCGCCAAAGAGCGCCCGCATGATGTCGCCTGATTTCGGGCCCTGCAATTGCAGCGGCGACACGTCCGGCTCTGAGATGGACACATCCAGACCGGAATGGACCGCCACGCCCTGCGCCCAAAGCAGGATGTCGCTGTCGGCCAGGGACAGCCAGAAGTGGTTTTCGCCCAGCTTCAGCAGGATCGGATCGTTCAGGATGCCGCCTTCGGCATTGGTGATCAGAACGTATTTGCACTGGCCAACCGCCATGTTCGACAGATCGCGCGGGGTGAGCATCTGGGTGAATTTCGCGGCATCCGGGCCGGTGATCTCGACCTGGCGCTCCACCGCGACGTCACACAGGATCGCATCGTTCACGAGGTTCCAGAAATTTTGTTCCGGATCGCCGAAATCGCGCGGAATATACATGTGGTTGTAAACCGAAAACCCCTGCGCGCCCCAACGCACCGTCGCGTCGAAATATGGCGATTTGCGGATCTGAGTACCAAAGCCAAAGTCTTGAGACTGCATCATCTTCTCCACCCTTGATGTCGCTTCGGGCCCGGCCCTCGGCAATGTTGATCATTGGGCGGATGTAGACGTTTTGCTTTGATCCTGTGGCCTAAAAATCAGGCCTTCCAAAGACCGTTCGGGCTTGGGTTTGAGCCTTCCCAGTCCGAATGGACCAAGGTGACAATTTGCGACATGCAGGTGTCGCAAAGCCTACCTGCTGCTTTGCCCCGTCAGTTTGGCAAGATTGGGTTGTTCGGCTTTGATCAGGCGTGTTGCAAAGTAGGTCATGTAGCGATCAATCGCCAATTCGGCCGAAAGCAATTCATCCATCAACGCCTGAAATGCCGAAAGGCTTGGTGTCACGACTGTCATGATGTAGTCGATCCCGCCGCCCGTCGCGACGCAGTTGATGATCTCGTCTACAGACTTGATATGGTTTTCGAAGCGGTCGAAATCGACTTTTCGGTGCCGTGTGAGGGACACCGTGACAACCACGCGGGTGGCATCTATCACGCGTTCGAGCGCGATGTCTGCATGGTAACCCCGTATGTACCCTGCCGCGCGAAGCCGTGTCAGACGCGCCCAACAGGGCGTTGGAGAAAGGTTGACCAGCTCGGCCAGCTTCATCTTGCTCAACTGGCCATGCTTTTGCACCGCGCTGAGAATACGAATGTCCGTTGGGTCGAGCCCTTGCCTTTCTCGCATTGCCTTGTGCCCTTTGACTGACTGATGCGCGGATCGCTCTGGAATAAGGCGAACTGCGGTCGGCTAACAGTCTATGCTATAAACCAGCCAAAAAAATGGGCGGATTTGCGACATAGTAATGGGACGCGGCGTCACCCTTTGGCGCATCTCGTTTGGTTTCTTCGGTCAACGCCGCAGTTCGAAACTTGAGCAACACTGACGATGGCGTGCATGGGGCACGCAGACGATCAATCGGACGCGGCTGAGCGTGATTGATCCGGTTCTTGCAATGCGATTATCCCGACAGTTGCATCTTGCAGGGTTTTTGCACCGATGAAATTCGATGGTAGCAAACGAGTCATGACCAAGACGATCGCGCCAACCCTTTACTCGACAGTATCCAGCCAGTTCATTGCGGACTGGCTGGAGGCGCTGCGGCAGCTTTGCACAGAGGCACAGTACCTGTCGCTTCTGAAGCGGTCGGATCTTGCTGTCGATCATAACCACCCGCATGCGCGGGTTACGCTGGATCAGATCGTTTGCCTTTATCAGCTGGCAGCCGTCGAAACCGGCGACGAGATGATGGGGCTTTGGAGCCGTCCCATCCGACCCCGCGCCTTGCAGCACCTGCTGACGTCCGTGCGCGAGGCCACGTCGTTGTCATCAGGGCTGTATCGCTTTTCGACCTTCTGGAACCTCTTGCTTGACGAGTATCAGTTCGACTTGGTGGATACGACGGACGCCCTGACGCTCAGGCTCGTTCCGCAAGGCGATGTCACCGTGCAGCGCTTTGGTCATATGCTCATCCTGAAACTGGCGCATGGGTTGCTGTCATGGCTCGCCAGACAGGAAGTCCCCGTCAAGGCGGTGGAATTTACCTTCGACCGGCCGTCTTTCGAAGAGGACTATTCCGTCATCTTTCCCGCACCGGTCACCTTTTCAAAATCAACGACGTCGATTTCATTTTCCTCGAACGTCCTGCAGCCAGTACAGGCGCGCAGTTCGGCGGATCTGGATCTTTTTCTTGAAAACGCACCGCGCGACTGGATCTTCACGCGGTCCAGAGAGCATACCCAATCTCTTCGGGTGCGGACCTATCTCAGTCAAACCGATTGGACGCAGGCCAACCTGACCCAGGCTGCAGAGGCGATGCACATGACCCCCCGCACCTTGATCCGCAAGCTTAAGGCAGACGGGACATCCTTTCAGGCAATCAAGGACGGGTTGCGCCGCGATATGGCAATCCGACACCTTCAGGTGGGACGAAAAAGCATCGAAGCCATCGCACAGGATGTCGGGTTTTCCTCTGCGGCCAGCTTTCACAAGGCCTTTCTCAGGTGGACGGGGGGCACGCCCAGTTCTTACAGGCGACTGCAATCACATAACAGATGATTTGTCACTTTTGGACAATCGCCTGTCATCTCGAGAGATGGATCGCTCGAGTCCCCGGCGATAAAAAGGCCTAAATCAAAAGATAAGGTGGGCTTGAGTTGTAAAGGTCTGCCGACTGCGCGCCTGTCAGGTTTGGCAGGAACTGACAAGGCATGCGCCTGAAAGGACTAATCGAATGTCAGAAAAGCTGGATATGCTTCTTGCGGCGGCCCATGATCACGCCGTCAATACCATCGCTCCCAATGTCGATGCGTGGAACGCGGCCAAAACCTGGCCCCGTGACGCGTCGGACAAAGCCGGAGCCGCCGGTTTGACCGGTCTTTACGCGCCCGAGGAATGGGGCGGTCAGGGCCTGTCACTCGCCGAGGGCATTCAGATCTATGAACAACTGGGGCTCGGAGACGGTGCATATGCCTTTGCGCTTTCCATGCACAATATCTGCACCTTCGCGGCATGTGGTTATGGCACCGATGCGTTCAAGGAAACATGGGCGCGGGATTTGACTTCGGGGCGCAAACTGGCAAACTTTGCCCTGACCGAACCACAGTCCGGCTCGGACCCGATGACAATGTACACGCGCGCCACGATCAATGGCGACGGAACATGGACGATCAGCGGAGCGAAGGCCTGGGTCAGCCTTGCCACCGAGGCCGACGTCTATTTCACCGTGGTCAAGACAAGCGATGCGCCCGGTCATCAGGACATGGCCATGATCGCCATACCCGCAAAGACACCAGGCCTCAGTTTTGGCCCACTCTACGAAACACCCTCATACACGTTCTTGCCGATGGCCGAGATGTATCTCGACAAGGTTGTGGTCAGCGAAGACAACATCATCCTCCCGATCGGTCAGGGGTTGCAGGGGTCTCTCATGGCGATCGACATTGCCCGTGTTTCCATCGCTTCGGGATGCTGTGGCTTGATGCAATCGGCGCTTGATACCGCGCTGTCCTATTCCAAGAACCGCAAGATGTTCGGCGGCAAGAACCTTGATCTGGATGGTATCCAGTGGATGCTGGGCGAGGTTGCGACCGACCTCGAAGTGTCCAAACTGTTGTATCGCAAAGCGGCGGAAGCACTTGGCACGCCAGAAGGCCCTTTGATGGCCGCGCATGCGAAACGTTTTGTGCCGGACGCTGCTGTCAAAGCGGCCAATACATGTACGCAGGTTCTGGGTGGTATGGGGCTTTTGCAGCCTTACGGGATGGACCGCCTGTCGCGCCTTGCCCAGATGCTGCGCATCGTGGATGGCACAACGGAAATCAGTCGCGTGGTCATCGGCCGTGCCCTGAAAAAACGCGCTGCAAGCCTGCCCGATCTGCCAGTGCCCCGCGGATTTGGGGAAACAGACGACAAACCTGCGTCTGTCGCAGCGGAATGACCTTTTCTGCCAGCCATGGTGTCATGGCTGGTGACCTGATGCCGAAATCGGCCTGATCACTCTGAAACATGGCGTGTCACAAAACGCATTCCAGAGTGATCAGGCCTTCAAACAATTTCATGTTTCATCGATGGCCTTTCCTGTCGCGCGGTCTCCCTCCAGGGCTTGCGGGTCGCCGCGATGAAATCCGACGATGACGCTGATCGACTGCGGGTTTCCGCTTGAGCAAAAGGCCCAAGTTGGTCCAGAAACCAGTGTTCTTCTGGTGGGGTCACTTCAATGGATTTTTCAACGGACTACGCGAACTATGCCACGGACATAGCAGAGCTTTTCAGAGCGACCTTCGAAGCTTCGGAGGGCGCAGAGGAAGGCGCATTGATTGGCGACCTTGCGCGCCGCCTGATGTCGGAAACATCAGCGGACGATCTTCGGGTTTTCATCGCTTTGCAGGATAGCGTTCCTGTCGGCAGTATCATGTTTTCGCGTCTGTCTTACGAAGGCGACACGCGAACCGTCTTCATGATGGCACCGGTCGCAGTGGCGACCGGATGGCAGGGCAGGGGCATCGGGCAAAAGCTGATCCGACATGGGGTCGATGCCCTTCGACGCGAGGGTGTGGACATTGCCGTGACTTATGGGGACCCGAATTTCTACGGGCAGGTTGGGTTTGCGCCGGTTTCAGAAACCGATGTGCCAGCGCCCCATGTGCTTCAGTACCCACATGGCTGGCTTGCCCAATCCCTGACAAAGGCGCCAATAACGCCACTGACCGGACCTGCCTATTGCGTTGAAGCGTTCAATGACCCGGACTTGTGGTAGGAAAAACGGCTGTGTCCAGGCGTTCGTGTCGTCCAAAGTCGTTCAGTTGGATTGAACGGCCTCCTGAACGTCACCAGCTTGGACGCGATTCACAAAGTCCTGATATCCCGGTGCAAATATCTCTGGATGCGCGCGAATTTGGGTTGCCACTTCATCGCGCTCTTCCGATATGTCTCCGCCGCCCGCGAAAAGCATGCGTTTCAGCGGCGTTTTCTTGAGTGGATTGACAACACTGTGCGCACCATGCCGCCGCAACCAGTCCGAGGAAGACCGGCCTATGCGCGCCAACAGAGGACTTCTTGGTATTGTTGCTTTGTTGACAATCTCATCGTCAATTTCGCTCGATAACCAAGGGTGTTCGATGTTCAGGATTGCGCATAAATCGCGGCAGAATCTGTCTGGGTTGTCGCGAAGATTATCAAAGAACAGGTAATGCACGCGGTCAGGCCCCAGAAGGGTTTCCCACATTGCCGCATGCTTTCCATAAAGGCCCGCCTCATACAGGCTCGGTTTGTCCTGCAGCATGGTCTTGATTTCGGTGCGCGGATAACCGGCTTTGCGATAGTGAAAATAGTGAGATACAGCGCGGTCAAATGGGTTGCGGACTGTGCAGATCACTTGCGCATCCGGCAGGTGTTTTGCGACGCGTTCGGCTGCAACCGGTTTGTGAAAGAGTGACGGCGCGACTTCTACCCTGACAGAGTACGGGGCCGGTTTGAATTGCTCCAGATACCAATCAAAACCGTTGGAGTAGACCTTATCGAAAAAGAACGTCTCTTTCGTTTTGACCGGTAGCGAAACGTCGCCACGTTTGCGCAAATAACCGTCAATCCAAGTCGTGCCGCTTTTCGTGGGGCCAATAAACAGAAACATAAGTCTGAGGACCTGAACCTCACTCCCAAGGTTTGTTAACCTTTGTCATATCTCTAAAATTGTCAAGAAGCTGCAAGCCTGCGCCTGAATGCACCGCCTGTCAAAGGATGCCATGGTTGGACATCAAACCGGTCCCGTGATCGGTACAGAATGGTCTTTGGATGCAGTGTATTGAGGTACGAAACGGTCACTCGACAGTGGTGGATTGTCACCGCCGCGGCGCGTCTTGTAGCGACATATCACGATGTGAGGCGCATTGCAGATACTTGCGTTTGCCCGCCCCATCCCTTTGCTTCCCACCTCGCGAACAGGGATTGCCTCGGCTTTCGGTACGTGGTTCGGCCCGTGTGTCGACCGCTTACTCAAAAAGGTCCGGGCCGCCGAAGCGGCCCGGAATGTTCATTTACGCCGCCAGATCAAATCGGTCTGCGTTCATGACCTTGGTCCACGCAGCGACAAAGTCACGGGCAAACTTTTCGGCGTTGTCGTCCTGGGCGTAGACCTCGGCATAGGCGCGCAGGATCGAGTTCGAGCCGAAAACAAGGTCGGCACTGGTCGCGGTCCATTTCACCTCGCCGGTTTTCCGATCGCGGACCTCGAACGTACCGTCATCCACCGGATGCCAGCTATTGGCCATGTCGGTCAGGTTCACGAAGAAGTCATTGGTCAACTGTCCTTCGCGGTCTGTGAAGACCCCGTGCTTGGAACCGCCATGGTTGGTGCCCAGCATGCGCATGCCGCCCAGAAGAACCGTCATTTCCTGCGCGGTCAGACCCAGGAGTTGCGCCTTGTCGAGCATCAGTTCTTCCATGGACACCGCATATTGCTCCTTCTGGAAGTTGCGGAACCCATCGACGAGCGGTTCGAGCACGCTGAAGCTGTCGTGGTCTGTCTGCTCGTCCGTGGCATCTCCGCGTCCCGGTGCAAAAGGCACGGCGATGTCGTGTCCCGCCGCTTTCAGGGACTGTTCAAGACCGACGGTGCCTGCCAGAACGATGATGTCTGCGATGGAGGCTCCGACCTCGGCCGCAATCGGTTCGAGAATACCCAGCACCTTGGCCAGACGCTCGGGTTCGTTCGCCGCCCAATCCTTTTGCGGTGCAAGACGAATGCGCGCGCCATTGGCACCGCCGCGTTTGTCCGACCCGCGGAATGTGCGGGCGCTGTCCCAGGCTGTGGCGATCATTTCACCGGCGCTCAGACCAGAATCGGCGATCTTTGCTTTCGCGGCGTCCACATCGTAGCTGGTCGAACCTGCCGGGATCGGATCCTGCCAGATCAGGTCTTCGGCGGGTACATCCGGGCCAAGGTAGTTGACCTTTGGACCCATGTCGCGGTGGGTCAGCTTGAACCATGCGCGGGCAAAGGTGTCGGCGAAATACTCGGGGTCTGCGCGGAATTTCTGGCAGATCTCGTTGTAGATCGGGTCAACCTTCATCGCCATGTCGGCATCGG
>CAYZAD010000053.1:0-3865 GCA_964476315.1 uncultured Rhodobacterales bacterium
GTGCAATGACGAGTTCAGCCACGGTGAGGCGTTTGCCCTTCTGATGAAGACTGACCCGAAGCTGACCAGCGGTCACAACGTCTACTGGATCAAGTTCTTCCTGACCGCGGTCTACGCCACCATGTATGTGCGTGACCACCAGCGGCCTGCGTTCCACGACGCGCTGGGCGTTGACCCGGATTGGTACGCGCACGAGGTCTTCACCAAGACATCGAAGCTGAGCGAGCAGATCTTCCCGATCACGCTGGATATCGACCATCCGCGCTGGCAACCGACGCTGGAGAAGTTGCAGCGTGCGAATGTCCAGATCGCAGAGGCGAAAAAGCAAGGTGGTCTTGGCGGCAAGCTCAAGGAGATGGCTGGCGCCGCCAAGGCGGCGATGTGCTTCTTCTCGCTCTATACGATCCCGGCGAAGAAACACCGGGTGCCCGAGAACACACGGCTGGTGCCTGCCTACTGACATGGTTTCGCCGCCTGTCGGCGGCGACCGAGTGGGGGCTTTGCCCCCACACCCCCAGAGTATTTGACAAGAGAAGAAGGATACAGACGCGTGTTGAATGACCCATGGATCGCAGCCCTCGTGGCGCTTTTTCTCTGGTGGTTTTCCACCGGGGCGATCCTGCTGGTCGTGAAAAACGCAGATCGTCGTGGCCTGCGCTTTGGCCAGGTTCTGACCATTGCGGCCTTCCCGGTGTTTCTGCTTGGGGCCTATGGCATCTGGGTCAGCGCGGATGGCACGGACGTGGCCTCTGCCTATCATGCGTTCCTCGCCGCACTTGCGCTTTGGGGCTGGATCGAGATGGCCTTCCTGACCGGGACGATCACCGGTCCGAACCGCCACATCTGCCGCGATGACATTCCCGAATGGGAACGGTTCATCCGCGCCTGGGGCACCATCGCGTATCACGAAATGCTGCTGGCCGGCACGCTTGCCGGTGTCTGGCTCTATACCCATGGGTCCGAGAACACCTTTGGGTTCTGGACCTTCGCGGTGCTTTTCTTTGCGCGGGTGTCCGCGAAGCTGAACCTGTTTCTGGGCGTGCCCAAGATCAACACGGAATTCCTGCCCACACCATTGGCGCATTTGCCCAGCCATTTCCGCCACGCCAAGATGAACTGGCTGTTCCCGATTTCGATCACAGCGCTGACCTTTGCCGTCGCCTGCTGGTTGGAGCGGATTTATTCCTCCTCCACGCAAGGTGACGTGGTGGGGTTTGCCCTGTTGGCTGCCATGACCGCGCTCGCGCTGCTTGAGCACTGGTTCATGGTTCTGCCGCTGCCTGACGAAAAACTCTGGCGCTGGATGTTGCCCGCGCCCAAACCACAACAAACAGACAAGACACTACGAAGAACGGAGGACGCCCATGGACTTTGACAGCCTGTTCAACGCCCAGCTCGACACCCTTAAGGAAGAGGGAAACTATCGCGTTTTCGCCGAGCTTGAGCGCAAATGTGGCGCTTTTCCAAAAGCCAAGAGCCATGACGAGGATTGCCCCGACGAAGTCACGGTCTGGTGCTCCAACGATTATCTTGGCATGGGTCAACATCCCAAGGTGATCAAGTCGATGCAGGATGCCGTGGCCGAGAACGGTTGCGGGGCAGGCGGAACGCGGAACATCTCGGGCACGAACCACCAGCACAAGCTTCTGGAAGCGGAGCTGGCGGACCTGCACGGCAAGGAAAGCGCGTTGCTGTTCACGTCGGGCTATGTGTCGAACTGGGCGGCACTGTCGACGCTGGGCGCGCGCCTGCCGGATGCGGTGATCCTGTCGGATGAGCTGAACCATGCCTCCATGATCGAAGGCATCCGCCACGCGCGCTGCAACAAGGTGATCTGGAAACACAACGACCCCGAAGACCTTGATCGCAAGCTGGCCGCGTTGCCATCGAACGCAACCAAGATCGTGGCCTTCGAATCGGTCTACTCGATGGATGGCGATATCTGCCCGATGAAAGAGATCGTCGAGGTTGCCGAGAAACACGGCGCGTTGACCTACCTTGACGAGGTCCATGCCGTCGGCATGTACGGCCCGCGCGGCGGTGGCGTGTCTGAACGTGAAGGGCTTGCCGATCGCATCACGCTGATCGAAGGCACGCTTGGCAAGGCGTTCGGCGTCATGGGTGGCTATATCACCGGGTCAGAGGCGATGTGCGACTTTGTCCGGTCCTTTGCATCGGGCTTCATCTTTACGACTGCGCTTCCGCCCTCGGTTGCGGCCGCAGCGCGCACGTCGATCCAGCATCTCAAGCAAAGCAGTGTCGAGCGTGACAATCAAAAGGCGCAGGTCGCGCGGTTGCGTCAACGTCTTGATGCGATGGGCATTCCGCATATCGACAACCCAAGCCATATCATTCCGGTGATGATCAAGGACCCGGTGAAATGCCGGATGCTGGCGGATATCCTGATGCAGGACTATGGAATCTACGTACAGCCGATCAACTATCCGACGGTACCAAAGGGCACGGAACGCTTGCGTTTCACGCCGGGTCCGCTTCACACTGACGCAGATATTGAACACCTGGTTCAGGCTCTTGCAACCCTTTGGAAACAATGTGCAATCGCGCATGAAGTTGCTTGACCTTTGATGGCTCTCACTTAGGTGATGTCGAACAAAAACAATTCCCATTGGTTTATGGGAAGGGTGTGCGTTAATGTGCATCCGAACATGAGAAGGAGTTCGACATGAAGCTTATGATCGCAACCGCAGCCAGTGCCTTGATGCTTGCTGGCGCGGCATTTGCAGAAGGTGACGCCGACGCGGGTGCAAAGGAATTCAACAAGTGCAAGTCGTGCCACATGATCGTGGCGGATGACGGCACAGAGATCGTCAAGGGCGGTCGCACAGGCCCGAACCTGTATGGCATCATTGGCCGTCAGGCCGGCGTACAGGACGGTTTCCGCTATGGCGACAGCCTTGTCGCAGCAGGCGAAGCAGGTCTTGTCTGGGATGAAGAGACATTCGTGGCTTACGTCCAGGACCCCAAGGGATTCCTGGCGGAATACCTCGATGATTCTGGCGCGCGTTCCAAAATGTCCTATCGCCTGCGCAAAGGCATGGAAGACGTCTATGCCTACCTGGTCTCTGTCGGCCCGCAGTCGTAAGACGTCGGTTCGTAAGCTTTTGAAAAATGCCTAGAAATAGGGCGCGCTTTTGTGGCGCGCCCTTTTCTTTTTTCACAATGATACCGCAGTGTTGACGCGAATGGCGGCTACGCGCAAAACGGCGACAATTTAATTAAGGGCCAGAACCATGAAGATTGCGATGATTGGCACCGGATATGTGGGTCTCGTATCGGGTGTGTGTTTCTCTGATTTCGGACATAACGTTGTTTGCGTCGACAAGGATCAACGCAAGATCGACATGTTGGAACGGGGTGAAGTCCCGATCTACGAACCGGGTCTTGATGCGCTCATGGCCAAGAATGTCGATGCGGGGCGTCTGGCATTCACCCGCGATCTCGAAGCGGCGATTGACGGGGCAGAAGCGGTCTTTATCGCCGTTGGCACGCCAACGCGCCGGGGCGATGGGCATGCGGACCTGACCTATGTGATGGCCGCTGCCGAGGAAATCGCCAAGGCTGCGAAAGACTACGTCGTGATCGTGACAAAATCGACTGTCCCGGTTGGCACGAACCGCAAGGTGCGCGAGGTCGTGGCGGCGGCGAATCCCGACCTCGATTTCGATGTGGCGTCGAACCCCGAGTTCCTGCGCGAGGGCGCGGCGATTGACGATTTCATGAAGCCCGATCGCGTGGTTGTCGGTGTTGAGACAGAGCGCGCCGCCCAGGTGATGTCTGACATCTACCGGCCGCTCTACCTGCGCGATTTTCCCATTGTCACGACCGATCTTGAATCAGCCGAGAT
>CAYZAD010000053.1:3875-15098 GCA_964476315.1 uncultured Rhodobacterales bacterium
TCAAATACGCGGCCAATGCCTTTCTTGCGACCAAGATCACCTTCATCAACGAAATCGCGGCACTGTGCGAAAAGGTGGGTGCGGACGTGAAGCAGGTGTCCAAGGGCATGGGAATGGACAACCGTATCGGGAACAAGTTCCTTCATGCCGGGCCCGGCTACGGGGGTTCCTGCTTTCCCAAGGATACCAAGGCTTTGGCCCGTATCGGGCAGGAACACGCAAGCCCCATGCACATCACCGAAGCGGTGATCATGGTGAACGAAGACGTGAAGCGCCGCATGATCGCGAAACTTCAGGACCTCTGCGATGGATCGTTCAACGGAAAGACTGTTGCTGTACTTGGCGTGACCTTCAAACCGAACACCGACGACATGCGGGATGCACCATCTTTGACAATCGTGCCGGCACTTGTCGGTGGGGGCGCCAAGGTGCGCGTCTGCGATCCACAGGGTCAGCACGAAGGCGAAGGATTGCTTCCCGGTGTGGATTGGATCGATGATCCCTATGCTGCGGTAGAGGGGGCTGATCTGCTGGTTCTGCTCACCGAATGGAATGAATTCCGGGCGCTTGATCTCGATCGGATGGCCAAGACGATGTCACATGCGGCGATGGCGGACCTGCGCAACATCTACAATGCGCAAACGGCCAAGGAAGCGGGCTTCAGCGCGTATGACAGCGTCGGGCGGATCGGGTTTTCGTAACTTCGCTTGAAACAGACATGAATTAACCATGTCTTAATCTCGCCGCCTTTACGGTTCGGACACCTTTGCTTGAGTTGGGGGTGTCCGTTTGCCGGTGTCCAAGCGCGTTTTCGATATTGCAGTGTCGGCCATGCTCCTCACATGGGCGGCGCCGGTTATCTTCTTTTGTGCTGTCTTGATTGCCGTGATCGATCGGCATCCGCCGTTTTTTCGCGCCCAGCGGATGAAGACGCCGGAAACCCCTTTCTTGATGTGGAAACTGCGCACAATGCGTGGCTGTGACGACGGTTTGCCGACCGGCGGGCACAAGGCGCTTCGAACGACGCGTCTGGGGCGTGTCCTCAGACATTGGCATGTCGACGAATTGCCACAGCTCTGGAATGTGCTCATTGGCGACATGAGCCTTGTTGGACCACGACCGCCTACGGCACGTGCGGTATCGCAGGCCGCCGAACGCTTTGCGGCGGTGCTTCACATGCGGCCCGGCATTACCGGCCTGGCAACCGTCACTTTGGGTCAGGAAGAGCGACGTATCCTGGCGACCGCTACCACAGCTGACGAACTGGAGCAGATGTACCTGACGCGTGTCCTCCCCTGCAAACTCAGGATCGAGGATCACTATCGCAAGACATGGTCACCGGGGCTGGACCTTTGGATTTTGGCCTCAACATGCCGGGTGATTCTCTGCCCGTCCCCACCAGAACGACTTGAGTTCCGGGAAAACCGGGTCGGAAATGAGGCAGGATTTCCGCCAACACCAGCAACAATCCTTTCGACCGATCCGTAACTGTCTTGGCTGACGATGCAATGAAGCTGAAAAATGGCAAAAGTCTTTGCGTCCCGCCACATTTCTGACAAACCAAGACATGTCGGGCGGGGGCCTGAACACAGGTGATGTCGATGCGTTTGGTCTCTGACCACGTCCAGTCTCTCTCTTTGCTCACGGGTGCCGGGTTCCCCGGAACAGTCACGCTCGAGACATCGCCACATGCTGCGCAGGAACTCTGGTACTAAGACAAGATTGGCACGCGTGGGGGCGTTACTTTGCAGCTACAACTCTGAACCGAGGTGAAGTGCTGCGTGCCAGGTCTGCGGCGGGGGCCGCACCCAGAGTTCCTGCGAAAGCTTTGTTTTCGCACAATTTCAGCCGGATGTAGGACGCCCCAGAATGGCGCGCAGAATGTCCTTGGCGTTGTCGGACGCCCAATCTGCATCGCCGCGCATCCGCGCCACTTCTTGCCCGTCCGGGTTCAGAATGACGGTGATCGGCAAACCCAGAACCCCCATTTCCCGCGCCAGCGCGGATTTCGGATCACGATGAAGTGGCAGGTTGGTGACGCCGATATCCTCGAAAAAGGTCTTCATCGCGGGCGGCGGATTGCGTCCCGTGGCGATGGTGACCACTTCGAAATCGTCTCCGCCGAATTCGGTCTGCAATTCCGAAAGCATCGGCATTTCCTTGCGGCAGGGCGCGCACCACGTGGCCCAGAAGTTCAGCAAGACCCATTTGTCGCCATAATCGGCAAGGGACAGGGGCGCGCCATCGAAGGTTGTGAATTCTGACGTGCCAGCCGTTTGAGGGTCGCTGTGAAAGGTCAGCTTTTTCATGTCTCCTTCACGCATCGCTTCGGCTGCGGAAAGATCGGCAAGGGCCGGATTTGCAAGCGTCACGAGGCCCGTATACAGGATGGCGGCAATCGTTTTTTTCATCGTCCCTCCGAAGGGGTTAAGACATGTCCGACAAATCCTCGAACCAGATGTGGGGCGGCCGTTTCGCGGCCGGACCCGATGCAATCATGGAGGCCATCAATGCCTCGATCGGATTCGACAAACGTATGGCGGCTCAGGATATCGCCGGTTCAAGGGCCCACGCCGCGATGCTCGCGGCACAAGGCATCGTTACACCTAGCGACGCAGAGGCGATGCGGGAAGGTTTGCTCACCGTTTTGTCAGAGATTGAAACAGGCGAATTCGTATTCTCGACCGCGCTCGAAGACATCCACATGAACGTGGAGGCTCGCCTGAAAGAGGTGATCGGGGAACCGGCCGGGCGTCTGCACACCGGACGGTCGCGCAATGACCAGGTTGCGACGGATTTCCGCTTGTGGGTGCGCGACCAGCTGGATGCTGCGTCCTCGGGCCTGACAGCCCTCATCCGTGCGCTTCTGGTCCAGGCCGAATCCGGTGCGGACTGGGTCATGCCCGGTTTCACCCACCTGCAGACCGCCCAGCCCGTCACCTGGGGCCATCACATGATGGCCTATGTCGAGATGTTTTCCCGGGACCTCAGCCGCGTTCACGACGCCCGACGCCGCATGAACGAATGCCCCTTGGGTGCCGCGGCGCTGGCCGGAACGTCGTTCCCTATCGACCGCGACATGACGGCAAAGGCGCTGGGCTTTGACCGGCCCATGGCCAACAGTCTGGATGCCGTCAGCGACCGCGATTTCGCGCTGGAGTTTCTGAGCGTGGCCAGCATTTCCGCGATGCACCTGTCCCGCATGGCAGAGGAACTGGTGATCTGGTCCTCGGCCCAATTCCGCTTTGTCACCATGTCGGACCGTTTTTCAACCGGCTCGTCCATCATGCCGCAAAAGAAAAATCCCGATGCGGCAGAGCTGATTCGCGCCAAGATCGGGCGTATCTTCGGGGCGAACGTGGCGCTCATGACGGTCATGAAGGGTCTGCCGTTGACCTATTCGAAAGACATGCAAGAGGACAAGGAACAGGTCTTCGATGCGGCCGACAACTGGATGCTCGCTCTCGCCGCGATGGAGGGTATGGTCAAGGATATGTCGGCCAATACCGACGCGCTGGAAGCCGCTGCCTCAGCAGGGTTTTCCACAGCAACCGACCTTGCCGACTGGCTTGTCCGCGAACTCGACCTACCCTTCCGGGACGCGCATCACGTCACCGGATCACTGGTGGCGATGGCAGAACAGAAGGGATGCGATTTGCCGGACCTGAGCCTTGAGGACATGCAATCGGTACATGCCGGGATCACCGCAGCGGTGTTCGACGTGTTGGGTGTGCACAATTCCGTGGCCAGCCGGACAAGCTATGGCGGAACGGCGCCCGTCCGTGTGCGGGAACAGATCGCGCAGTGGAAGGAACACCTCGGATGATCCGCGCGTCGCTTGTCGTTTCGCTTTTCGCACTGGTCGCCTGCGGTGCGGATGGCCCGCCGATCCGTCCTTCGGTGAACACGACGGTGTCCGTCGGCTCTGACGGGATCAGCACGTCGACCGGCGTCACTGTAAAATCTGGCCCCGTAACGGTAGGAGTAGGCTTCTGATGACAGTCATGCGCTGGGTCTACCTTGCCCTTGCCGTCTGGGGCGCCATCCACCCGATGTATTATTTCATGTCCTACCTGGCCGCGAATGCGTGGAGCCTCGGGGCGCTGATCGATGCATGGTACGTGAATGATTCAACCACAGGTCTGACCTGGGACCTGACCATTGCAGCAATCACGCTGACGGTCTGGATCATTGCCGAAGTGGCCGTGCGCCGGAACTGGTCTGCGCTGATCGCGATCCCGGCGACGTATTGCATCGGGGTCAGCTGCGGATTGCCGCTTTATCTGTTCCTGCGGTCGCGTCCGATCGACTGACGGAATGCGTGTATTGGGACAGAAAAGCAGGGTGGTAACGCCCGCGCGGGTCAGCTATTGCCGCGCAGTCTGATTTGGGGGCTGTCTTGGATCATTTTCTTTATCGCAACGGTGAACTTTACGCAGAGGATGTGCGCGTTGCGGATATCGCCGCCGCGGTTGGCACACCGTTCTATCTTTATTCGACGGCAACCCTGACCCGTCATTTCCAGTTGTTCGACGAAGCGCTTGACGGAATGGACCACATGGTCTGCTACGCGATGAAAGCGGCGTCCAACCAGGCGATCCTCAAAACCCTGGCAGAGCTGGGCGCGGGCATGGATGTTGTCTCTGGCGGGGAATATGCGCGTGCCAAGGCCGCCGGCGTTCCGGGTGACCGGATCGTCTTTTCCGGTGTCGGCAAGACGCGGAGCGAGATCAGGCAAGCCCTGACAGGCGGTATTCGCCAGTTCAACGTCGAAAGCGAACCCGAAATGCGGGTCATCTCCGAAGTGGCGACCGCTTTGGGCACAACCGCGCCGATCACGGTGCGGGTGAACCCCGATGTCGATGCCAAGACGCATGCAAAGATCGCAACGGGCAAATCTGAAAACAAGTTCGGCATTCCCATCTCCAAAGCGCGCGAGGTTTATGCAGAGGCCGCCGCCCTGCCCGGGATCGAGGTGATTGGCATCGACGTGCATATCGGATCGCAGCTGACCGATCTGGCGCCTTACGAACTGGCCTACCAGAAGGTTGCCGAACTGACAGAACAACTGCGCGCCGATGGCCACACCATCAAGCGTCTCGATCTGGGTGGTGGGCTCGGTATTCCCTACGCCCGCAGCAATGAGGCACCGCCGCTGCCATCGGATTACGGCGCGCTCATCAAGAAGACCGTGGGTCATCTGGACTGCGAGATCGAGATCGAACCCGGTCGTCTGATCGCGGGCAATGCCGGTATCCTTGTCAGCCGCGTCATCTATGTAAAGCAGGGCGAGGGGCGGCAGTTCCTGATCCTCGACGGGGCCATGAACGATCTGATCCGCCCGGCGATGTACGATGCCCACCACGACATTGTCCCCGTCATCGAACCCGAGGCCGGCGTCGAATATCAACCCTACGACATCGTGGGTCCGGTTTGCGAATCCGGCGATACCTTCGCCAAGAATCGCATGATGCCGCCGCTCAGGGATGGCGATCTTGTCGCGTTCCGGTCGGCCGGTGCATATGGGGCCGTGATGGCCAGCGAATACAACACCCGGCCCCTTGTGCCTGAAGTTTTGGCAAAGGGTGATCAATTCGCTGTCATTCGACCGCGGCCCGACTTTGACGAAATCATAAACCGAGATACCATTCCCCCATGGCTGTGAGGCATCTCTCTCGCGGTCGACACGCCGGGAGATCGGAATGACCGTACGGGATGACCTGCCCAAAGACATAAACACCGCCATTCGCTGGCCGCTTCTCCTGACCCGAATGGGTATGGGCGCAGAGGCCGTGGTGCGGGCCTTCTGGCCGTTCTGGTCCGTATTGTTCGCGGCGTTGGCCTTTCTCATGTTGGGCTTGCAGGACCTGATGCCGGTCGAAGCGGTCTGGACCATCATCGCGCTGTTCGTGGTCGGCGGTCTTTTTGCGCTTTTCAAAGGCGTGCAACGGTTTCACTGGCCCTCTCATGCCGAAGCGCTGGCGCGTCTTGATGCGACGATGCCGGGGAACCCGATATTGGCGGCGCTCGACAATCAGGCCATCGGCGCCGAAGACGCGGCATCCCTCGCCGTCTGGAAAGCCCACCAACAGCGGATGACCGCCCGCCTCAAGGAGGCAAGACCGGCGCAGCCCGATTTGCGGGTGTCCAAGGCAGATCCGTTTGCCCTGCGATACGTGGCGGTTCTGGCGCTGCTTGTCGCCATGATGTTCGGTTCGATCCTCCGCGTGCAAACCGTATCCGCCATGGGGCCGACAGGGGCCGACCTGGCGTCCGGTCCCACATGGGAAGGCTGGCTGGAGCCGCCGCGCTACACCGGCCTGCCCTCCATCTACCTCAACGATATCGATACCGCGCGTTTGCAAACCCCTGTCGGCAGCCGCGTCACGCTGCGCTTTTACGGCGAGGTGGGGGCGCTCAGCGTCAATGAAACGATCTCGGACCGGGCCTCGCCAACCGACACGGCGGAAGACGTGATCGAAGCATCGATCCAGACCGCGCAGGAATTCGAGGTCGTGAAATCCGGCAGCATCGAGATCCAGGGCCCCGGCGGCCGCTATTGGGAGGTGATTGTCACACCCGATCTGGCGCCCGAGGTGTTTCTCGATGGTGAAATCGACGTGAGCTATGAAGGCGAAGCGCAGATCCCGTTCACCGCCTCGGACGACTATGCCGTGGCCACGGGCACCGCAGTGATCGAACTGGCCTTGTCCGAAGTCGATCGCCGCTACGGGTTGCGCATCGACCCAGAACCCCGCGCAATGATCGAACTGCCGCTGCCGATGCCCATCGCCGGTGACCGCTCTGAATTCACCGAAACGCTGGTCGATAATTTTTCCCAGCACCCCTGGGCCAATTTGCCGGTGACGCTCAACCTCACCGTGACGGACGAGGCGGAACAAACGGGTGCGGCCGTGCCCGAAGTGATCGATCTGCCGGGGCGTCGTTTCTTCGATCCGATGGCCGCCGCGATCATCGATCTGCGTCGGTCCATTCTCTGGAACCGTGAAAACGCGTCAGATGTCGCGCTTTTGATGCGCGCCATCTCGCACCGGCCGGACGATGTGTTCCGGTCCGGGACAGATTATCTGCGGCTGCGCGCCATCCTGCGCCGGGTCGAGGCCTTGTCCCAGGTGCGGATGAACGATGAACAACAGGCCGAAATCGCTCAGGCGATGTGGGATCTGGCCATTCGGCTGGAAGAAGGCGACCTGGAAGATGCGCTTGAACGCCTGCAGCGCGCACAGGACCGTTTGTCTGAGGCCATGCGCAACGGGGCCTCAGATCAGGAAATCGCCGAACTGATGCAGGAACTGCGTGAAGCGACAGACGACTACCTGCGTCAGTTGTCCCGCCAGGCACAGCAGGACCAGCAGAACAATCCTGATCAGGAGATGACGCAAAACCAGAACATGATGGAGATGAGCCAGAACGATCTGCAAGAGATGATGGATCGCATCCAAGAGCTCATGGAACAGGGCCGCATGGCCGAAGCGCAGGAAGCGCTCGAACAGCTCCGTCAGATGATGGAAAACATGCAGGTCACACAGGGTCAGGGCCAGCAAGGTCAGTCGCCGGGTGAACAGGCCATGGAAGGCCTGGCAGAAACCCTGCGGGAACAGCAAGGCCTGTCGGATCAGGCGTTCCGCGATTTGCAGGAACAGTTCAACCCGGGTCAGCAGCAGGGCCAGCAGCCCGGACAACAGGGTCAGCAAGGGCAACAACCCGGTCAGCAGCAGGGCCAGGGCCAACAAGGTCAGGGACAGCAGGGACAGGGTCAACAGGGCCAGGGCCAACAGCAGGGTCAGGGCCAGAACGGTCAAGGCCAAAGCCTTGAGGAAAGCCTCGCCGACCGTCAGCGCGCCTTGCGCCAGGAGCTGAACCGTCAGACCCAGAACCTTCCCGGTGCCGGGACCGAAGCAGGCGATGCCGCGCGGGACGCGTTGAACCGGGCCGAAGGTGCCATGGAAGGCGCAGAAGAGGCCTTGCGGGAAAACGATCTTGCCGGGGCCATCGACAACCAGTCCGAAGCGATGGAAGCCCTGCGCGAAGGTATGCGCAACCTTGGCGAGGCGATGGCAGAGGCCCAGCAACAGGGCCAGGGCCAGCAGGGCATGGCCGAAGGGGCCGATCCGGGCCAGCAACGCGATCCGCTTGGCCGGAATGTCGGCACCAATGGTCAGATCGGATCGAACGAGAACCTGCTTCAGGGCGAAGATGTGTACCGCCGCGCGCGCGAACTTCTTGACGAAATCCGCCGCCGGTCTGGCGAAGGCGAACGCCCCGAAGAAGAACTGGAATATCTGGAACGACTTCTCGACCGGTTCTGATCAGGTTTCTTTGGGCGTAAAATACCTCGGGGTCTGGGGCAGCGCCCCAGAGTTTCCGTCACCGGAAACGCCATGATGCGTCACTGCATCATGACACGGGCCTAGCTGTCGGGTTCGATTTTCCCACGCAGCGCCTTGACCTCGCCGCGGGCCTTCTTTGCCTTCAGGCGCCGTTTCTTGGACCCAAGTGTCGGCTTGGTCGGCACCCGCCGCTTGGGCGGCGCAAGCGCTGACTGGATCATCTGTTTCAACCGATCCCGCGCAATATCCCGGTTGCGGGCTTGCGACCGCGTCTCGTCCACCTGCAGGACAATCGCGCCATCCTTGGTCCATTTGCGCCCCGCGATCCGCCGCAGGCGCGCCTTGACCGGTCCGGGCAGGTTTGGCGACCGCTCGGCCTCAAAGCGAAGTTCAACGGCGGTGGAGACCTTGTTGACGTTCTGACCACCCGGTCCCGAAGCCCGGATGAACTGCTCGGTCAATTCCCAGTCTTCAATCGCGATGCTGTCGGAAATGGTCAACATACCCTGTCACATAGCGCCAAAGCGCCCACACAAAAAGGGCCACCGCGATGCGATGGCCCTTCGAGACTTACGGAGGCGGGGTCCGGTTAGGTTCCTCACCAATTCGTTGGGTCCTCCACCCAGGGGCTGCCCTAGATGTGTGCCTCCCGAACTGTTCCGACACCTCTCTCCAATACCTCTCTCGACACTGGATCACCTCCTTTCAGCTGTTACAAAAACGCACCTTCAGCGTGGCACGGATTTAGATAACTGCAAGAAGAATCTTTAGGTCTGGACCGCGTTTCCGCGAAATCGCAGCACAATGAGTCGAAATGGTACCAGTGCGATCAAGGCGAGTGCGATTTTCACCATCCAGTCGGCTGCTGCCAGCGATACCCACAATGGTGCAACCGGGCCAACCCCCAGCATCGGCAGCATTTCACCGGCCCAGGACACATCGTTTTCCGGCTCAAGGAACACCAACGCGCCTGAAAAGGCGATGCTGAAGAACAGCGCCGTATCGACGGTGGCCCCGATCAGCGTTGATGCCAGCGGCGCGCGCCACCAGGTACCGGTCCGCAAACGGTCAAAGATTGCCACATCCAGAAGCTGCGCTGTCAGGAACGCGATGCCCGAGGCCATCGCGATGCGGAAGGTCACCAGCGGGCCGAATTCACCCATGATCTGAGTACCGACCAGCGAACAGAACACACCAACGATGAAACCAGCGAACACAACCTGCCGCGCAGGGCCGGGACCGTACAGGCGGTTCATCAGATCGGTGACAAGAAAGGCCAGCGGGTACGTGAACGCCCCCCAGGTCAGCCAATTGCCAAACAGGAATTGGACAAGAATGTTCGAGGCCAGCACGATGGTGGCCATGGCAAGAATGCCAGGAATATGTGAGCGGTTCATTGTGGCTCCCGTTTTGCCAAGGTTGCGGGGACTTGATTCCCGACCGGCGGGAATGGCGCGGTGCATATAGCGGCAACAGGTCGCGTACAAGCTAATTGCTTACGGCATATTCCACGAATTCGGTTTTCTGAAAGCGGTTGAAGTTGTCATCCGACACCATCGTCAGCCGCAATTCGCCATCCGGCGCGGTCCAGACGGCCAGACCTTCCAGGTTGTCGTGCCGGCGCGTTCTGGTCTGCAACAGCACCTCGCCCTGCAAAAGGTCCTCTGACCCCAGCGTGAAACGCCGCACCTGGCTGAAGAACCCGAACCCGCCAAACCCGCGCTCAAGAACGTATAACCGCCCCATCGGGTCGAAATCCGCGCCCACTGGCAGCAAACCGGGCCGGCGCGCGATGTGGTATGGGATGCTCCACCCTGTGTCAGTGCAGTAGCGAAACACCGGAAACGGGCTTTGCAACCCGTCCGACGCTTCGGGTATCGCGATCAGCGACCCCTCCGCATCGATGGCCAGGGCTTCAAGCCCCTTGTTGGGTGGAAGCCGGGAAATGTCGGGATGGCGCGGCAAGGCAGACCATTGCCCGTCGATGCCCTTCACAATGACAAGGTTATCGAACTCCATCGAGATGTACCGCCGCCCGCTGGCATCCTCGGCCATGCCTTCGGTATCGCGCCTTGGTTCGTCTTCGAACAGCGTATCGGGAAAATCCAGCTGCGAAATCGCGTTGCTGCGGACCCCTATGATACGATCCCCATGCCGGAAAACCGACCCTTCGATGACATGCGCGCGGTCGCTCAGAATGGTGAACTGTGCGCCGTCCGGGGACAGCGTGATCCCCGAATAGCCACCGAATGTCTTGCGGTCCTTGCTCCATTCGTAGGACGACAGGAACCGTGTCAGGGTGCTTTGGTTTGCCACGCGGAGGTCGTTTCCGCGCGCTTAATTCGCGGCCAGCACGGCCGAGCATTGCGCAGGCAAATCCGCCAGCGTCAATTCCCGACGGGGGCGCGGTGGCGGCGCATTCGGATCTGGCGGCGGTGGATTCAGGATGTTGTCGACCCAGCGCTGGGCATCCGCACAGCCATCTCCGCGCGGCGGAGGCTCCTGGTCAACACAATCCCGCATGCCGCGCGGGCACCCCAGGCGAATGTGGAAATGGTAGTGATGTCCCCACCAGGGCCGGATCTTGCGCAGATAGCTGCGGTCGCCGGTTTCGTTGTTGCACATCGCAACCTTCGCACCGGGAAAGACGAAAATGCGCGACACCCGCGGATCAGACGCGGCGGCCTTCAGGATCTCGTGGTGGGCCTGAGTCCAGTTGTCATTGGTGAACGCCCCGCCAGAACGCCGCATCGAAATCGACGAAATGGTTTCGCGCTCCGTGCGGGTCAGGTTCAGACGGTCCGCCGGGCGCATCCAGACGTCGATGTCCAGACCGCTCTGATGGCTGCGGTGCCCGGTCAGCATCGGCCCG
>CAYZAD010000054.1:0-15096 GCA_964476315.1 uncultured Rhodobacterales bacterium
AAGGCAGTGGGCTTGACCGGCTGGACGCCTTTGGTCTGACGGTCATGGAAGAGGGTGACATGCTGCTGCTTGACGAACCCTTCCCGGGCACGCCCTTCTTTGAAAGCCTTGGCAACGAATATGACTTCTACGGTGACGAACCCGCGCAGATCGTGATGGCGCAGGTAGAGAACGACCGGATGCCGAAAGAGGTCTTCTTTATCCCTGCGCTGATCCTGCTTCTGATCATCGTCGGCCTGCAAAGCCGCCGCATGACGCAAGCGCCGTTCTGAGGAGACCCGACATGTTTTCCAAGATACTGGTTCCCGTTGATCTTTCGATACCGGATGAAACGCAGAAGCTGATGACCAAGGCCAGGACGCTGGCGGCGCAATGGGGCAGCGAGGTGCATGTCGTGTCGGTGATCCCGAGCGTCGGCATGCCGATTGTCGGGTCGTATATGGACGAGGGCTTTGAGGCGACGGCCAAATCGGAAACCGAGGCCGAACTGGCGCGCCAGATCGCGGCGGCGGGCCTTTCGGCGACCCCGCACGTGTTGACGGGAACGGTGTATGACCGCGTGATCAGCCTTGCCGCGGCGCTGGATGTCGATCTGATCGTGATCGCCGCGCATCAGCCGGATCTCAAGGATTACCTGCTGGGATCGAACGCCGCCCGGCTTGTCCGACATTCGGCAAGATCGGTGCTTGTCCTGCGCGATTGAGCTTTGCCGTAACTGGCAACAAACGTCTAAAATTGATCCCATTTTACACGGCTATCGCCCCAATCGGATCACGATATTGCCCAAGTCGGTCGGTATCTCCTCGTAGTTGGGGGCGCAACTATGCGCATGGCACAGGGGTTTTTGCCTCTGCGGCGTGAGCATACGCGCAAAGGATACGCGTCGTGGCATTTACGATTGCATTTGACTACCGGTTCGACAGCACCGGCTTCTTCGATAGCGCCGAAGCGCGCGCCGCGTTGGAAGAGGCCGCGGCGCTTTGGGAGGCGGTGATCGGGGACGACTTTGATGATGTGCCCATCGGCACGTCGTTCGAGGTGCGCAACCCGACGACGAACGCGTTCGAAACCATCACGCTGACCAGCGCGGTCGACGATATCATCGTGTTTGTCGGCGCTACCGATCTTTCGGGCACCACTTTGGCCATCGCGGGCCCGGATGGTGTGAACGCGGCAGGCGATATCTATGCCGCGCGCATCAGCTCCGATTTCCGGAACACCGGTCCGGTGACCGATTTCGAACCCTGGGCGGGGACGATCACGTTTGACAACGCCACCGACTGGTTTTTCGGAGACGGGACGCCCACCGGATCGCAGAGTGACTTTGTCTCGGTCGCGGCGCACGAGATCGGGCATATCCTGGGGATCGGGACATCCGCCGCCTTTGACGCCTGGGTGGTCAATGACACCTTTACCGGGCCGAACGCCACTGCCGCGAACGGTGGCGTGGGCATTCCGCTGGAATCGGATCACGGCCATGTCGAGGACGGTTTCGCGGGCGACGACGTTCTTCTTGACCCGACCCTGACGCAAGGTGACCAGGTGTCCCTGAGCGTGTTCGACAAGGCGCTTTTGGCCGATATCGGATATGAGGTCACCGGCTTTTCCAAACAGGGGTCCACACCGCCGATTGCGACAGAGGGCGCGGAACGCATCTTTGGCACGGATGTTGCCGACGTCATCAATGCGCTTGGTGGGAACGACACCATCCAGGGCGGTGGTGGCGACGACGAACTGCGCGGCGGGGCGGGCAGTGACACCCTGTTCGGCCAGGGCGGCACGGACACGTTCGTGATCGGCGCCGGGGACGGGCAGAACACGATTTCCGACTTCGACCTTGGATCGGAGACCATAAAACTGATCGACAGCGGGTTTGCATCCGCCGCCGAAGCCGCTGCGGCCGTCACCAAACCGTTTGGCAATGTGTCCCGGCTGACGCTGGGCGACGGGACAACGGTGGACATCTTCCATGCGTCGCAGTTCGGAACACCGCTGACCGCAGCGCATTTTGAGATCGTGGGGGCGGCGCCCCCGCCCCCGCCGCCTGCAGCACCTGCCAACAGCGATCCGACCGGCGATGTTGTGATCGATGGCACGGCGCAAGTGGGCGAAACCCTGACCGCCAACACAAGCGGCATTCAGGATGCGGACGGGCTTGGGCCGTTCTCTTACGTCTGGCTGCGCGATGCGGTCACCATCCCCAATGCAACGGGAAATACCTACACCCTGACCGACGCGGACGAGACGTCTGAAATCCAGGTACGGGTCACCTACACCGACGGCCAGGGCAATGTTGAAACCCTGACCAGCGCGGCAACCGCTTCAATCCAGGCAGAAGACAACAGCTCCGGAGACACCGGAACAGAACCAGAAGGGTCTGACGACATGAGCAGCGAAAACGAAACAGTGGAAACACCCGAAGACGACACCACGCTGGACACTGGAAACACCGGTGACGACGGGACATCAGATGACGGCAGCGATGGCAGCGACGGGAGTTCCGACGACACGCCCGAAGATACCGGACCCGCACAGGTGTTCGTGATCGACCCGGTCAGAGGTCCGTTTGAAATCGATGATTTCAACCTGAATTCCGACCAGTTGGATTTCTCGGCGTTCATCCGTTCGGACGTCACCGAGGCCATTCTGACGGCCACCGGAACCGACAGCGCGGTTCTGGAGTTCTTTGACGGCACCGTCGTGACGATCCGTGGCACCGGGGTGACCGGCGCGACGATCATCCAGGGCAACTTCATCGTGTCGGGATCGAACTCTGCCGCGCTGGGGACGATCACGGTCGAAGGCAGCACCGATGTGGGCGAAACGCTTACGGCGACGGTGGGCGACATCTCTGACGGCGACGGCGTTCTGGAAGACACGTTCGTGTTGCAATGGTATCGGGGCAATACGGCCATCGAAGGCGCAACCGAGACGACCTATGTCGTGACATCCGATGACGTGGGCGAGATCCTGAGCGTGAAGCTCACCTATACGGACCTTTATGGTCGCCAGGAAATCATTCTGAGCGAAGATATCCCCGTCGGCGTTGACGGCGGTGACGGATCGGATGGTGGTGATGGCTCTGACGGCGGCGACGGGTCCGATGGCGGCGACGGCGGCGATGGGTCTGACGGTGGCGATGGCGGTGACGGCGGTGACGGCGGTGACGGTGACAACGGGAACGGCGACGGCGTCAATGACACGCCGGTGACGGCCACACCCTTCAACGATGTCTTCGCAGCGCGCGCTGGCATGACGTTCATCGATGGCGGTGACGGGACGGACACGGTTGTCCTGACCGGGGATCAAAGCAACTACACGCTGTCCATCGGCCCAGACGGGATTGCCATTACCGACAAGCGCGCGGATGGTGTGGGCACCATCACCTTGTCCAACATCGAGCGGCTCGACTTCGAGTTCAGCCCGGATGATGCAGGTCCGATGGACCTGACGCAGTTCATCGGTCACACCGATCTGAGTGCGGCTGACTTCGAAGCCTTCATCGAGATGTATATCGCGTATTTCAACCGGGCCCCGGACGCGCTTGGCCTTGCGTTCTGGGGAACCGCCTATGCGAACGGCACCACCCTTGAAGAGATGGCGCAGCTTTTCCTCGATCAGGACGAAACACGAGAGGTGTACCGCGAGGATACGACCAACATCCGCTTCGCCGCAGAGGTTTACAGCAACGTGCTGGGCCGTGCCCCGGACCTGGAGGGGCTGCAGTTCTGGAAGGATGCGCTGGATTCCGGGGCGGTCAGCAAGGACGAATTCATCCTCGAGCTGCTGCGCGGTGTGGACGCGGCCCCGCCGCCGGATGCGGATGCGTCCTTTGTGGAAAAACAACTGGCCGATCAGCAATACCTGGAACAGAAGACCGATCTGGGCGCATTGTTTGCCGTGCATTTCGGGATGTCGGACGTCAATGATGCGACAAACATCATGGCACTGTTCGATGGGTCGCAAGAGGGGCTGAATGCCGCCATCGCAGCCGTCAACGCGGCATATTCCGACGCGCTGGATGTTGAAAACGGGGACTTCCTGATGCCTCTGGTGGGTGTCCTGGACACACCGTTCGGCATGTAAAGGCATCGGGCGAACAGCACTGGACCCAAGGCATCGGCCGGTACGATCCCCGTACCGGCCGTTCTCTTTGCGTGGAAGACCGGGCACAGGCGGGTGCCGCCGCAAATTCCCGATTGTTTTTGTCGGAAAGGGTTGCGGGGATCGGCGATATGTGTAACTGACCTTTTTTGTAAGGAATGTCTCAACAGGAGAGAACCACATGTCCGTCTTACAGAAATCCTCCACTCTTGCCCTGATTGCGGCCACCACATTGAGCACCGCAGCTTATGCGGAGGGCGAGTTGAACCTTTATTCGTCCCGTCACTATGACACGGACGAGCGTCTCTATTCCGACTTTACCGAAGCCACCGGCATCACGATCAACCGGATCGAAGGCAATGCCGACGAACTGATCGCCCGGATGGAAGCCGAAGGGGCAAACAGCCCGGCAGACATCTTTCTGACCGTTGACACCGTCCGCCTGACACGCGCGAAAGACCTTGGTTTGCTGCAATCCATCGAGAGCGACACGCTCGAACGCCACATCCCGGCATATCTTCAGGATGCCGACAATCAGTGGTTCGGCTTTTCGCAGCGGTCGCGCATTCTGTTCTATGACAAGACCGACGTGGCAAACCCGCCGCTGACCTATCAGGATCTGGCCAAGCCGGAATATGAAGGCATGGTCTGCATCCGGTCCTCGAGCAACGTTTACACACAGAACATCGTCGCGGCACTGGTGGCGCATTTGGGCACCGAAGCCGTTCAGGACTGGGCAAATGCCGTTGTCGCCAACTTTGCGCGCGACCCGCAGGGCGGTGACACGGACCAGTTGCGGGGGATTGCGTCGGGTGAGTGTGACGTCGCCATGTCCAACACCTATTACTATGCGCGCGCCCTGCGCAAAGGCGACAGCACGATGAGCCCCGAAGACCTCGAGAACATCGGTTGGATCTTTCCGAACCAGAATGACATTGGCGCGCACATGAATATCTCTGGGGGCGGCGTCGCGGCGAATGCCCCGAACAGGGAGAACGCGATCAAGTTCCTTGAGTATCTCGCGTCGGAACAGGCGCAGGAGTATTTCTCGGCCGGGAATGACGAGTATCCGGCGGTGCCGGGCGTTGGCCTGTCCCCGTCCGTTGCCGCCCTGGGCATTTTCCGACCTGACACGATTGACCTGGCGGATATCGCCGACAACATCGATGAGGCTGTTGAAATCCTCAACGCGGCTGACTGGAAGTAAAATCCGGCACAGGATGACAGGAAAGGCGGGCGTCTGGCCCGCCTTTTTTCATGTGTCGCGGCGCAGGTTGCGGCAAAGCAGGATGACCGGGATCAGGCCGACCGCGACAATGACAAGGCTGGGCACCCCTGCCCCTTCCAACCGTTCATCCGCAGCCAGCCTGTGGGCCTGAACGGCGAGCGTATCGTAGTTGAACGGGCGCATGATCAGCGTGGCGGGCAGTTCCTTCATCACGTCCACAAAAACGATCAGAAGCGCTGTCAGCAGGCTGGGACGCAGAAGCGGGAAATGCACGCGGCGGACCAGCCCCCATTCGCTTTGGCCCAACACGCGTGCTGCGGCGTCCATGTTGGGATTGATGCCCGCTGCCCCGCCTTCGTATGCGCCAATCGCGGCGGCGAGGAAGCGGATCATGTAGGCGCACACAAGAAGCCAGATCGACCCGGTGAACAGCAACCCGGTGGAGATATCGAAGGTTTCGCGCATGAAGGCATCGAGCGCATTATCGAAAGAGGCAAACGGAACCATCAGGCCCACGGCGATCACCCCGCCGGGGACGGCATAGCCCAGCCGCCCGACATAGAGCGCGATCGTCGCGAAGAGTGATTTGCGGTTCCGCGCGAGGCTGCCGAACAGAATGGCCGCACCGACGGTGATCACGGCGGCGCAGGCACCAAGGGTGACGGAATTCTTTGCAAAATGCAGGTATCTTGAGCTGAGCAGGTTCTGCTCTGATCCGATGGCCATGTTCAAGAGCATGAACACCGGCAAAAGGCAGCCCAGGAAACAGGGCAGGAAACAGGCCAGCATCGCAAGACGGGCCTTGGCGCCGTGCAGGTGCACGCGCGGCAACGGTTCGAATTTCCGGCCGAACCCGTATCGCGCCTCACCGCGGTTTACGCGTTCGAGGATGGCCAGCAACAGCGCGAAGGCCAGCAAGCCAAGCGAGAGTTGCGCCGCGGCGGCGCGGTCTGCAAAGGAGATCCAGCTGGAATAGATGCCCAGGGCAAAGGTCTGCACGCTGAAATACGACACGGTGCCGAAATCGGCGATGGTTTCCATGCCGACAAGCATGGCGCCCGATGCGATGGCCGGGCGCGCCATCGGCAGGGACACCCGCCAGAACGCGCCGATGCGGGATTGGCCAAGGGACTGCGCGGCATAGAAGGTTGAGGCGCTTTGCGATGCGAATGACGCCCGCGCCAAGAGATAGACGTAAGGGTAAAGCACAAGGGTCAGCATGACCGCTGCCCCGCCCAGTGACCTGATTTCCGGGAACCAGTAATCGCGCGGCCCCCACCCGGTGACCGACCGCAGTGTTGACTGGACGATACCGGGATGGTCCAGCACATGCGTATAGGCATAGGCCAGCACATAGGCCGGAAACGCCAAAGGCAGGACCAAGGCCACTTCGAGAATGCGGCGGCCCTTGAATTCGGTTGTCGTCACCAGCCACGCCGTCGTCGTGCCGATAACGGTGCTGCACCCCACGACCAGAACCAGAAGGGCGAGCGTGTTCGCCGTGTACCGGCCCAGAACCGTGTCGGCGAGGGTGCGCAACGTTTCGGTGGACCCCATCAGCGCCGCGACCAGAACCGCGACATGGGGCAGGACGCAGATGGCGGCCAGAATGCCCGCAAGAACCCAGGGCAAACGCGCAACGACACGTCTTGTGGGCCCGTCGGTGTTCACTGCCAGATTTGCCATAAGAGGATGCCTGTTCGAACTGGACACGCATGGCCCTGTTGCCGATGCCATGCTCCGGTCCGGATTTAGCACTGCCTGCGAGGAAATTGAAATCCGGTTTTACGCAATCCGGTGTTGCCCCGTTCAGAAGGCTTTGAAGACACTGCCCCAACCGGTCACCTGACCGGGATCGACATCGATGCAGCGCAGGGTCTTGGCGGCCGTGATCGAGACGGAGTCGATCACCGGGATGCCGGTTTCCTGTTCCATTTCGGCGGCAATCGGTGCGCCGCGGAAATTCGTGCAGACAACCGCGATTGCATCGGGTTTCGCCACCGCCACGTCGCGGATCATGGAGCGGATCAGGTCGAGCCCGTGTTCGGCAAAGCTGAAGTTTCCCCTGTCCTCAAGACGGCGGTCGGCGACAACGTCAATGCCGCGGTCCGCGCAGTTTGCGATGATGCGGTCCTGGATCTCGCTCAGGTAGGGGGTGACAAGGCCGAGGCGGCGAATGTTCCGGGCCTGATAGTATTCTTCGAACGCCAGCATCGTCGAGGTCGCCCGGATGCCGGTGCGGTCTTCGATCTGGCGGCAGAGTTCGCGGTCCTTGTCGAGTCCGAGCCATGACGCGGAGGTGCCGTTCCACGCGATACAGCCGACCTTTGCCTCGGCCAGACGGTCGGCGGCATCGAGGATCGGATCGAGCGCGAATTGCGATTGCGAGCTTTCGGACATCGAGATCTCGACGACGCGGAAGCGGGCGAAATGAACGGTTGCTGCGTCGCCGAGGTTGGCGAAGATGGCTGACGTGACGGGTTCAAGGACCGTGTTTGACGATGGCGTCAGCATGCCGACGCGTCCGGCGGTTCTCATTTGGGTGCCTTTCTTCAAGGGTTTGGAGCATCGAATCCCTGCCGTCTGGACTGTGGCAGGTCGTGATCGGTTTGTGGTGTGGTGGCGTGAAAAATACTTTTCACATCCATGTTCACTGCCTGCCAGTTGGCCATATTTTGTGCAGTTCGACAAGCGTCATCAAACAATCAGGGCATCTTTTTCTGTAGTGCTTCCTTTGCATATTACTGAAATTAAATGTTTTTCATATTTTCGTGCTGAAGAACTGTTCACGTAAATCCATTTTCTAATCAGAAAAAAAATTTGCATGAGGTTGTTCCCTGTGCCTCTCTGAACCCCGAATGAACAAAAACCGTTCACCTGAGTCGCACGGCTTGCGGCCAACAATCCGGGGGTAAACCGAATGAAGAACCTTGTAACAGCAACACTTCTTGCGGGGGCCAGCCTGGCCTTTGCCAGTGACGCGGTGGCGCAATCGATGCGTCTGATTTCGCAGAACCAGGAGCAGCGCGCGCAGCACCCGCCAGAGCTGGCCGCCATGGAGGCCTTGCAATCGGCCGGGTTCGACGTGAACCGGAACGAGTTTCAGACGCTGGGCATCAACCTGGCGGACGGTTTGCGGCTGTTGAGCACCGGGGCCTTCGACATGGCGACCGTGCAGGTTGGCAGCGTCGCCAAAGATGATCCGTTCCTTGAAGGGATCGACCTGATCGGTGTGTCGACCAACATGACCGACCTCAAGGCGGCGGTCGAAGCCTATCGCGAAGTGTTCAACGCCCGGCTGGAAGAGAAGTTCAATGTCAAGGCGGCGGCGATCTGGCCATTCGGTCCGCAGGTTTTCCTGTGTGGTGCTGAAATCGCGTCGCTGGACGATATTGACGGGCTGAAGGTCCGGTCCTTTACCGCATCGATGTCCACGCTGCTGGAGAACCTGGGCGCGACGCCGGTGACACTGTCTTTCCCAGAGGTCTATCCGGCACTGCAGCGTGGCGTGGCGTCGTGTGGTGTGACATCACCGACCTCTTCGAACACGGGCAAGTGGCCTGAAGTCACAACCCACCTTTACCCGCTTTCGGTTTCTGGTTCGGTCCAGTCGCACATGGTCAACCTGGATTGGCTGAATGGGTTGACGGACGAGCAGCGCAGCGCATTCGAAGCGACCATGGCAGATATGGAAGCGGCGCTTTGGGATGTGGCGATCAACACCAACGGGACAGCGCAATCCTGCTCTACCGGCGGGGACTGCCCCGAAGGCGGCATCTACACGTCGTATGACATGACACTGGTGCCGGTTTCGGATGCCGACAAGGCCCGGGTTGCCGAAATCTCGGTCACCAAGATCCTGCCGGAATGGGCCGAAAAGTGCGAAGCCTCGTATCCCGGCTGCAAGGGCATCTGGAACGACACCATCGGTGCGGCCCGGAACCTTGCGATCGAGTGATCGGAGATGACAGCACCCGGATTGCTGAGGGTCTTTGAAAAGGCCGCTGCCACGCTCGCGCTTGTCGCGGGCGTGGCCATTGCGGTTCTTGCCCTTCTGATCACGATCGACATTGTCGGACGCGACTTTTTCGGCAAGTCGATACAGGGCACAGACGAGATCGGCGGCTATGTTCTGGCTTTTGTGGGCTCGCTTGGGATGGCGCTCACGCTGCTGCGACGGGGGCATCCGCGGATTGACCTGTTTTTCCGGTTCTTCCCACGGGTGGTGTGCGACGTGCTGCATGTGCTGGCGCAGGCCACGATGGCGGCTTTCGCACTCTTCATGACGTGGCATGCATGGTCCGAGTTGCAAAGCACACTGCGGTTCGGCGCGATCACGAACACGCCCTTGCAGACCCCGCTTTGGGTGCCGCAGGCCGTGTGGGTTTCGGGGATGGCGTTCTTTGCAGTGACGGCATGTCTGACCACGGCGCATGCGGTGCTTCTTTTGATATCAAACCGACACGAGATCACCGGGTATTACGGATCGCCCACGATCGACGAAGAAGTCGGGCAATACGTCGAAAACGAAGGGGCGGATCATGCTCGGGATTGAAGGTGCAGCGCTTGGATTTGCGCTGTTGTTGTTCCTGCTGTTCATCGGCCTGCACATCGCGACGTCGCTGTTCATCGTGTCGGTTCTGGGGGCCTACATCTTTTTCGGGGATACCATGATCCGCCCGTTCGGGACGATGATGTGGGGCACGCTCAACAACTTTCTGCTGGTGGCCATCCCGCTTTTTGTCCTGATGGGAGAGATCCTTGTCCGAGGGGGCGTGACCGAACGAATGTATCGCGCCTTGGCAGATTGGACACGGCCGCTGCCGGGCGGGCTTTTGCACACGAATATCGCGGCTTCGACCGTCTTTGCTTCGATCTCGGGGTCTTCGGTGGCGACGGCGGCCACCATCGGCACCGTCGCGTTCCCGACCTTTCGCCGCCAGAACTATGCCGAGAGCTGGGTCGCGGGAAGCGTCGCATCGGGTGCCACGCTTGGCATCCTGATCCCGCCATCGATCAACCTGATCATCTATGGTGCGATCACCAACACCTCGATCGGTGCGCTGTTCACGGCGGGCATCCTGCCCGGTGTTCTGCTGGCGCTGTCCTTCATGGCTGTGATTGTCATTGCGAGCCTTCTGAACCCGAAAATCGCGGGTCGGCCCGAACCGCTGGCCCCCTGGGAGGAACGGCGCAAGCGTCTGACCGATCTTTTGCCGCCGATCCTGATCTTCATCCTTGTCATGGGGTCGATCTATCTTGGCTTTGCCACCCCTACCGAAGCGGCGGGCGTCGGGGTGATGGCGGCTTTTGGGCTGACCGCCTTTTATCGCACGCTCAACTGGACCATGCTGAAAGAGGCGATGATGTCGGCGGTCACCACGACCGGCATGACGCTCTTGATCCTTGTGGCGGCCTTTTATCTGAATTTCATTCTGGGCGTTCTGGGGGTGCCGGGGCAGGTATCCAGCTTTGTCGCGTCTTTCGATCTGCAACCGCTGTTGATGATCGTCATTCTTGTGCTGCTCTACATGATCCTTGGCTGTTTCCTGGATGCCCTTGCGATGATGATCGCGACCATTCCCATTGTTTTGCCGGTGGTGACACTGCTTGGATATGACAGCATCTGGTTCGGCATCTTTCTTGTGTTGATGTGCGAATTGGCGCTGATCACCCCGCCGGTGGGCATGAACCTTTATGTCACGCAAAGCGTTCGGGGGCGCGGAAACGTGGGGACCGTGATCGCGGGCGTTCTGCCATTCCTTGTCTGCATCCTGTTCATCGTCGCCGTGATCGCCGTGTTTCCGGGCATCCTGATCTGATGGCGGCCCGGAGGCGGATATTGGTCGTCAACCCGAACACGTCGCAGGAAGTGACGGACGCCTTTGTGGCGGCGGCGCGCGAGGGGGCCCCGGAGGGTATGGCGTTCGACAGCGTGACCGGCCAATTCGGTGCGCGCATCGTGTCGACAGAGGCCGAGAATGTGATAGCGGGGCATTCCGCGCTGGAGCTGGTGGCCAGGCATTGGCAACAGCACGACGCGGTGATCCTTGCGATTTCGTTCGATACGGCGCTTCTGGCAATCAGGCCGCTTCTGCCGGTGCCCGTGATCGGGATCACGGAGGCGGCCCTGCGCGCGGCCCAAGCCGTGGGGCCTGCGATTGGTGTCGTCTTTTTCGGAGAGGTCAGCCGGGGGCTCTATACCCATCTGATTGCAGGCTACGGTGCACAGACCGTGGGGTTTGAAGCTGTCGAGATCGCCTCTGCTGCGGATTACCTTGCGCCCGACGCCCGGGATCGGTCGGTGATCGAGGCGTGCCAGCGGCTGGACCGGCAGGGCGCGGATGCAATCGTGATCTGCGGCGCGGCGATTGCCGGTATCGCGCGCCGATTGCAAAGTGATGTGCGCGTGCCGCTGTTCGACGGGACAGAGGCCGTGGCCATGAGCCTGTCCGCAATCGCCAGCGCGGTGCCAACGCCGCCTTTGCCCGTGCCGGTGGGCGACACAACCGGGCTTTCAGACGCTTTGGCGGCGTTGCTGCGGGGGCAGATGCACGCCGACGGTGGAGGCATCGGGGATGGCTAAGGCACATACACCGGAAGGCGACGACGCATGAGCAGCCCCTGGGCCTATTCCGCGCTGCCCGAGCGGCCCGCTTCGCATTGGCCCGGAGGCGCACGGATCGCGCTGTGGGTTGCGGTGGGTGTGGAATCCTATCGCGACAACGACGGCGAGACCGAGGATATCCTGCCAAAAGGTCCGCAGCCGGACCTCGTGAATACCGCCTGGCGCGATTATGGAAACCGTGTCGGGGCCTTCCGGCTGTTCACGCGGTTGTCGGGCCTTGGGATCCGGCCGGCGGTCCTGCTGAACACGGATGTCTATGACACCGCGCCAGAGGTGATCGCGGCGGCCCGCGCCATCGGGGCCGAGATCGTGGCGCATGGCCATTCGAACTCTGATGCCCTGCCCGGAATGAGCGCAGAGGAAGAACATGACTACATCCTGACCTGCCGGGATCGCATCGCGCAGGCCGAAGGTGCAGCCCCCGGTGGATGGTCAAGCCCGTGGTTGCAGCATCGACCAACGACGCTGGCGCATCTTGGTGAAGCCGGTTTTGACTATGTGCTTGATTTTCGGCTGGACGATCAGCCGGTGTGGCTACGGCACGAGGCCGGGTCCATTCTGTCCATTCCTTATGCGGCAGAGCTGAATGACAGCACGACGATGATCGGACGGGGCGCAAGCGCCGAGGCCTTTGCCCGCATGATCGTCGATGAATTCGACGACTTGGCCGACACCGGCGGCGATCAGGCCGTGGTGATGAGCGTGGTTCTGCACAGTTTTATCGCGGGCCAGCCGTTTCGCCTGCGGGCCATTTCCCGGGCACTTGAGCACATCATCGGGTCAGGCAAGGTCTGGCTGGCGACACCGGCAGAGATTTTCCGCTGCGTTGGCGAAAACCCGAACCTTGCGGCGGGCCCCGCGCCCTGCTGAAGCGGTTCCGTCAGACCAGACGATCCGGCGTGTCGCGCTTGAGATGCTCGCCTGTCGGCTGGCCGACCGGATCGCCGTTCAGCATGGTGGTTTGGCCGCGCAGCATGGTGCGGACGGGCCAGCCCGTGACCTCGAACCCCTCCCACGGGGTGTAGTCTGACCCGTGGTGCAAATCGGCCTGACGGATCGGGCGCGTGATGCGGGGATCCCACAGGACGATATCGGCATCCGCGCCCACCATGATCGCGCCTTTCCTCGGGGCCAGCCCGTACAGCCTGGCATGGTTGGTTGCGGTCAGCACGGCAAAGCGTTCCAGCGTAATCCGGCCCTTCATCACACCTTCGGAGAACAGGATCGGCAGGCGCGTTTCCACGCCCGGTATCCCGTTGGGGATGTTGCGGAAGGATTTGCGCGCGCCGGGCGCATCCTTGCCCGCCGTGTCGGCAAAGCGGAACGGGCAATGATCGGATGAGAACAGATCGAACACGCCCAATTCGATCCCCGACCAGATCGCGGCCTGTTCGCCGGTATCCCGTGGCGGTGGCGAACAGACGTATTTTGCCCCTTCGAACCCCGCGCGATCCAGATCGTCGGCTGTCAGCGTGATGTATTGCGGGCAGGTTTCGGCAAAGACGGTCACGCCGCGCCGACGGGCGCGCGCGATTTCTTCCATCGCTTCGCCGTTGGAGACATGCACGATGGTCAGGGGCACGCCGGCCACTTCGGCCAGCGAAATTGCCCGATGTGTCGCTTCGCGTTCGACCGGAACCGGACGGGTGCGCGCATGGTGCAGCGGGCCTGTTTCGCCCGCGCGTTCGGCCCTGTCGCGCAGGAAATCGATGGCGTCCTCGTTTTCGGCGTGAACCATGACCATTGCGCCGTGTTCCTTGGCCACCGACATGACCTCGAGGATTTCCCGGTCGCTCAGGGCCAGCCCTTCATAGGTCATGAAGACCTTGAAGCTGGTATGCCCGGCCTGGATCAGCGCCGGCAGGTCCTGGCCCAGCGTGACCGGGTCGGTGTTTTTCACGATCAGGTGGAAGGACACGTCGGTCAGGCAGTTTCCATCCGCCTTGGCGTGGTAGGCGGCGACGGCTTCGCGCAGGGTCTGTCCGTCTTCTGGCAGGCAGAATGGCAGGACGGTGGTATTGCCGCCGCAGGCCGCAGCCCTGGTGCCAGAGGCAAAGTCGTCGGCCATTTCGATCCCCGGCCCGGATGGCTGAGAGATATGCACATGGCTGTCGATACCGCCCGGCATGGCAATCAGGCCACTGGCGTCGATCACCTCTTTGCCCGCGTCAAGCGCCTCGCCCAGCGCCGCGATGCGTCCGTCGCGGATACCGATATCACAGTCCGCGACACCGCTGGCGGACACGACACGCGCCCCACGAATGACCAGATCATAGTTCCCGGACATATGTGCCCCTTTCCTGTTTCGTACCTTACCAGATCGGCATGCTCACGTTATGCGCGGTATCGATTTGTTTTTGGTCCGCCGCTGCGCGCATCAGGCCAATCGCCGCTTGTGTGCCATCGACAATCGGAACCGGGATCGACGGGCCGAGTGTGCGTGCCAGACCGGCAAGCGGTCCGCCACCAAGGACGATCGCGTCAGCGCCGCGGTTCACGATGTCGTGGCAGAGGGCCTTGAGTTCGGCATGCAGGCGCGACTGGACCTTGCCGGGGTCGCCTTTGTCGCCGTCCTTGACCGATGCGATGCCAAGGAACGAGTCAGCAAGTCCCGTCTCTTCGACCTTGCGCAGAAGCGGCGGCGCGACACTGTCACCGAAGGTGACGATCCCGAACGTTCCACCCAAGGCGCGCACGGTTGCGAAGGCGGCACCGGCGATGCCGATCACGGGTGTGCCGGGACGCAGGCGGCGGATTTCCCGGGCCCCGGTATCGCCGAAGGATGCAAGGATGATGCCGTCGACCGGCCCTTCATGCGCCTCGACCGTCGCAACCACCCCCTTGATGGCGTGGCGGGCGTCTTCTTCCGTCACGATCAGTTCCGGACCGAACGCGGCCGAAACCGTGGTGAAATCGTCGGTCGGCAGGGCCACCGCCTGTGCAGCCTCGGCGATGCGGGCGGTGACGCCCTGCGACGTGTTGGGATTGACGATGAGCAGCCGCATCAGAGGATCACCGAAGGCAGCCAGAGCGAGATCGCCGGGAACAGGTTTACCAGGATCAGGGCCACGATCATCGCTCCGATGAACCACAGCATGGAGGGAATGATTTTCGCGATGGATATCTTTGCGATGGC
>CAYZAD010000055.1:0-3192 GCA_964476315.1 uncultured Rhodobacterales bacterium
TACTTCAACAGGTCCCCTGATGCCATCGGTCTGAACTTCTGGGGAACGGCCTTCGCCAATGGCACCACCCTTGAGCAGATGGCGACACTCTTCATCGATCAGGACGAGACACGCGCAACCTATCCGGAAGGGACGTCCAACACCGATTTTGTGACAGCAGTTTATGATAACGTCCTGGGGCGTATCCCTGACCAGGCTGGCTTCAACTTCTGGATTGATATGCTGAACAGGAGCGAAGAGACAGGCGTGACCCGTGACCAGTTCATTTTGGAGGTATTGCGGGGTGTGCAGGATGGTTCCCCAGACAGAGCCTACCTTGACAGTAAAGTGGATATCGGAGCCTACTACGCAGTCCACAGAGGTATGTCTGATCCTGATAACGCTGCTGCAGTTATGGCTTTGTTCGATGGTACACAGGCCAGCATAGACGAGGCTGTAGCAGCGATTGATGGTTTCTATCAGGACGCTCTTGATCCCATCAATGGAGAGTTCCTGATGCAGGTTGTCGGGGTGCTGGACAATCCGTTTGCCCTTTGAGCTGATCAGGTTTGATTGAGTACGGTTTAGGCCCTCCTAATGGGCTTAGCCTGTGTGCTATCAAAAGAGCCTCTTGTGAGCGTGTGACCGCTGCGCTTTTTCGTGGCATGACAGGAAAAACGCATAAAGTGGACTGCATGGGGCAATCCACCGAGATGTTCTTTTGCCACGGGTGCCCGAGGCTTGATCCCATGTTCATTGAACCCTGGGGTTTCATGACTGGGCGCGGCCGTTTCATTGAGGCTGGTGACACGAGAAAAGCTGATCTTTTGCCATCCAATTGACCTGACATCGACCTTACCACTGGAAGGGCGTGGTTGTGTTCTGAAACCGCGAAATGCACTTTCGAGAAGAGAAAACCCTGACCACAAGGAAACCTTGCGATCAGGGTCATTTCAAAGACCGGAGCTTTTCCAAAAGTGGAAAGCTACGGGAGGCAGGTCATCAGGCGATCGAGAAGTCATCCGCTGTGAGGCTGATCCCGGTGAAGTTGACGATTCTCATCTCATCCGCTCCAGCAGTCACGGTGAGGTAGATGCTGGAACTTCCGATCGTCACATCTGCAAATGTCAGGCCACCGTCGAGCAGGATCTTGTCGAGTCCATCTTCGAACCCGACAACGGTATCCGTGCCGGTTCCCGGGGCAAAGACGAATTCGTCCGCTCCGCCACCGCCATTGAGACGGTCGTTGCCAGTGCCTCCATCCAACACGTCATTGCCGTTCAGGCCGTACAGGAAGTCACCGCCGCCAAGTCCAAGGATGATATCCCCGTCCTCGGTACCGACGAGGAAATCCGCAGCCTCGGTCCCGATGATCAGATTCTGGGGAGGCTCCTCCTCGTCGTTGTCGACAATTGTGGTTGTGGTCGCATTGTTGGTGGGGTCGAGCGAGATGTCGGCAGAGCCTGACGGATTGCTCAGGCTGACGCTGAAGTCCTCGTCTGTTTCGACAGCGGCGTCATCGACGGTGCCAAGGGAGATGACAAGGTCAGTCATCGGGTTGCCATCGCCAACGTAGGTCAACGTTGTGCCGTCGAAGGACAAGTCGGTGCGAGCGCCAATCGCGGTCGATACTGCGGTGGCAAAGCTTGCATAGTCTGAGCTGTCAGTGTCGATATTGCTGATGCTGATGTCGATTTCCGCGGTCTCACCAACCAGCAGAGTTCCTGCCAAGCTCACGGTGTAAGTTGCAGACGCCCCTTCATTGACCGAGGTGTCCCCGGTCATCGACCACGTTGCCGAACTTACGGGCGGCGGCTCTACGCCGGCCCCGGGATTGGTGATGAGGAAGCTGTCGCCCAAATCGAGGCCTTCGCCCGGATCGACACCTGCGGTCGGCCCCCCTGAAACGCCCAGTTCGGCGGCCACACCGGTCAGAGTGGCAACAAGCACGCCATCCACAGAGATCGTCAGGTCATCCCCGTCCACACCCTGCTGGATCTTCTGGCGATCCGCCAGCTCATCGATGTTGAACCCGGCAAGAGCGTCAAAACCGATCAGCCCAAGCTTATCGACACCCACTTCGAAATCCTGAACGACACTTGCGACGACGGTCTCTTCCCCTTCGGCCGATACACCATAGGAAAGAACGAACAGGTCTTCGCCGGCGCCACCATTGAAGGTATTGCCGTTGACACCGACGAGGAAGTCAGACTCTGCCGTGCCGGTGATGGACGTACCTGCGTCGTTGATATCGACCGCTTCGTAGCTCATCACGAGTTCGGTGCTGTAAAGCGTTGCCGGTTTGATGTCGCCCTTGATGTAAAAGGCCACGTCAAAGTTTTCGGTCATGTTCAGGCCATTGCCAGACACGGTCCCGGAATTGTTCTGCCAGCCCGCGCTGATTGCAAGCGGAGAGATCGGGGTGGCCCAATCCAGAAGGTTGATCACAGTCTGGGTTTCTGCCCCGACAACGTATTTCTCTTCACCATTCTGCACGGGAAGTGGATCGCTCGGGTCAAGTGGGATGACCACGCCGGGCAGATCCTGACCGTACTTGTCGGGCAACAGGCGCCAACGAGGACCCGTTTCGTAATCGCCATCGGTCACCACCGGTTCGAAAGGTTCGCGGTCCATTGTGGTGTACCACGCGTTGGTGAACCCTTGCTCAATATCGGACGACTGGGTCCCGATATCGAACATCGGCGATGACGACAGGTCCGTGAGCGACCCGGGATTGGACGATGCGAGAAGGTCGTCCCGCAGAATCGTACCTGCAGGATACAGGGTTCCATCACCCGCATAGTAGTCGTCGGTCGTCTTCCAGACTTCCCGCACACCGAGGCCATCATCATTGTATGTCGGATCGATCACGTATGTCGGCAACGTGCCAATGGCGGACTCGTTTTCGAAGTCTTCGGGCCGGATCTGGTCATTCGGGTTGTTGGTGATGGTATGATGCGTCACCAATTCCGCTTCGGTGATGCGGAACAGTTGCTTCAGTCCCGATCCGGTATCATTGAAACCGAACTCCTCGGGAAGGGGCAGCTCCACCTCAAGGCGTACATCGTTCGGGCGCTTGATCATGTTGCCCCAGCGATAAAGCAGCTTGCCGTCATCCTTCATCGTGACGGAATAGTCGTCGCCATACGCGATGTCGTATTCAATCGTGCTTTCGTTGGGGTTCAGCAGGTCCCTGATGTCAAGAACGCCGTC
>CAYZAD010000055.1:3292-15005 GCA_964476315.1 uncultured Rhodobacterales bacterium
AGCCGTCGATTTCCTTCTGCTCAGCGCCGGAAAAATCTGTCACGACAAAGCCGAACTCACTGTCGATCGGATAGAGATCAACATTACCATCGGTGGTTTTACCAACCTTTGGAGATGCGTCGAAGTCAATGAAATCCGCGCCCGGATCGCCCTGCGTGTCACCATCGAAGGTCGCAGTCACGTCGGCGGTGCTGAAAATATGACTGACCGTGTAATCCGGGTCCGTATTCAACGGCTGGTCGAAGTCGACCACAGTGCCGGGATTGATTGGTTCTGCCATCTTATTATTCCTTCCCAAAGACATAGCTACCAGCGTGCCCGTGCAGCCACGGAACACATTCTTAAAGTTTGATATGATTCACCCTTGGTCAGATTGACAAATGTCAAACAGTCGGCCCGGTGGTGCCGCGTGTGTTGCCTCTAATACCCCGTCTCTGGGAAAGGTGGCTGGATCTCGGGTTCCGGGTAGGTATTGGGCAACTCCGGCGATGGGCCGTTTGGGGTTGGGTCAGCCGGGGGCTGGTCTTCCGAAGGTGGGCTTTCGGGCATGGGGTCATCTGGCGCCGGTTCTTCTTGCGGCGTTGGCTTGGGCGATTGCGGCGCGTTTGTTTCATGCGCCTTTTCGGGCGTTGGGCCGAAGTGTTTGATCATGTCACGGGGCATGGTGTGAGGTCCTGATCCTAAACGTTCAGGAACCGTAAGAAGGGACCGGGTTTCTGGGTTGATCGATGTCAATCGGCAGCCCTGATCCCCAGTCAAAGGATGTCAATCTGTGCAATCAGAGTCAGGCGAAACAGCCAGTGGTTGCATAATAAGCATCTTTGGTAAAGTTTTTGCACCCACAAGAAACACAGATATACTACCCATGTGGACGCGCAATGCCTGTCAAAGTAAGGAGAACCAAATTGGCAATGTCTGGAACAGCGGCTGGCATGATCGTGCGTCTTACCCAAGATCCGCATTCCGCCCCAGCGGTGCGTGAAAAAGTACTTGAAGTTGCGATCGGACGCGAGGTTCGGGGCTTCCGGAAATCACAGGGGATAACAGTCGCGGACCTTTCGGAATTGACCGGGCTGTCCATCGGCATGCTGTCCAAGATCGAAAACGGGAACACGTCGCCATCTCTGTCGACACTGCAGACGCTCGCGAACGCGCTGTCTGTTCCGCTGACGGCGTTCTTTCGGCAGTATGAAGAACGACGGGAAGCTGTTCACACCAAGGCGGGTGAAGGCGTGGAAATCGAAAGGGCCGGGACTCGCGCGGGCCATCAGTATAACCTGCTGGGTCACATCGGCAGCAATTCCAGCGGTGTGATCGTCGAGCCCTATTTGATCGAGCTGACCCACGAAAGCGATACGTTCGAAACCTTTCAGCACGGTGGCATTGAGACAATCTACATGCTTGAAGGCGCAGTGGATTACCGCCACGGATCCGAAGTCTATCCATTGAGACCGGGCGACACCTTGTTCTTTGACGCTGACGCGCCGCATGGACCGGAAACGCTTGTCGAACTGCCCGCCAAGTACCTTTCGATCATCAGTTATCCGCAAACGAATTCATAACCGCCGCCGCCGCCCGGTTCGGGTCACGCTTCGATCAATGCGTCTGAGGCCGTTGGTGTCTTAGTGACCAGATAGTGATCACTGCTCCCGAAATTTTTTGCCTGAAGTGAAAATTAGTTTCCTCGTGGTTGTCGAGCGGTCGGGAATGGTGATAGCGTCTCGCAAACACCTCAACACGGAGAGCACGAAATGTGCGGCATTGTTGGACTCTTCCTGAAAGACAAATCGCTCGAGCCTGATCTTGGGCGCATGCTGACAGATATGTTGATCACCATGACGGACCGCGGCCCTGACAGTGCCGGGATCGCCGTGTATGGTGGCGAGCCGGGGCGCATGGCCAAGTTGACCGTGCAATCCGACACACCTGATCACGCCTTTGCCGGGTTGGACGAAAAACTGGCAAAGGTGCTTGGCGCACCTGTTGCGCTCAGGGTCAAAGATACCCATGCCGTGCTTGAAATACCTGCTGATCACATCGAAACGGCTCGCGAAGCACTGGCGGAGTTGGACCCCGGACTTCGTGTCATGAGCGTTGGTGAGACCATCGAAATATACAAGGAAGTGGGTCTGCCCAAGGACGTGGCGGCGCGATTTGACCTTGCGAAAATGTCAGGCAGTCATGGCATCGGCCACACCCGGATGGCCACGGAATCGGCCGTCACAACCATGGGCGCGCATCCTTTCAATACGGGCTCGGACCAGTGCCTTGTGCATAACGGGTCGCTCTCGAACCACAATTCGCTGCGTCGTAAACTGACCCGCGAGGGCGTTCGGATCGAAACCGAAAACGACAGCGAAGTCGCGGCCGCATACCTGACCTGGAAAATGCAGAACGGTGCCACGCTCGGCGAAGCGCTGGAAAGCTCTCTTGACGATCTTGACGGTTTTTTCACCTTCGTGGTCGGCACCAAGGATGGGTTCGGCGTTGTGCGCGATCCCATCGCGTGCAAGCCGGCGGTCATGGCCGAAACCGACGCCTATGTCGCCTTTGGCAGTGAATACCGTGCGCTTGTGAACTTGCCCGGGATCGAAGACGCCCGCGTTTGGGAGCCTGAACCTGCCACCGTATACTTCTGGAAACACTGAAATGCAGACCATCGATTTGGAAGCGCAGGGCCTGCGCAGTTTGAACGCCACCTTGCATGCACAATCCCAGGAGACGAACCAGACCGCTTGGGAAATCGTGAATCCGCGCGGCAGCCACGCCATCGCCTGTGGTCTCGATGCCCCAATCGAGGTCGCGGTCAGAGGGTCCACCGGGTACTACTGCGCCGGGATGAACAAACAGGCGACAGTGCATGTGCACGGTTCTGCCGGGCCGGGTGTGGCCGAGAACATGATGAGCGGCATGGTCATTGTCGAAGGGGATGCCAGCCAATACGCCGGGGCAACCGGCAATGGCGGTACCTTGGTGATCAAGGGCAATGCGTCATCGCGCTGTGGGATCTCGATGAAGGGGATCGACATCATCGTGCATGGCAATATCGGGCATATGTCGGCCTTCATGGCGCAGTCCGGTAACCTTGTGGTTTGCGGCGATGCAGGCGACGCGCTCGGCGATTCGATCTACGAGGCGCGGCTGTTCGTACGCGGGTCCGTCAAATCACTGGGTGCGGATTGTATCGAAAAAGAGATGCGCCCCGAGCATCTGGCACTTTTGGCCGACCTGCTGGAACGCGGTGGATGCAATGCCAAGCCGGAAGAGTTCAAACGCTATGGTTCGGCGCGCAAACTCTACAACTTCAATATCGACAATGCGTACTGAGGGTCCGAAGATGAAAGACATCAAACATGGCGGTCCACCGCGGACCGTACCGATCCAATCGGCGACGTTCAGCCAAAGCATCAATGCCGAAATACGCCGCGCTGCTGCGACGGGCATTTACGATATCCGAGGTGGCGGCGCGAAACGGAAGGTTCCGCATTTCGACGATCTGCTGTTTCTGGGCGCATCGATCTCTCGTTATCCTCTCGAAGGGTATCGTGAAGCCTGCGGAACCTCGGTGACCCTCGGAACACGCTACGCGGCCAATCCGATTGAACTGGATATCCCGATTACCATTGCGGGGATGTCCTTTGGGGCCTTGTCGGCGCCGGCAAAAGAGGCCTTGGGGCGGGGGGCCACGCTGGCGGGTACGTCGACTACCACGGGCGACGGCGGCATGACGCCGGAAGAGCGCGGTCATTCGGAAAAGCTGGTCTACCAATATTTGCCTTCGCGGTACGGGATGAACCCGGATGATCTGCGCAAGGCAGATGCCATTGAGGTTGTCGTGGGCCAAGGCGCCAAACCGGGCGGCGGCGGCATGCTTTTGGGACAAAAGATCAGCGATCGCGTTGCCGAGATGCGCAATCTGCCGAAAGGCATCGATCAGCGTTCCGCCTGTCGGCATCCCGACTGGACCGGACCGGATGATCTGGAAATCAAGATCCTCGAACTGCGAGAGATCACTGGCTGGAAAGTGCCAATCTACGTCAAGGTGGGCGGCGCCCGTCCTTATTTTGACACCACCCTTGCCGTAAAGGCCGGGGCGGATGTTGTCGTTCTGGACGGAATGCAGGGTGGCACGGCGGCCACGCAGGATGTCTTCATCGAACATGTCGGGCAACCGATCCTGGCCTGTATCCGGGAAGCGGTACGCGCGCTTCAGGACCTTGGTTTGCATCGCGAGGTTCAACTGATCGTTTCAGGCGGGGTGCGGACCGGGGCGGACGTGGCCAAATGCATGGCGCTGGGCGCTGATGCGGTCGCCATCGGCACCGCCGCATTGATTGCGCTTGGTGACAATGATCCGGTTTGGGAAGACGAGTATCAGAAGCTGGGTACGACAGCAGGCGCATATGACGACTGGCACGAAGGCCAGGATCCCGCGGGCATCACGACGCAGGATCCCGAACTGATGGCCCGTTTGGACCCGATCGAGGGGGGGCGGAGGCTCAACAATTACCTCAAGGTGATGACACTCGAAGCGCAGACCATCGCAAGAGCCTGCGGCAAAAGCCATCTTCACAACCTCGAACCCGAAGACCTGTGCGCCCTGACGATGGAGGCCGCCGCGATGGCGCGCATTCCTCTTGCGGGCACCGATTGGTACCCCGGAAAGCCGGGTACGGGTTACTAGGATATCGAAGGCGCGCCCCACCAAGGACGCGCCTTTTTTGCGACGAAAACAGATGACCAACAGGGAAACAGCATATGACCATTGATCTGGCCAGCTACGCCAAGGACAACGGCGTCAAGTATTTCATGATCTCGTTCACCGACCTGTTCGGCGGCCAGCGCGCGAAACTGGTGCCTGCGCAGGCCATCGCCGACATGCAGGAAGAAGGGGCAGGCTTTGCCGGTTTTGCCACCTGGCTCGACATGACACCTGCGCATCCGGACATGCTTGCTGTGCCCGACCCTGCCTCGGTCATTCAATTGCCCTGGAAACCGGAAGTGGCCTGGGTGGCCGGCAACTGTGTCATGGAAGATGAAGACGTCGCACAGGCACCGCGCAACGTTCTGCGGAGGTTGATTGGCGAAGCGGCGGCCGAAGGCCTGCATGTCAAGACGGGTGTTGAGGCCGAATACTTCTTGCTGACCCCAGAAGGCACTCAGATTTCAGATCCGTTCGATACCGCGGAAAAGCCTTGCTACGATCAACAGGCGGTCATGCGCCGGTACGACGTGGTCCGCGAGATCTGCGATTACATGCTGGAATTGGGTTGGGGCCCGTACCAGAATGATCACGAGGATGCCAACGGCCAGTTCGAGATGAATTGGGCCTTTGACGACGTGCTCAAGACGGCTGACAAGCACAGTTTCTTCAAGTTCATGACAAAGTCGGTGGCCGAAAAACACGGCTTTCGCGCAACCTTTATGCCCAAGCCGATCGAAGGGCTGACAGGCAATGGCTGCCATGCCCATGTTTCGGTTTGGGATGCGCCGGGAGACGACGCCAAAACCAATGTTTTCGCTGGTGACGGCGAAGGTCAGACCGGCGAGGTGGGGCTGTCGGAACGCGGCAAACACTTTCTTGGCGGGATCATGAAGCACGCGCGCGCGCTTGCCGCGATCACCAATCCCACTGTGAACAGTTACAAACGGATCAATGCCCCAAGCACTGTTTCGGGTGCGACATGGGCACCGAACACCGTGACGTGGACAGGCAACAACCGGACCCACATGGTGCGTGTGCCGGGACCGGGACGGTTCGAATTGCGCCTGCCCGACGGGGCCGCGAACCCCTACCTCTTGCAAGCTGTGATCATCGCTGCGGGTCTTGACGGGATCCGCACCAAGGCCGATCCGGGCAAGCGGTATGACATTGACATGTATGCCGAAGGCCACAAAGTGCGGGGCGCGCCGAAACTGCCGCTCAACCTTCTTGATGCGCTGCGTGAATTCGACAAGGACAAGAGCCTGAAATCCGCCATGGGCGATGAATTCTCGGCAGCTTACCTGAAGATGAAAATGCAGGAATGGAATTCATACGTTTCACACTTTTCAGAGTGGGAACGGGCGAACACCCTCGACATCTAGATAGGCACGGGCAGTGCCCGTTCCGAAAAGCGCCAAGAGTTCAGGCGCCATCTCCCGGGCCCGCCCATGACGGATGGGAAGGTCCGGGGATGACCCAGCTCTGTTCCTGGAAAGCCCTTGCGTGCCATGCCATTGATTGATGCGTATCGCCTATGGCACCGGGCCTCCCGGTAGGTTCAAGCTGAAACGAAGCCCATCGCACCAATCCACAGAAAGCGCTGCCGCCTCGAGACCGGGCGAAGGATGGAAGGCTTGGACCTTGCCCGTTCCCTGCCGTTGCGGCCAGATCAGTATTGCGCCTGCATGCTTTACTAGTTGTTCAGAAATCGCTTTTGTATCTTTCGATTTGAACACGAAATTCGCGTTATGCTGCTCTATCGACAGCCAACCCCAGCGGATCTCGGGTCGGGCATTGAGAGCCAAAAAGGCAAGGCGACCAGCTCCGCCGGAAAGGTACGTTTGCAAGACGTGGTCACGAATACGAACACGAACACTGAAACCACTGGCCCGTCTCAGGCATTCCCCATTATCGGCTTGGGTGCGTCTGCTGGTGGGATGCATGCCTTTTCGAGTTTCTTGGAAGCAATGCCTGGCCACAGCGGAATGGCCTTCGTACTGGTCCATCACGTCGACCCCGATCACGAAAGCCTGATGGCGGGTTTGCTTGCCAAACACACGCATATGCCTGTGGCATTAGCCAAGGATGGTGAACAGGTCCTTCCGGATCATGTGTATGTCATCCCGCCGAACCGTCGTCTTGTCATCGATACCGGGATTCTGCGTCTGTCCGAACCAGAGCAGAGGTGCGGCCTGCGTTTGCCGATCAATGATTTCCTGCGGTCGTTGGCCTGCGACCAGGGGCAAAATGCGGTGGCGATCATACTGTCGGGAACCGGAAGCGATGGTGCAGCAGCCCTTGCGGAAATCAAGGAACATGGCGGTATCGCCATCGTGCAAGAGCCAAGCGAGGCCGCGCATGACGGCATGCCACGCAGCGCAATTGCGACCGAGGCGGTCGATCATGTCCTGCCGATTGCCAATATGCCAAAGGTGCTCCTTGACTATCGAGAGCATCCTTACATCAAGCAGGACAAGCCCGAAACGCTTTTGGGCGACAGGGCGCGCGAGTCTCTTGATGCGATTATTGACGTCCTCAAAGATCATTCGCCGATCGATTTCGGGTTCTACAAAACGGGCACGCTATTGCGGCGGGTCGAGCGCAGGATGGTTCTGCGTCACATGGTCAGTGGTGGCGACTATCTGGCATTGTTGAAGGACTCCCCCGACGAAGCGAAAAATCTTTGCAACGATTTGCTGATCAATGTCACCCAATTCTTCAGAGATCCCGAAGCGTTCGACTATTTAAGCACAGAAGTGCTGCTGCGCCTTGTGGAGTCGCATGATCCCAGTCAACCGTTGCGGATATGGGTGCCGGCCTGTTCGACAGGGGAAGAGGCTTATTCACTGGCGATGACGGCCATTGAACATGTTTCGGCATTGCACAAAGAGATCGACCTACAGATCTTTGCCTCGGACGTGGATGAACGATCTTTGGCAATAGCGCGCGCAGGTGTTTACCCCGACACCATCGAAGCCGATATCTCGGCCAAGCGCCTTGCGAAATTTTTTGTAAAGGAAGACCACAGTTATCGGGTCACACGTGAATTGCGCGACTGTGTTGCCTTCGTAAACCAGAACGTGCTTGCGGACGCGCCGTTTTCCAGGCTCGATCTTGTGTCATGCCGTAACTTGTTGATTTACCTGACAACCGAAGCGCAAAAACGGATCATTCCAATGTTCCACTTTGCGCTGAACCATGGTGGGTTTCTGTTTCTCGGTTCATCCGAGGCGGTCGATGCGAATGAAGACTTTTTTAAGCCGGTATCGCGACAGCACCATATCTACAAAAAAGTTGGAAAAGGGCATCGCCGTCCGATCGATTTTCCGATCTTACCGCAAAAAGCCATGCAGGCTCGCGAACACGGGACCCGGACGACTACGATAGCTGAGGCAAACCGCCTGGCGGATCTGAGCCGACGTCTTCTGATCGACCGATATGCCCCTGCCGCCGTTCTCATCAACGCGAAACTCGAAGTCGAATACGTCGAAGGGCCTGTCGACCAGTACCTGCAGGTTCCCAAAGGTGAGGCCGGCCAGAGTCTTTTGGCAATGGCGCGCCACGGGTTAAGAGCCAAACTGGACTCAACGATCCGCATGGCTCAGGAAGCCAAAGTGGATGCATCCGCAGAGGGCAGTGTCACCCGAAACGGTCAAAGCGTGCCGGTTAAAATCACCGTGCATCCCGTGCCGGAAGAAGAGGCAGGACTTCTTCTTGTGACCTTTGCCGATCAGGTCCCTATCGAAACCGTAGACCCGGCCAAGGAAAGCAGGTCTTCCGCCACGGCGTGTCAGCAATTGGAACGTGAGCTGAACAGCGCGCGTCTTGATTTGCAACACACCATCAGGGATTACGAACTGTCGACGGAGGCTCTTACAGCGGCCAACGAAGAAGCCATGTCGATGAACGAAGAGTTCCAGACAACAAATGAGGAACTCGAGACATCGAAAGAAGAGCTTCAGTCGCTGAATGAAGAACTGACGACGCTCAACGCACAATTGCAGCAAAAGGTCGACGAACAAAGGCGGATGTCGGATGACCTCGACAACCTGCTGTCCAGCTCGGGTATCGCAACGCTGTTTCTGGACCGCGACCTGAACATCATGCGCTTCACACCTGCCACACGGGCATTGTTCAACGTGCTCAGTGGCGATGTCGGAAGACCTTTCAGCGATATCACCGGCAGCGTCAAAGACCCAGACCTGTTCAACGATGCCAAATACGTACTGGATACGCAGGAGGCCGTCGAAACCGAAGTGCCGAGTGCCGATGACAAATGGTTCATCAGACGCGTTCTTCCCTATCGAAAGCAGGACGCCAAGATCGACGGTGTCGTGGTGACCTACACCGACGTTACCGAGTTGAAGGCGCTGCAGTCTGAAATGCAGACATCCCGCGAATTCGCAGAGCGGGTCGTCGATACCGTTCGCGAACCTCTTTTGGTGCTTGATACTGACCTGAAAATCGTGTCTGCAAATCGGTCTTTCCACCGTGTCTTTGATACGTCTGACGATCAAGTATTGGGGCAGGATCTGTTCAGGCTGCAAAGTGGGCGCTGGAACCTTCCTCCTTTGCGCAAGCTGCTTGGGCGTATCTTGCCGGACGAAACGACTGTCGAGGCGTTCGAGATCACCTCTGACATTGCGGATACCGGACCCCGCCACATGGTATTGAATGCCCGCCGTGTGGAACGCGTTGCAAACGGGGATGATCTGATATTGCTGGCGATCGAAGACGTCAGTGCGATGAAAAAGGTCACACAAGAGGCCGTTGATCGCGAAGCGCGTCTGAGTGCAATTCTGGATGCCGCGCCCGAGGCCATCGTCACGATTGACGAGACCGGGATGGTTGGCAGTTTCAGCCCCGCTGCCGAGGAGATCTTTGGGTATTCGGCGGATCAGATCATTGGTCAGAACATCAGCATCCTGATGCCCGAGCCGGATCGCAGCAAACACGACGAATATCTGGCGAAATATCTGAAAACCGGTGAGAAAAAGATCATTGGCATCGGCCGCGAGATGGATGCATTGCGCAAGGACAATAGCATTGTTCCGATCCGGCTGACCGTTTCCGAGCTCAAACTCGACGGTGAACGCCACTTCCTGGGTGTTCTTCACGACCTGACCGAAGACAAGAAGCGTCGCGATCAACTTCAACGGGCGCAAAAGATGGAAGCCGTCGGTCAGTTGACCGGCGGTCTTGCGCATGATTTCAACAACCTCCTGACAGTGGTGATCGGCAATCTGGAACTTCTGGACATGCGGATTGATGACGACAATCTGCGTCAGCTGCTGAACGAGGCGCTTGAGGCGTCCAATCTCGGGGCGGCACTGACAAGCCAGCTGCTCAGCTTTTCCAAAAGCCAGTCACTTGCGCCCGAACCCGTGGCCCTGAATGCATTGGTCGAAACCATGCAGCCGCTTCTGAAACGAACGCTGAGCGGGAACATCAAGATCGAAACCTTCTTGCGCGACGATCTGGATCAGACAATGGCTGACCCCGGACTGATCGAAAGCGCAATCCTGAACATGGCGATCAACGCCCGCGATGCGATGCCGGACGGCGGAACACTGACCATAGAAACCCGGAACACCTATCTGGACGAAGATTATGCCGCGACACAGGTTGATGTGACACCGGGCCCGTATGTGGTTCTGTCTGTCACGGATACCGGCAGTGGCATGGACGCAGAAGTCCTTGAAAAAGCCTTTGAACCGTTCTTCACCACCAAGGCACCAGGCAGTGGATCAGGGCTGGGCCTGAGCATGATTTACGGATTTGCCAAGCAATCCGGCGGGCACGTCGCGCTTTACAGTGAGCCTGGCCACGGGACAACGATCAATCTGTTTCTGCCGCCCACCCAGAAGAAACCGGCCGATAAACGGGACGTCCGGCCGACCCAAACGGGTGCTAGCCAAACAGAAACAATTCTGGTGGTCGAGGACGAGGTCACTGTGCGCAGGTTGACGGTGAACCGCCTGCAAGAGCTGGGTTACCAAGTGTTGTCTGCCCCAGACGGCCCCGAGGCGATCCGCATGCTCAAGGAACATGACCAGATCGATCTGGTCTTGTCGGATATTGTCATGCCGGGTGGGATGACCGGTTTCGACGTTGCCGATCAGGCATTGGCGTTGAGGCCGCAACTCAGAATCCTGCTTGCCACGGGATATGCCAAAGGCGCAGAGACCGAACAGGGTGGATCGAAAGCGCAGCGGTATCCGATTCTGCGAAAGCCCTACAATCTTGTGGATCTGTCGAAGGCGTTGCGCGAATTACTGGATCAAGGGCATGGGTCCTCCTGATGCACGAATGCGGGCAATCGCGATGGGCTTTCCCTGATGCAGAGGCAGCACTTGGGGTTGATGCCACATCCCTTGCGGCGGGATTGACCGTCATCATGGCGTAACGCCCGGCAAGAGGTAAATTCCGCACGTAACGATAGTGGGGCGACCTCATGCGCGCGATGATCCTCGAAGCAGGCCAAACCAGATTAAAGCTGAAAGATGTGCCATCGCCGGACGTCGATGCGGGGCAAGTGCGTGTTCGTATCGAAGCCTGCGGCGTGTGTCGCACCGACCTGCATGTCGTTGACGGGGACCTGCGCCATCCCAAACTGCCCCTGATCCCGGGGCATGAAATTGTCGGTCGCATCACGGAACTGGCGCCGGATGTCACGGGACTGCGGCTGGGGCAACGGGTTGGCGTGCCGTGGCTTGGCTGGACATGTGGCACGTGTCTGTATTGCCGGAAACAACAGGAAAACCTGTGTGATAATGCGCGGTTCACCGGGTACACGCTGAATGGCGGTTTTGCCGAAACATGCGTGGCAGATGCCAGATACGTATTCCCACTGTCCGAAACGGCTGACCCCGTCGCACTTGCGCCGCTGTTATGCGCTGGATTGATCGGCTTTCGAAGCCTGCGCATGGCGGGCGATGCGCAGCGGCTGGGGTTTTATGGCTTTGGCGCAGCGGCACATATCCTTGCCCAGATTGCCGTGTTTCAGGG
>CAYZAD010000056.1:0-14918 GCA_964476315.1 uncultured Rhodobacterales bacterium
CGGAAATCGTCGTCCCAACTGCCCCAATCCTTGAGCATCGCCTGTTTGACGGAATAGGCCGTGGTCAGGGGGCCGGGGGTCAGAAGATAGGGTTCACCCATCTTCGGTACTGGCAGGGGGGTGGCTGTCATCGCACAAGTCCAATGCTGCTTTGGCACAGGATATGAGACGATATCTCTCATATGTAAAATCTTTGTTTTCTATTATTTGATAAGCTAAGGCTATAAGAAAGTCTTGAGGGGAAGTATGCGTTACAGCCAACTGCGTGCGTTTCACTATGTGGCCTTGCACGGCGGGTTTTCACGTGCGGCGCGGGCGTTGAATATCTCGCAACCATCGGTATCGGATCAGGTGCGGCAGTTGGAACAACTTCACGACGTGCTTCTGTTCTCTCGCGAGGCGCGGCAGGTGCGCATGACCAAGGCGGGGGAGGACCTGTTTCGCCTGACTCGAGAGATGTTCGAAGTCGAAGACCGCATCAGCGCCTTGTTTGACGAAAGCCGCAGCACGCTGAAGGGTCATCTTCGGATCATGGCGGATTCGGCGATGCATGTGACGGATGCCGTCAGGCGGTTCCGGGAATCCAGCCCCGACGTGTTTGTCAGTATCAGCACGGGTAATACCGAAGTTTTGTTGCGCCGCTTGCGCAATTACGAGGCAGAGATCGGCGTTGTCGGCAGCGTGATCTCGGCTCCGGATTTCGACAGTGTCGATCTGGGGCGCACGCCCATTCTTGCATTGGTGGCCAAGGAATATCTGCCGAAAGGAACCCACAGCCTGCGCTTTGCGGACCTGGCCCGGTATCCGTTGATCTATCGCGAGGTCGGATCGCGGACGCGGGCACAGGTTGAAGAAGAAGCAGTACGCCGCAAACTTGATTTGAAGCCGTCCATCGAAGTTGAAGGCCGAGAAGCCATGCGGGAGGTTGTGGCGTCAGGGGCCGGGATCGGTTTTGTCAGCGAAGCAGAGGTCGGACATGACCGAAGATTGCGCGCCTTGCCGTTCGAGGATGCAGACCTTGGCATGTCGGAATCCCTGGTGACACTCTCGGCCCGGCGGGACGTTCCATTGATCCGGGGGTTCCTGAAGGCGGTGAAAAAAACTGTAAAAACGCCAGATCCATAGCCATAGCCTATGCCTCTATAATGATGACGTGTCTTTACAGTTAGTTGACGCTTGGCATGATCGGCACATTCCTGGGATGTGCTGTGCCACAGAATCGACTGAACACGCTTTTTATCGTCATCGACCAATTGCGCGCAGACTGCGTCTTTGGTCCGCTTGCGGCGCATCTGGACCTGCCCAACATTCGCGGCCTTGCGGACGATGCCGTGTCTTTCCACAACCATTATTCCGTCACAGCCCCTTGCGGCCCTTCGCGCGTGTCGATGCTGACCGGGCAATATGCGTCGAACCACGGTGCGGTGCGCAATGGAACGCCTCTGAAACGCGATACGCCGAACGTGGCGACGGCAGCGCGGGACGCCGGATATGATCCGCTGTTGCTCGGCTACACGGACACGGCGCATGATCCCCGCTTCCTGGCTCCTGATGATCCGCGACTGTTCTCCTACGAAGAACTCGCGCCGGGGTTCACCGAAGTTGTTCGGATGCGGCTTGAGGGGGATTGTGTCGAATGGGAAAACCACCTCCGGGCGCAAGGCTACGACGTTCCCCCTTATCCCGACCTGTATCGTCCCAACGGGCCGACGCCGGAGTCACCGGCCATCTATGCGGCAGAGCATAGCGACACGGCGTTCCTGACTGATCGCACGATTGAAGAACTGTCACAGCGGGGGCGAGGTTGGTTCGGACATGTGACCTACATTCGGCCGCACCCGCCTTTTGTGGCGCCCGCGCCGTATAACAGCATGTATCGTTCGGCCGATATGCCGAGCGGCCATCGTGCAGAGAACGCGGATTGGCATCCTTTCATGTCGGTCGCGACGGCGAAGGCATCCGTTGCTTCGACGGTGGTCGGATTTCCGGATCTTGAAGACAGCGATGCCAATACGCGCATGATGCGGGCGTTGTATTTCGGTTTGGCGACCGAGGTCGATCACCATGTCGGGCGGCTGATCGGGTGGCTCAAGAACAGCGGTCAGTACGATGAGACGCTGATCGTCCTGACAGCCGATCATGGGGAAATGCTGGGCGATTACGGTCTTTGGGGCAAAAGCAGTTTTCACGATGGGTGCTTTCATGTGCCGTTGATCATCCGGCATCCGAGATCAGAGCGCCGCGGCCTGGTGGTCACCGCACCCACCGAGTCGATTGATGTATCTCCGACCATTCTGACGGCACTGGATGTGGATGTTCCCCACTCCATGGATGGTCGCAGCTTGACCCCGTTCCTGTTCGGACAGGACCCTGCCGATTGGCGCAGCTATTCGTATTCGGAACTGGATTTTGGCGATCCGGTGACACCAACACGCTGGCAGACCGATCTCGACCTGCCGCTGAATGCCGCGAATCTTGCTGTACTGAGGACTGGCGATTTGCGGTTTGTGCAATTCGCAGGAAGGCTTGCCCCGATCCTGATGGATGTTTCAGCAGGCAAAGAAGATGTAAATCTCGCCAAAGCGCCCGAACATATGCAGACTGTACTTGATTTGACTCAGCAGATGCTCTGCCATCGTATGGTGCACAAGGATGGAACTTTTTCGCGGACGTTGATCACAAATGACGGAGTGCGGGTGGGGTGATGAGATCGATTTGTCTGTCACGGATCTGTCACCATTGCCGCGGATATACGGGCAGCCCATGATGTGAGGGGCGAACAACAAAAAGGAGATGTGTTGCCGAAGTCATGCCAGTTTTGCAAATCTGCCCGCATCATGGCGACTGAGATGACACCCGATCAGACCGATCTTCGAGCCATCGGGATTGGTCCAACAAATGGGGAAAACCCCCGATGAACACTTGGAACCAACAGGAGAGACAATGAAAAGACTTCTACTATCAGGCGTGGCCTTTATTGCGCTGCCGGCAGCGGCCTATGCCAGCTGCCCAGCCATCACAGTTGCCGACCCGCAGGGCGTGGCCCCGGGTGAGTTCCCGCAGCAATACGAATTGAGCGCCTTCCAGGAGGCTGCCGGCTGCACCATGGAGTTTTCGGCAAACCCTGACATCGCGGCGCTGAATGCGCAGATCAAGGGCAATCCGGAATTGCCGCCGCTGGCGGAACGTATCCCGTCAGAGCCGCTGGTCGTCATTCCCTATGACAGTGTCGGCACCTATGGTGGCGAACTGAACGTGCTGTCCAACGCGACCGAAGCCGGTACATCCGACTTCCTGTCCGTGCGTCACGTCAGCTTTGTGCGCTACTCGGATGATCTTCAGACCATCGTGCCCAACGTTGCCAAGTCGTGGGAATGGAATGAAGACTTCACCCAGCTGACGATGAAGCTGCGCGAAGGCCACAAGTGGTCGGATGGTGAGCCTTTCACATCTGCAGATGTCGCGTTCTGGCATGATAACCTGATGCTGGATACGAACATCTTCGAGACGCCAAAGGATTACATCACCGTCGCCGGTGAGCCAATGACGCTTGAGACCCCGGACGACACGACGCTGATCTTCAATCTGCCGGCACCAAAGCCGGGCCTGATCGCACACTTTGCAACGCATTATTCGCAGCCGTTCATGCCAAAGCACTTCCTTGGCCAGTTCCACCCGGACATCAACCCGGATGCGGACAGCTATGCGCAGAGCCTTGGCTTCGAGAACGGCTATGACGCGATCCTGGCGTATTACGGCAACTCGGATTGGACCGACACACCGACACCGATGCTGTCGCGTGCCGAAATCGCAGACGGCCTGCCGAAATCGACCTATCCGACGCTGGAAAGCCACATCTACATCAACGACACGACCGAAGGTCGCAAGCTGGTGGCGAACCCGTACTTCTTCCAGGTGGACCCGACCGGACAGCAGTTGCCGTATATCTCGACTCAGGACGAGCTTTATATCAACGACAACGAAGTCCGTATCCTCAAGCTCGTGAACGGCGAAGTGGACTACAAGTCCCAGTCGCTGCAGCTGGCATCGGCGCCGATCCTTCTCGAAAATCAGGAAAGCGGGGACTACACGATTCACCTGCGTCCCGAGATCACGCAGTCGGTCTTCGGTTTCAACGTCACGCACCCGGACGAAGCCAAGCGCGCCGTCTTCAGTGACCTGTCGTTCCGCGAGGCGATGTCGGTTGCGATCAACCGCGAAGAGCTGAACGAGATCGGCTTCTTCGGTCAGGGTACACCGCAGCAGTATGTGGGCTTCTCACCGCTTCCGGAATTCGTGGATCAATCCTGGCTCCAGTACAAAGCCGAATACGATCCGGATGCTGCCAACGCGGCGCTTGATGCGCTGGGCATGGCGGACACCGATGGCGATGGCTTCCGTGAACTGCCGAATGGCGAAAAGCTGGTGCTGAACCTCAACTTCTCGACACAGGGTGTTGCAGGTCAGACGGTTGAACTGGTCGCGCAGAACTGGGCCGATGTGGGTATCCAGTCTGTCGTGAAGGAAGTCACACCTGACGAATACCGTTCGGCACAATCGTCCAACCAGTTGGACGTGGTGATGTGGCGCAAGTCGCAGCCTTTGGCGATCGTGCTGGGCAATAACGAACTTTGGGTCCCGCCCTACGAGAACTACTTTGGTGTGCGTAACGCGATGCTCTGGGCCGAGTGGATCGACTCTGGTGGCTCCGCAGGTGTCGAGCCTCCGCAGTGGGCGAAAGACATGATCGATGACATCAACGCGCTTCAGTCTGCGGCACAGGGAACGGAAGAGTTTGAACAACTCGCCAATGATCTTGTGTCGGCGATGGTCGAAAACATGATGTTCATCGGCACTGTCAACGCACCTGCACCGATCTATCAGCAGAACAAGCTGAAGAACTTTGCAGACTTCAAGACGCACTCCTACGAGTACTACCGGACCTATCCGTACCGCGCCACGCAGTGGTGGCTGGACGAATAAGTCCATGCAAAAAACACTGCGGGCAGCACATGTTGCCCGCAGTCACAAAGGGAAACGACCGCGGCGTAACGCGCATCCCGGATCAACCGGGGGATCGGCCGCATCACAGGGGCACATACCATGCTGAACTTTGCACGCTTCGTGCTGACACGCGCTGTGCTGGCGATGATCACGCTGATCATCGTGTCATTGGTTGTGTTCTCGTTGATGGAGTTGGTCCCGGGCGACTGCGCCGAACGCTACCTCGCCTTCAAGAATACGCAAGGGTCGGGGATTTCCGTCGCCGATATCGAAAACGAACGCATACGGCTTGGGTTGGATCGCCCCTTCCTTGAACGCTGGGGCAAATGGATCGTCGGGGCGTTTCAGGGTGAATTCGGCGACAGCTGCATCCTGCGCGTGAACATCGCCCAGTTGCTGGGGGACAAGTTCTGGATTTCGCTGGGCCTGTGCCTTGCATCCCTGTTGCTGGCCTATTCCATTGCTCTGCCGGTTGGCATCATTGCGGCGGCATCCAACAATGCGGTTCTGAACAACTCGCTGCGTCTGTTCAGCTACCTTGGTCTGGCGATGCCGAATTTCCTTCTGGCGCTGATGATCATGCTCTTCTCGACCGTGTATTTCGGCGACACGCTGACCGGGTTGTTCTCGCCCGAGTTCAGGGATGCGGAATGGAGTTTCGCACGGTTCAAGGACCTCATGAGCAATGCTTGGCTGCCGATCTTTATCCTCGGCTGGTCCGCAACTGCGTTCGCGTTGCAGACAGTGCGTGCCTTGATGTCGGATGAGATCGGAAAGCTATATGTCACGGCTGCTGCGGCGCGCGGCGTTCATGGGCGGCGGTTGCTTTGGAACTATCCTGCGCGGCATGCGCTTGGCCCGATTGTCAACAGTCTCGGGTTTGACCTGAACCGCATCTTCAACGAACTGCCGATTGTTGCGCTCATCCTCGTGCTGACCGATGCCGGTTCCTTGCTGATCGAGGCATTGGCCCGGTCCAACGACCAGCAGTTGGCGGGGGCTATCATCTTTCTTTTGACAGCGTCGATCGTGACGCTCAACTTCCTGACGGACGTCATGCTTGCGGTTCTTGATCCGCGTGTCCGCAAGAGCATTGTGAGTTAAGGCCATGACAAGCGCACCTGACCCACTCAAACCAAATCTGGCCGAAACGACTGGCCCGCACGTGTCGATTGTTGAAACAGAGGATGCCGTCAAACGCCGGTCCAAAGAGGCGTATTTCACGGCATCGCAAAGCCAGCTGATCTGGGCACGGTTCAAGAAACAACGGTCTGCGATGGTCGCCGCCTGCGTGTTGGCGTTTCTCATCCTGTCAGGGATCTTTGCGCCGTTCCTGTCGCCCTACAATCCAACGATTGCCGGCAAGAATGATGACTACCTGAACGGCGCTCCGCAGATCCCGATGTTCTGTGACGCGAATGGATGTTCGCTGCGGCCCTTTGTGCATGCGGTCGAACGGGAACGGTCGCTGGCCACGAATTTCAGGTGGGTGACGACCGTCAATGAGGACGAACGGAATTACGTTTATTTCTTTGTCGAGGGCTGGGAATACAAGCTCTTTGGGTTCATCCCGATGGACACGCATCTGTTCGGCACGAAAGAAGGGTTCGTGCACGTGTTCGGCACCGATGCGAGCGGCAAGGACATCTTTTCGCGCACCTTCCACGCCATCTGGACCTCGCTTCAGGTTGGCACCATCGGGGTTTTCATCGCCTTTGTGCTGGCCTTGGTGATCGGTGGGATATCAGGGTATTACGGCGGCTGGATCGACAGTGTTCTGCAAATGATAACCGATGCGGTGCGAACGGTGCCCGCCATTCCGCTATTCATGGCGGTGGCGGCCTTCATGCCGCCCGAAATGACGGCAGAGCAACGGTTTTTCTACATTTCGCTGATCCTGGGCCTGATCGGCTGGCCCACACTGGCGCGACGGGTGCGGACGCACCTTCTGACAGAACGCAATCAGGAATATGTGCTTGCGGCTCAGTTGTGCGGGGCGTCACCGGGGCACACCATTCGCAAGCATCTTCTGCCAAGTTTCACCAGCTACATCATCGTCGATCTGGTGATCTCGTTCCCGTACATGGTGCTTTCGGAGACGGCGCTGTCCTTTATCGGGCTGGGGCTCAAGGACCCGGTGAATAGTCTTGGGGTGATGCTTCAGAACGTGACAAGTGCGGATGTTCTCTTGAATTACCAGTGGTACTTTATTCCGGTGATCTTTTTCGTCACGCTGGTCATGGCGTTTGTGTTTGTCGGTGACGGTCTGCGCGACGCGGCCGACCCTTATTCGGATACACGCAAATGACGCGACTGATTGATGTTGAAAACCTGACGATCAAGTTCCGTACGGATGAAGGATTGATCACCGCAGTTGAAAACGTTTCGTTCTCGCTTGATCGGGGCGAAGTGATGGGGCTTGTCGGGGAAAGCGGCTCGGGCAAGTCCGTGACGGCGAAGGCGCTGATGCATCTGAACCCGCGCAACACGGTCTATTCACCCGAGAGCAAGATCACGCTGCATACAGATGATGGTCCGGTCGATGTACTTTCCCTGAAAACTCCGAAAGAGCTGAACATCGTACGAGGCGGCGCGATTTCGATGATCTTTCAGGAGCCGATGGCCAGTTTTGCGCCCGCGATTACCATCGGCAAGCAGATGGTCGAACAGCTCTTGCTGCATTCGAACATGACCAAACACGAAGCCAAGCAACTGTCGATCGAGATGCTTGACCGCGTGGGTATCCCGCAGCCAGCGCAACGGTTCGATCAATACGCGTTCGAGCTGTCTGGAGGTATGCGCCAACGTGCAATGATCGCAACGGCCCTGTCGACCAAGCCAAAGCTGTTGATTGCGGACGAGCCAACCACGGCCTTGGATGTGACCATTCAGGCGCAGGTGATCGATCTGATGCACGATCTGGTCGACGAGTTCGGCATGGGGATCATCTTCATCACGCATGATCTGGCCGTCGTGGCGCAGACGTCGGACCTGGTGTCGGTGATGTATCTCGGCCGTTTGATGGAGACCGGACCGGTCCGGGACGTGATCAAGAGGCCCGCGCACCCTTATACGCAGGGTCTTTTGAATGCGTTGCCCAAACTGGACGATCTGGACGCACCGTTGGAACCCATTCCAGGCGATATTCCAAGCCCGCTTGAACGCCCGTCGGGCTGTGTGTTTCACACCCGCAACCCGAACCATGTGCCCGGGTCGCGATATGAAAGAGAGGTTCCACCTTTGACCGAAGTCAGTCCGGGGCATTTTGCGGCGCTCTTTCCCGAAGATGTGGAGCGCGCGTCATGACAAAACCCCTGGTGGATATTCAGGACCTGTCGATCCATTTCCCATTGGGCCGCACCGTCTTTGGCGCGGCATCGGTTGTAAAGGCGGTCGATCACGTCAGCCTGTCCATTCCAAAAGGCAGTTTCTTTGGTTTGGTTGGCGAAAGTGGTTCGGGCAAGACCACACTTGGCCGATCCATCTTGCGGGCGGCGCCCATCACCTCTGGTGCCATCCGCTACAATGATGGCGAAGTGGATTACGATGTCGCGTCCATCGACAAGCGACAGTTGAAGGATTACCGCAAGCGGGCGCAGTTGATCTTTCAGGATCCTTACGCGGCCTTGTCCCCCAGAATGACGGTGCGGGACATCATTGCGGAACCGCTCGAGGTCATGGGCCTGACCAAAACGCGGGAGGAAACCGACGCCCGTGTGCGCGAGGTCGCAGCCAAATGTCGTTTGAACCTTGAACACCTGCGCCGCTTTCCGCACGCGTTTTCAGGGGGGCAAAGGCAACGTATCTCGATTGCGCGGGCGCTGGTGTCTCAGCCAAAGTTCATCGTGGCAGACGAATCTGTTGCGGCCCTGGATGTCTCGATTCAGGCCGACATTCTGAACCTGCTCAAAACGCTGCAAAGGGACCTGGACCTGACGTTTCTGTTCATCAGTCACGACCTGTCTGTCGTGGCCCATGTGTGCGACCAGGTGGCAGTGATGCACTTTGGGAAACTGGTCGAGGTGGCGCCCAGCAAAGAACTGTTTGCCAATCCGAAAGACGATTACACCAAGACCCTGTTGAACGCGATCCCGTCGCTGGACCCGGACGCGAGGAAGCGCCGGCATTTGCCGAAAGCTGGCTGACGAACCCTTGGGTGCGTCTTGGCCTTAGCTGCCGACTGCGGGTGCGAACGGGGCATGCGTGCGTGCGCGTTCAAGATCATCGGCAAGCATGGGGATCAGGGCGATAGCACCCGATCGGGTGAGACGGGTGGCGCTGATGTAGTCGCTCGACAGACCTCCGCGCGCGCTGCAGGATTTCGCCGAACAAAACGCGGGCCACGTGTTGACGTAGTTCAGCACGCCGATGGCTGAAAGACGTTGGAACATCTGATCCACGTCGCTGTGGCGCTGTGTTGCCTCGGTCAGCGACACCTCGATGCTCAGCTTTGGCATGGATTGGTACAGCCAGCTTCCGGGTGCATGCAGCCGTGCGGCCAGTTCCGCGTCGAACCTGGGTTGTGCAGGAACCTGCCGGATCATCGAGACACGCAGCCCGTGATCGGTCAGGGTGCGCACGGTCGTGTCGACAGCCTCGCTCACATACATTGATTGCTGCCGTACATTGATCGGTGTGCCGTCAATCGGACCGATCCGAACCGGCACGCGATCAACCAGATCCGAGGCGTCGATCCCGACGTAATGCAGCCAATCGGCCACGATGGTCACTTGTTTCAGGCTGCTCAGATGCGGGATGGCTTGCAGGATCTGCGCGGCGTGTTGGTCGCAACTGCGGCCAGAATGTTGGCCGGCATGGGCAAAGCGCGTCTGCAGTCCTTCCAGTGGAACACAGTTTGCCTGCGCCACGAAAAGGGCCGAAACCCCTGTTTCGCGCGTGGCCTCCTGATATGCGGGCTTGAGCGTGGTGAGTTGATGATCGCCCCAGATAAGCACCTCGGGCGGGCCTTTCGGACCCATTTGGCAGACCGCAAGTCCGGCCAAGGGGCCTTCTTGCATGACGGGGCAGGTCGATGTGCCGTTGGCGCCCTCGATGGCATGGATATAGGCATCGGCCTGTTCGCTGTATCGCAGTTGCAAACCCTGGCTGGTCAAGGTCGCAACACCGTTTGCGAACAGCATCAACGCGATCACGGCGGTGGGTGTGACGCGTGTCAGCTGGAACCGGTTTTCCAAAGCGCGCCAAATGGACCACGACACGATGGCCAGCAGCAGACTGGGCAAGATCAAGCCAGAGTAATTTGTCGGCGCGTCGGTGGTGAGGTTGAGAGCGTTGACCACCTGTGTCAACGGCAAGGCCCAAAGGAAGACGTGCAACAGCATCCCGAACCAGTTTCGGCGCTTTGTGGTCATTCTGCCCGCAGAGACCCGTGACCGGCTTCCCACATAAAGGAACGCAAAGCTAAGCGCGAGGAAAGCTCGCGTGAACAAGGCGTCACCCAGCACAACCGCCAATACGATGCCGGTGACAAGACTGATGATCCCCAAAAGAAGTGCGAAACGCAGGACGGGAAAGCGGTTTGCCGCGATGAACGGAATGGCGCCGCCAAGAAATGCCCAAAGGCCGCCGATCGGCAGCATCTGCACAATAGGGCTGTCAGCGGTCGACACCGACAGCGACGCGACAAAAATGATGCCCAGAACGGCCAAGAGAAGGCGCACCCGATGGTACAAGAACCAGAAAAGAACAGCGAGGATGGCGCAGCACTGTGCGATCAGTGCGGGAACCCAAAGATGGTCAAGAAGTCCGTCAAACCGAAGCGCTTCAACAGGTGGGAAAAAGACCAGGCGGAAGTTTGTTGTAAAGGTTGCGGCTGACAGCAGCGCGTTGCCGAGGTTCAGGAATTCACTTGGGAGAAACACCATCCAGCCAATGGCAAAAAGCGCAATGGAGCAGCAAAGCAGGCCGGTGAAATAGGCCTGAAGCACGCAGATCACCTGTGCTTTGAGAACATCAAGACCGCGGATCAACTGGTTTGCACACCACCCGCCGCACAGGACAAGAACAATGTCCGCCGCAAGTGTCGCCGCCCCGCCGTCCCGAAGGCCGAGAGTCGAAAGCACAAAGGCAAGTGCAGAGAGCGCAACAAGGAATTGACGGACTTCCGAACGGGTCACTTCGGAGTTCGACACGTTCAATACGGCGGAATCGTCTTCTGGGTATGGGTCGGTATTCACTAAATCACTAACTACTCGTGGCCCCACACCACCGGGCTTAGATACAGTGAATTCGCGAAAAATCGCAACGATCAATGTGGAAACAGACTGTTATGCTGGCCTTGTTATGGACGTTGCCAGTGTCTTGAAAATGCGTTGGATGCCCCAAGCCAAGTCCGTCTTTAAGTTATTGATAAGTATTTATTATTATGAATTCATGTAGCCTCAAGAAACGTGTGATTTTGTGCTCCTGTACGGCCTTTCACTTGGGCGCAAATGGCCTGAGACCCGACAGAACTCTTGATGCCAACTTACGCAGGTTCGATTGGCAATCCGTGACGATCTAGAGGACCGGACGCCATTGCAGGCGTTGCTCGGATAAGTAGCGGGTACGCGAAAGCCGCAGTGACTCCGCGTAACCGGTCAATGCACCCGCCATCAACCATGTGAGCGGGGTCAAAGTGGCGTTGGGCAGCATGTCAAAGACATTCACCGCGAGCATCAGCGACAATGGCACGATCAAAGGCGAGTAACTGTCTGGCGTTCGGTAGTGGGTATCCCGCCAAAGCAGGAGAACGGGAAGGATCAGCAACCCGAATTCCGCGATGAAGCCCAGCCATCCAAACTGACCGATCAGGATGACCCAACGACCATCCGTGACGGTGATCACTTCGCCTGTCGCCGGGTCGAGGACCTGGTTACGGTCAAAGTTCCCCCAGCCGAATAGGGGGCGTTCCTGTGCGCGTTCCAGCAGCAGGTCTTCATTCCCAAAGCGGAACCCAAGAGACTGTGCGCGGTCTTCATCAAAGTTTGCGATGACCTCCAGCAGGCGGTCCTGTGGCACCACGTCGATGCCCTTGAGCGCGGGATATGCAATCGCAAAACTCGCGATACAGACGGCAAGCCGCATCTGCCAGCGCGATCCGATCAAGACGATGGTGGGGATCAGCGCAGCCGCAAAAATCCATGCGCCCAATGACTTGGACAGCACGAGAACGCCTGTCAGGTAAAGCGCACAGACCAGCAATTTCCAGTTCGATTTGATTTGCCGCGTTTTCCAAAGCGCAAAGGCCGACACGATCGCCATGAGGAGAAAGAACGCGGCCCAGATGCCGTGGTAGAGGAAAACCATCGGACGAAATCCGCCAAAACGGATCGTTTGAATGAAGTCATGCTGAAAGTAGCCGTAAATCCAGAGGTTGAGCAGTGGAGACAACCTGATCTCGATCAGCATCGGGATCGAATAGACCAGACCTCCGATCATGAAGGCAAACAGCAGGTCTCGTTGATCTTCGGCCGTCGACAGAAAACGCCGCGCCATGAGGAACGGCAAGACGAGCAGGACCTGCTTGATGATCAAGGCAGGCGCATCCTTGAGACCCATGCCCTGGATCATGAATTCGCCCCAGTAGACCGGGGTCATGTTCATCAGAGTGGTGAAAATCGGACTGAAGACAAAAATCAGGAACAGGACGACCACCGGACCGGATCGGGGTAGAAATCCACCTTTCGGGCCGTAAAGCCAAACCCACATGACCAAAGCGCTGAGCGCAGGAATCGTGTGTTTGTCGAGTGGCGGGATCAACGGGAAGTCGAACCCGGCTGGTGGTTCTGGCAGAAACAGGTAGCCGACAAGAATGGTTGCAATCACAGCGCGGCCAGGCGGCAGTTTCAGAAAAAGAAACACCGTTACAAGTGGCCATGTGGCCAATACCAATGTGGCCAGTGCGTTGGGCATCCTGGCTCCTGCATGTGTCTTGATGCGCGAGCACCGGTCAGGTTCGGTCCATAAGACCAGACCGCGCGTTTGGATGAGCATACTGCATCCGGAATTCGACATAAATGGCACCGGATTCGAGCAAATACGTGATATCGGGTGCGTCTCAGCCGGTCCCGGTAGACCCGTTACATCTCATTTTTGGCTATAAAGCGGGGCGCGAATTGGACCTACTGAGCTGTGCGTCTCGGCATTACTGTCTGCGTCAATCGCGCCGGCCCAAGGACGGCGCCCTTGTTTGGGAGAGCCACCATGAAAATGACCACGGAAGAAGCCTTTGTCAAAGTCCTCCAGATGCACGGCATTGAGCATGCGTTTGGCATTATCGGATCGGCTTTCATGCCGATTTCAGACATTTTCCCGAAAGCGGGCATCACCTTCTGGGATTGTGCGCATGAAGGCTCTGGCGGCATGATGGCTGACGGCTACACCCGCGCATCGGGCAAGATGTCCATGATGATCGCGCAGAACGGCCCGGGCATCACCAACTTCGTGACCGCCGTCAAAACCGCCTACTGGAACCACACACCGCTTTTGCTGGTCACACCACAGGCCGCGAACAAGACCATCGGGATGGGCGGCTTCCAGGAAGTCGAGCAGATGAAGCTGTTCGAGGATATGGTCGCCTATCAGGAAGAGGTGCGTGACCCGACGCGTGTTGCCGAGGTTCTGAACCGCGTGATCCTGAACGCAAAGCGCGCGTCGGCGCCTGCGCAGATCAACATGCCGCGCGATTTCTGGACCCAGGTGATCGACATCGAATTGCCCGAAGTCGTCGAATTCGAACGCCCGTCAGGAGGCGACGGCGCGCTGCAGAAAGCGGCCGATCTTTTGTCCAATGCAAAGAATCCGGTGATCCTGAACGGTGCCGGTGTTGTGCTGGCGGGTGCGATCCCGGCGTCCATGGAATTGGCCGAGCGTCTGACGGCACCCGTTTGTGTTGGCTACCAGCACAACGATGCATTCCCGGGGTCGCACCCGCTGTTTGCCGGACCGCTGGGTTATAACGGTTCGAAGGCCGGAATGGAGCTTATCTCCAAGGCGGACGTCGTCCTGTGCCTGGGTACGCGGCTCAACCCGTTCTCGACCCTGCCGGGGTACGGGATCGATTACTGGCCCAAAGATGCCAAGATCATTCAGGTCGACATCAATCCTGACCGTATTGGCCTGACCAAGAAAGTCAGCGTTGGTATCGTTGGCGACGCGAAGAAAGTTGCGGAAGGTATCCTTGCCCGCCTGGCCGACACTGCCGGTGACGCAGGCCGCGAAGAGCGCAAGGCCACCATAGCCAAGACAAAGTCCACTTGGGCGCAGCAGTTGTCTTCGATGGATCATGAAGACGATGATCCGGGCACAACGTGGAACGAACGCGCCCGCGCAGCCAAGCCTGATTGGATGAGCCCCCGCATGGCATGGCGCGCGATCCAGAGTGCGCTGCCGAAAGAGGCGATCATTTCATCGGATATCGGCAACAACTGTGCCATCGGCAACGCTTACCCATCGTTTGAAGAGGGGCGCAAATACCTTGCGCCGGGCCTTTTCGGCCCATGTGGTTATGGCTTGCCGTCCATCGTCGGTGCCAAGATCGGCTGCCCGGATGTGCCCGTCGTCGGGTTTGCCGGGGACGGTGCCTTCGGTATTGCGGTGACAGAACTGACTGCGATCGGCCGCCCGGAATGGCCCGCGATCACGATGATTGTCTTCCGCAACTACCAGTGGGGTGCGGAAAAGCGGAACTCGACCCTGTGGTACGAGGACAACTTTGTCGGGACAGAGCTTGACGAAGGTGTGAGCTATGCCGCCATCGCGACCGCCTGTGGTCTGAAAGGTGTTCAGGCGCGGACGATGGACGAACTGACCGATGCGTTGAACACCGCGATCAAGGATCAGATGCAGAACGGCAAGACCACGCTGATTGAAGCGATGATCAACCAGGAACTGGGTGAACCGTTCCGCCGCGA
>CAYZAD010000057.1:0-11071 GCA_964476315.1 uncultured Rhodobacterales bacterium
ACGGCGCGCTGATCGACGAGCTGGACCTTGATGAGGTCACCAGCGTCGCCGACCTCACCGGACAAGCGCGGAGCTTTGTTCTTGCCCTGCATCACAAGTTTGACTGCGATATTCACCTTGTGAACACAAATCGGCGGGCGAAATTCAAAGATGCCGACATGCCTTGGCTTTCGGATTATATCGCCTTTCTGACGAACAACGAAGTTGACGCCGACCGGATCAAAGTGATCCGCGCCGAAAAAGACCTGCGCCCGGTGGATGTGCTGTGCAATTTGCAGGGCTTCGGCGACCAGTGGAAAACGCAGTTTCTGGAACCGTTCCTGCAACGCTGCATCCATTCCGACACGCGCGTCTTCATGGACGTCCGGCGCGGATCCGGCGCTTTCCCGTTTCTGAGGGATTATGGATCGAACGTGCCTCTGTCCACGCGCGAGGAAGACGGCAGACCCATCACGCGCATTCGGGTGACCCCCAACCCTCCAGAGCCGGTGCAGGACGATTCCTGGGACGACATCGCAAATCGTCTGGCAGGCAAGGACGGCTGGTATCGGCCCGGCACCAACGGGCACAGTTTCATATTCGTTCCACGCGACCCCGGTACGCTGGTCGTGACCTTTGACAATCTTGATATTGCGATGACCAAACGCGAGGATCGCAGGCCGTGGGGCTATAGCTTCATCAAGGATCAGGGCTGGTCGATGCTGGGCGTTCTGGCAGGCGGCTGGACATGGTATCGCGAACCCTGGGTCCACGAGCAGTTTGACGACCTCAAGAAAACCGGCTTTTTCAAACAGTTCAATCGGGTGGTGTTCTACGGCGCCTCGATGGGTGGCTACGCGGCTTGTGCGTTTTCGCCCGCCGCCCCCGGATGCGACGTGGTCGCGATCTCACCCCAATCGACAGTCGACAGGTCGGTTGTGCCTTGGGAAACACGCTACAAGACAGTCTGGGACAGGGACTTTACCGGAAAATATGGTGATGCCGCCAAGGTCAGCAAAGCGGCCAATCGCGTGTCGATCCTGTTCGATCCGTATGAACCGCTAGACGCGCAGCACGCCGCGCGATTCACGAACAAGAACGTCCAACATCTTCGCGCCCCGCTGCTTGGCCATCGTCTGGGCAGTTCCCTGAACCAGATGGGTATTCTCAGCCCGATCATCCTTGGTGCGCTGAACGGGACGCTGACACGCGAGGATTACTACCAGATGCTTCGGCAGCGTCGCAGCTTTCCGCGCTATCAACGCGAACTGTTCAAACGCGCGGTGGATAAGGGCCACACCGATCTGGCGAAATCGCTGGGTGCGTTCATCCTGGAACAAAACCCAAATCGCGCAGTACGTCTTGGGATGAAAGAACTGGGTTAGAGACGGTCATCGGGACTTGCGCAGCCGAACCCAACCGGGTGTGATGTCGGGGCCATCGGTCACGAACCCGGCCTTTTCCAGAACCCGGAAAGATGCGGTATTTCCGATCTTCACGCGTGCGAACAATGCAGGCAGTCCGGGTTTCTCGGTTAAGCATTTCCGGACGAACAATGAGACAGCAGCGCTGGCGATCCCCCGGCCCCAATAGGGTCGACCAATCCAATAGCTGATTTCCGCCGCGCCCGTGTCGGGCCTGTCGCGATCATATTCAATACGGACCTGGCCAACAGGTGTTCCCGCTTCCAGAATGGCACAGACCTGATGATGAGACCCGATATTCGAAATGTCGATCAACGCGGCTGCAAGGTCATGGGTCACCGGGTCGGGATACACTTCGGGCAGGGTGTCCCAGACACGAGGGTCATCCAAAAGCGCGACATAGCGCGCAACATCGGTGGCCTCCCAATGGCGCAGTTCCAAAGCTCCACTCTCGAAGGCAAGCCTTGGGTGCATGGGGAGTCCGCGACTGACAGGTGGGATGTCGTCAATGACATGAGCGGGCACCCATCCACCCTGCAGAGGATCAAACGCCATGGCGATCCCGTGCGCGCGGCATATCGACAGATCCTTGTCGCCAAGTATCCCGTCTGATCGAAACTGATCGGACAAAAAGCCATCAGCCAAGGGCCGAGCATTTTCCTGATTAGCAATCATGTATGTCGTCCAACCCGAGGATTTCGACTAAGATGGTAACAGGCAGAAAAGATACAATATGCATGCATCTTCTTGCTTTAGAACAGTATGTTTCTGTTTTGGAAACAGTTCAAGATGCGCACCTGTATCGCAAATCAGGCGGCGGACGTCCCAAAAGAAAAGACCGGCCCTGCTTTGGCGGGGCCGGTCTTTTCAGAACCTGTTTTTACCGTAAGTCGCGTTACTTGACCTTTTCAGGTTCCGGCTGGTCAGCAGACGACTCTTCGACAGTGTCTGACGGCGACTGCTCCGGTTCGATGATTTCGGCATCCTGGGCCATAGGCTCCTCTGGCGCGGTTGAGGTCTCATCCGATTTGTCCTCGATCGCGCCAACGATCAGCGGCAGCATTTCCGCCCCGGCGGGCAGCACGGTGTCGCTTTGCGGCGGTGTGGTCCAACTCAACGTGTCGAAGCTTTCGCAATTCGAACAGATCGGTGTCCATTCCGAATGGATGGTCTTGCAGTTGTCGCAGACCCACTGCGGGCCACGCGGTGCCGTCAATGCCCGGGCCAACCAGCCACGGACAACCGCATCTGACGCCCCTTCTCCACGTTCAATGGCGGCGGCAATCGCCAGAACGCGTGTATCCGGGTCTTTCTCGGCCAGATCGCCCAAGGACCGGCGCGCCTCAGGAAAGTCTTCGGCAGCCAGGTTCAGTTCCGCCAGCAGCAGCTTGGTTTCGCGATGCTCTGGTTGGATCATGGTCAGTTGCCGGAACCGTTTCAGCCGATCAGCAGGTGTTTCATTCGGCTCGATCTCGGCGAATGCAGCGGCGAGATCGGGATGCGGTTGTGCCTGCCACGCTTTCTTGAGGATGCGCACCGCGTATTTCGGTCTTCCCTGCGCAATATGGCTACGCGCCGCCATGGCAGCAGCAGGGATCAGATCGGGAGACGACTTGTTCGCAGCGATTGCGGCTTCTTGCGCCTCGATGGTCTTGCCTTCATCCAGAACACCCTTGGCTTCGGACAAGGCAAGCACCGCGTCGCGGCGTTTGTGCACGTCGCGCGGCAATGTTCCATGCTTCAGTTTGGCGTTGAGAGTCTTGCGCGCTCCCGACCAATCCGCGTTTTTCGCCTGAAGGCTCAGCAACGTGTCCTGCACTTCCTCGTGCTTGGGTTTGATGGCAAAAGCGCGTTCCGCCAACTTGAGCGCGACGTCTGTTTGGCCAGCTTTCAGCTTTTGTTTCATCAAACCGCGTACACCCACAAAACGGGTGGTGTCGTTTTGAACCAGCCTCTTGTAAACCTCTTCGGCTTTCTTCTGGTCGCCTGTGATCTCTGCCGCCTGGGCGGTGATCAGATCGGTGAGTTCTGGTTTGTGCAGATACTTTTCCGCCTTGGTGGCCTTGGCCATCGCCAATCGCCCTTCACCCGACGCCAACGCCATCAACCCCTCGGACAGCGCCTGGTATCCCTTACGTTCCCGATTGCGGTCAAAATAGCGCGAAATCGCAGTTTCATCACCGTTGATGAACTTGAGCGTCGCAATCAGCAGCGCGAAAAGCTTGAAAAAGACCCAAACAGCACAGACCGCAACCAGCGCGGCAATGACGGATTGAAGCGGCCCAAGCGTGAATTCCGTGCCTCCGGCGGTCACCTGGATGCCACCGCTGCTTTCCATGAGAAAACCTGCACCCAAGGTGAGGGCGGCGACGATGACCACGAAAAGAACGATCTTGAAAAGAGACCAAAGCATGAGACGCCCCCCTTATTCCTGAAGTAACTGCTGGACGAGCGCGCCCGCGGCTGATTTCGCCTCTAGGCGTGTTGATGCACTGGCTTGCCACTCTGCGACAGCGGCTTGTGCAATTTCTGGCAGGGCCGCAAGTTCGGACAGTGCGGCACTCAGATCACCGGCGCGAACCGAGGCCTCGGCGCGGGACAGCACCGCGTCTGGATCATCGCCGTCACGCGGCGCAACCGATCTTGCCCCCAACTGGTTCGCAAAGAACGTGGCCACGCGGCTTGCACCCTCTGCGCTTTGGGTTGCGTCGCTGCGCGCGGCTGACAACGCGGCGCGCGCAGCGGCTGGAAAGGCTTCGATCAAGGCGCCTTGGGTTGCGATACCGGTTTCAGCATGGCTTGCCAGCGCGTCTGGCACGTCAACACCGTTTGACGCCAGAATCCCGACCGCTTCGGTATACTCGGCCCCGGTATCAAGCGCGGTGGTCAAATCCGCCAGAGCGGCGCGTGCTGCGGCAAGTTGCGCCTGTTCTTCGGCATTGTCCTCGGCCGCCATCGCCTCTTCGGCCATACGCACGACTTCCGCACGTTGTGCCTCGACCTCGGCCTGAAGATCAGCCAGCGCATTCTCATAGGCAGCAATCGCTTCTGGTGACACGGCCTGTTCCAACGGGCGTTTTTCCAGCGCTTCGACGCGCGCCGCGATCTCGTCCAACTGTGCGGTGATCCCGGCTGCGGTTTCCTGGATTGCGGCGATGTCAGACTGGATCGGGGACAGGTCAACGCTTGGCGGTTCGATCCCTTCAAGCGCTGTCACGCGCTCTGCCACCTCGGCCAAAGATCCCGATTGTGCAGAAAGAGTGTCGCGCATTTCTGTTTCGAACGCGTTGTCCTCGGCCGATGCGAAGGGCCACACGCTTTGCGAGACATACGCGGCACCGCCATATCCAAGCGCCGCTGCGATCACCCCTCCAAGCACCATTGGAACGAAACCGCCCTTTTTCTCGACAACCGTTTCGCGAATGACCTCGGGTTGCGCGGGAGGCGTGTCTGCCGCGCTCGAAGGGGTTTCAGCTTCGCTGTCAGCCACATCGACGGGATCAGTCGATGGATCACCCGTCTCGGCCTCTTCGATCAACTGTTCCGCTTCTTCTTCCGAAATATGCTCTGCATCGGTTCCATCAGCGCTGGCAACAGTGTCAGCCTCATCAAGGATGGTATCGCCGTCGGTGGCCGCCGCTTCCGTCGTTTCGGGAACGGTGTCATCAGCATCCGGCGTCTTTTGGGATGTCACGTCTTCCGGGTCGGACAGGTCTGATACCGCATCAACGTCCGTGTCGTCTTTGATATCGGAAAGCTCGGGGGTATCGTCCGTCGCATCAGCTGTTTCATTTTTTGGCCCGTCATCGGGAACAGCGTCTGAGACGTCGCCTGTGTCGGTTGGCGTGTCCGTGTCCGTTGCTGCGGCGTCAAGCGCATCGCTGAGCTCTGCAGCCTCTACCTTGTCTTCCGGGTCCGTTTTGGAAGATTTGTCCGTGCTTTTGCGTTTCGCCACCGGCTATTCCTTCGAATCTGTCTAGTCTTCACGACAGTTATGTCAACTTTACCTTACAACCCTCACACAGGCCGCTCAAGCGTTGCGGCATCTGCGATCATTTTTGCAACCAACTCCACCATCCCTGCCCGGTTCGGTGTCTTGGCAATCCTGAGACACAGCGCGGGTTCTGCGGACAACTCATCAGCCACGGGTTGGCTGATTGCCGCAATGGCCATCGCGGGAAGCCCCCCTGATTCGTGCCGCAACTGGCGCGCTGTGCGCTGAGAGAATACCGGGGCAATCACCACTCTGTCTTGCGACAAAGCTTCTTGAGTCTGCCGGTTGAGCCTCTCAAGCCGCTGTTCATATAGAACAGCTTCGCGGGTGGTCACGCCCGCAGCGGTCAATCGCTGTGCCACATCGCCGATCGAAACATCCCCCCTTATGTGCAGAAGCGGACCGCCAAATCCCCTGTCCTGCACAAATTCCACCAAACGGTCCGCATTGCCCCCGGCCATGTCGACCTCGAACCCCTGCTGTGCTGCGGACGTCGCCGTGTTTTCACCCACCGCAATCGCCGGGACTCCGTTTGGCACGCCTCCAAGTGTACGGAATGCATCTAACCCGTTTGCAGAGGTAAAGATCAACCTTTTCACACCTGTCATATCTGGCAAAGGGCCTGTCACGTGGATGGACATCAACGGATTGATCAATAATTCTGCAGATGCCCGGGCGCTTTCCGGCAAAGCCTCCCAAAACGCACGAGACGCTTGTTCCGGACGAGTCAGAAGAAGAAGGGGGCGCAGCGCTGACATCCTGTCCATTTTGTTGTGAGCCGTCGATAACGGTGGTAACTGCTCGGTCTTGGGCGTGCAACGAGACTTCTGATGGGCCGTGACATCACAATACTGGGGTTGGAAAGCAGTTGCGACGACACCGCCGCGGCGGTGGTCCGTGGTCGCACTATCCTGTCATCCGTTGTCGCCGACCAGACTGATCTACACGCCGCGTTCGGCGGTGTCGTACCCGAAATCGCTGCGCGGGCGCATGCCGAAAAGCTTGATCTCTGCGTCGAAGCCGCCTTGCAGCAGGCCGGACTGACGCTGTCCGACATCGATGCGTTCGCTGTAACGGCGGGGCCAGGCCTGATCGGTGGCGTGTTGTCAGGCGTCATGATGGCCAAGGGCCTGAGCGCTGCAACCGGCAAGCCGCTGATCGGTGTAAACCATCTGGCCGGTCACGCACTTACGCCACGCCTGACAGACGGGTTGGCGTATCCCTACCTCATCCTGCTCGTGTCGGGCGGTCACTGCCAGTTCCTGCAGGTGGACGGACCGACCCGGTTCGTGCGTCTTGGCAGCACCATCGATGATGCCCCGGGCGAAGCTTTCGACAAAACCGCACGCTTGCTCGGGCTGTCCCAGCCGGGCGGTCCATCTGTCGAAAAGCGCGCGCTAGCGGGCGATGAGACCCGGTTCAGATTTCCCCGTCCGCTGCTGGACCGTCCTGGATGCGACTTGTCCTTTTCCGGATTGAAAACCGCATTGCTGCGCCAGCGCGACCAGTTGACCGGCGATCAAGGCGGTCTGCATGAACAAGATGTTGATGACCTATGCGCCGGGTTCCAGGCTGCCGTGCGCGATGTTCTGGTCGAGAAATCACGCCGGGCGCTGGACGCCTGCACCGCGATCACCGGCTTTGCGGTTGCGGGTGGTGTTGCAGCAAATCAGTCCCTTCGCGCAGCGTTAGAGACGCTTTCGCACCAGTATGACCTGCCGTTCATTGCGCCGCCGCTCGCACTCTGTACAGATAATGCGGCGATGATTGCCTATGCGGGAGCAGAAAAATTCGGCACGGACGGCGCAGATGACCTGACGCTGACCGCACGCCCGAGATGGCCTCTGGACACGCGCGCGCCGGCACTGATCGGCAGCGGGCGCAAAGGGGCCAAGGCGTGATAGGCGTGATGGGAGCGGGCGCATTCGGCACCGCACTGGCCATCACCCTGGCGGACGCGGGTCGGTCCGTGACGCTTTGGGCGCGGTCGGGCGACCAAGCCCGCGCAATGGCCAAGGCGCGTTGCAACCAGGCATACCTGCCCAACGCGCGATTTCCGGAAACGTTGACCGCCACGGATGATCTTGACGAGATCCGTTCAGCAGGCGTCATTCTGCTGGCCATTCCATTGCAGCAAATGCGCCCCGCCCTGAAGGCGTTTCAACCCCCGAACGTTCCCTTGGTGGCTTGTTGCAAAGGCATTGAGCAAAGCAGCGGTTTGGGCCCTGTGGGGGTTATCCGGGACCTTGATCCGAGGGCAACCGCCGCGATCCTGACAGGTCCGAGTTTTGCCGCAGATATCGCGATTGGTCGCCCGACCGCGCTTACCCTGGCCTGCGCGGATGATGCTGTCGGGGAATCCCTGCAAGGGATGCTCACCACGCGGACCTTGCGGCTTTATCGTTCAACCGACACGATCGGAGCAGAGCTTGGTGGAGCATTGAAAAACGTCATTGCCATCGCCTGCGGCGCAGTCATGGGCGCAGACCTGGGCGACAGTGCCCGCGCTGCAATCATGACGCGCGGATTTGCCGAAATGCGTCGTATCGGTGCAGTTTTTGGTGCCAGACCCGAGACACTCACGGGGCTTTCGGGCCTCGGTGATCTGGCACTGACCTGCACATCCGATCTGTCGAGGAACTATCGGCTTGGACTGAGTCTGGGCCGCAACGAGACCTTTGACCCGCATGTCACGGTGGAAGGTGCCGCAACTGCAAGGGCCATGTACGACATCGCCCAGCACCAAAGGATCGACGTGCCGATCACCAGAACGGTGACAGAGTTGCTTGACGGGACAATTGCAATCCGGGAAGCCATAGAAACGCTCATGACCCGCCCATTGAAGGAAGAATAAATGCTGATTGCCCTGATTGCCCGCGACAAAGACGGTGCCCTCGATACGCGCAAAGCCAACCGGGACGCGCATCTGGCCTATATCGATGCCACCGGCGTGGTGGAGCAGGCTGGACCACTTCTGAATGATGATGAACAGATGATCGGATCGCTGATCGTACTGGACGTCAAGGATATGTCCGCTGCTCGCGATTGGGCCGACAATGACCCCTACGCCAAGGCCGGTCTGTTTCAGAGCGTTGATCTGATTCCATGGAAACGTGTGGTCCAGCGATGAAATACTGGCTGTTCAAATCCGAACCCTCGACATGGTCCTGGGACCAGCAAGTTGCCAAAGGCGATGCAGGCGAGGAATGGGACGGCGTGCGCAATTACCAGGCCCGGAATTTCATGCGCGAGATGTCGGTTGGGGACCTTGGGTTCTTCTACCACTCTCAAAAGGAAAAGGCCGTGGTCGGCACTGTCGAAGTGATTGCCGAAGCGCATCCCGACAGCACCACCGATGATGACCGTTGGGAGTGCGTTGACATCAAGGCCGTCGAGGCGGCCAGGACTCCGATCACGCTTGACCAGATCAAGGCAGATGAACGGCTGGCGCAGATGGTTCTGGTGAATAATTCGCGCTTGTCCGTGCAACCCGTGACGGACAATGAATGGCGCATTATCTGCGACATGGCCGGTTTGACGGGCTGATCCAGAATCGCATCCCCGAGGCGCATGACAAACGGAGACGAAACATGCCGATCATAGCAGTGATTGTCGCGGGTCTGGCCGGATGGGCCTTTGGCGCGGTCTGGTACAGCATCCTTGCCAAACCGTGGATCGAGGCGTCTGGCGTTGCAACCGACGCAAGCGGGGTACCTGTGAACCGGAAGACCCCGCTGCCCTATGTGATCAGCATCGCTGCTGCGCTGATCGTGGCCGCGACCATGTTCTATGCGTTCGACATGTTGGAGATCGTCACGGTGGCCAAGGGCTTTACCTCGGGCCTCGGCATTGGCGCGTGCTTTGCCGCACCATGGGTGGCGACGAACTATGGCTTTGCTGGCAAGCCCTTCAAACTGACGCTGATTGATGCGGGATATGCCACGTTCGGGTCTGCCGTGATCGGGGCCGTGCTGACTCTGTTCTGAAAATGGCTGTATCCTAAAATATCGGAGGGTTCCGGATCACGCCGAAACCCTCCGTCCCCGCGCTCCCAAGTCACCACGCGCGTCAACTGAATATGGTTTCGGTCGTCCTGACCGTATTGACAGGTGTACCGCGAAACCGTCGTTGGCCCAAGTGCGAAGTGTGATGCAATTTAACGGTTCTGTCCGCAGCCAGACCGCAGTGCACACTTTGATCCGTCAGCCAAAAAGAACCGTCTTCAGCTTGTGGCTGATCCAGTTCAGATCTTCCGCCGAGAACGCGGCAGCGTCCGCTACGAGGTTGGCATTGTGCCCATCGTCAGTTTTGTGAGTGAAGACCGACAATTCGAACCGGGATTCACAGTCACGTTTGAAGTTCAGCCTCTCGATCGAGAACGGCCCCAGCTTGAACTTTTGATTTGCGCCAGGCCACAAGGACTTGCCGAATGGAGAGCTGTTTATGCGGGCTGACGGCAGGAGGTTATGGATCTGAAACCGCCAGAGCGTGCGGTTTTGTGCTTCCAGCACGTCCATGAATGGGCTGCCGGGCAAGAACACATCGCTGGGCTGGGCCTGAATCGCATCATAGATTTGCTGTGAGACATCTTCCGCCTTTTGCAACAAACTATGTGCATTTCGCCGATAGATCTGCTGCACCATTCTGTTGTCGACACCAACAAAGTTCTGTGTCCAGACGTCTTGGCGGCCAAGCCAACTGCAAATCATCACCTCGTCCTGGTCTGCCATGGCGCATATCGCCTCGGAAAACGCGACATAAATGAGCGAGAATGCAGAAGCCCCTGACGATGACGCGAGTTTTTCGAGCTCACGGCTTTCCTTGCCAGAAAGGATGGCGTTGAGGCTTAGTGTTTTCTCCATGTCTTTTGGAAAAAACGGGGGCAATCCCCGTGCGCGACGCCCGATGTTCAGGTCTTCGGGCAGCGGTAAAAGCCGGTCCATCCAGAACTGGATCTTTTTGTCCTTGTCCGTCCGGGTTTCGCGCGCAATGCGGTTGACGAATTCCTCATGCGTTGTGGCTTTGCCTGTCAACGGCAAGCGCACAAGCAGTTTGATCATGTCCTCGACAAGAATGATGGCACCAAATCCGTCAATGATCGCATGGTGGGCGCGGACAAGAAGAACATCCCCCTCGTCGCCACACCTGATAAGGTGCATCTGGAAACAGGGGCCTTCATGGGCGCGGATAGGCGTTTGTGCGAACCCATTGATCAACGCATCCCGTTCATCACGCGACATGGCAGAGGCGTCGATCATCTGCAGCCCTGTCGGATGCTGCTCGTGAATGATCGAGACCCATTTTCCCTTGTGCTTCACAAAACCCAACCGCAGTGAATCGTGCCGCGCGACCAGTTTTTCGAACACGTTCTCAAGCAACCGCGGACGCAAACCAGACCCGATGCGGTAAGCCCACTGCAGGGTGAAGTATAGGTGGTACGCGTCGGGCGTACACGGATCTGCGGATTGGGCGACCATGTCCTCTTGGTACGCAGTGATCGGCAAGAAACGCATTTGCATCCGCGAGGTTTTTTTCATTGCGCCAACAGCTTTTTGCGGCTGGTGCCTTGGTCAAATGGGTTGGTGGGTCTCAAAAACAAGTATTTTCGGGACACCTTAATGAACTGCAGATTTGCAGCTTACGAGAGCCCTGTTCACAATACACCTACCAGATC
>CAYZAD010000057.1:11171-14652 GCA_964476315.1 uncultured Rhodobacterales bacterium
TGCGAACAAAACCTTGCTGCAGGCAAGGTGTAAACACTTATAATTTCTGGTTTTTCAGAATTCAGAAAGGAAAAGGCGCCGCTGATCGGGCGCCAATTCCGGCGATTCACAAAATGGGTTCAACCGTAAACCGACTCTTTGCCGAAATGCTTGGTCAGCATGTAGTAGACAACCGCACGATATTTATTGCGCTCGGATTTGCCATAGGTCTCGATCACAGAATTGATCGCGTCCATAAGTTCGGGACCATCTGCAAGCCCCAGCTTCTTGATGAGAAAATTGGTCTTCACAGTTTCGAGTTCGGACTCCTGGGTGCCCGCCACGGTAGACGCATCCGCGTTGTAGATCGCCGGACCGCACCCAATGGTCACCTTTGTGAGCAGGTCCATATCGGGTGTCATCCCGCACTTATTTTTCAGATCATCGGCATATTGCGCGATCAGATCGTCTCTCTTTCCCATCACTGTCTCCCTGTGAAAAGCATGGTTCCCCGGAGGATCGGCCCCCAACTGCACGCAAATTTTGCAAAAACCGGTCGTTCCGGCAACGATTAATCACGATTTGCGTTACGTCAGCGATTATTCCCCGTAGAGTGCAACAGACAAACGCGAAATCTTGGTTTCACGTCACGGCAATCGGGAGGAAATAATGGGTCTTTGGAATTTCATGAAGTCGGCAGGCCGTAAGTTGGTAGGCGGCGATGACCTGCCCACGGCAGCGGTACTCGAAAAGGAGGTCGCAGATCTGGGAATCGATACCAAGGGCGCCGAGATCAAAGTCGATGGTGACAAGGTTGTGGTGTCAGGCGGCGACATGACCCAAGAGGAACGGGAGAAGGTCATTCTCGCGGTGGGCAATGTCGAAGGGGTCGCGGCGGTCGAGGCCGACACCTCAGACGAACCAATGTTCCACACGGTTGAAAAAGGCGACACGCTCTGGGCGATTGCGGAAAAAACGCTGGGCAGCGGTGCCAAATACACCGCCATCTTTGAGGCAAACCGTCCGATGCTCAGCGATCCGGACAAGATTTACCCTGGCCAAACACTTCGCATTCCGAAAGACGCGTAACGACACGCTCGGCAAGGTCGGGATGTGAACCGATCGCTCAACAGTAAAGACAAGCCGCCCCAGATAAGGCGCGGCTTGTCCGTTTCAGCCTCAGCCCGCTTCCATGCTGAAGCCACCTTCACGCATTTCGCTGTTGATTTCGATTTTGATAGCGTCTGACCCAACGGGGATGAACGCATCCACACCCCATTCCGACCGCATGATTTCCGCTTCCGCAGTAAAGCCGATCCAGTTCCCTTGGTAGGCTTCAAAGAACTGACCGACCGGATGTTCACCGATCTTGTGGACTGTCACGTCAAAAGTCGCCGGTTTGGTCACACCCTTGATCGTCAGATCACCCGTGACGCTGGCTGTCATGTCGCTGGTCTGTTCAACCGAAGTGGAAACAAAGCGGATCACCGGATGGGTTTCGGCATCAAAGAAGCCCGCGCCTTTCAGTTCGGTGTCGAACATGTCGAATCCCGTCGAAAGTGACTCAACCGGGATTGTGAAATCGGCTTTCAGGGCCTCGACATTTTCCAGATCAAGCTCAAGCGTGCCGTCGAATTCGTAAAACGACATGGCCTGACGCGAAAATCCGGCGTGATCCCAGGACACGATCACATCGGTATGCGTGGGGTCCATGCCCCAGATTTCAGCATATGCAACATGCGTGGTCCCAACGGTCAGAGCAGTTGCGGCGGCGACGACAAAACGGTTCATTCAAACATCTCCTTCAAGGTTTGTTCATCGCCGCAAAAGGTGTTCACAGGGTCGGTAAAGACAATTGGCGATATACGAACACATTCTGTTCGGAGACTGTAAGAGGCTGTGATTAAAACAAATCTGGGTCTATTGGTTCCACCCGAAGACAGACATCCGCAGCGATCCACGGCATTCAGGGTTCATCCAGTTGAAGCCGCCGCGCACGGCATGCGCGGCGGCTTGATGCGTCAGGCCTCTGGCATCTGCGCCGTCGGCGTGGACATCGAAATGGCACGTTCCTCGTCGCTCATGTCTTCGGGGATGCCCTCAAAAAGCGGCGTGGAGAGATACCGTTCTCCAGTGTCGGGCAACATCACAAGCATGACCGTTCCGTCCGGTGCGGTTTCAGCCAATTGCATTGCAATGGCAAAGGTCGAACCACCAGAAATCCCGGTGAAGATGCCTTCCTCGGCGGCCAACCTGCGTGACCAGGCAATCCCGTCCGCCCCGGCAACCGGCAAAAGCTGATCGTAGTAGTTGTTGTCCAAGGCCTCTTGCAGCACGTAAGGAATGAAATCCGGAGTCCATCCCTGGATCGGGTGCGGCTCGAAATTCGGATGGCTTTCCGTTGGCTGATGCGCTTCGTTGCGGGCGTTGACATAGCCAGACGCGACAATGGCTGCGTTTGCGGGTTCGGACAGAATGATCTTTGTGTCCGGACGCTCTTTGCGCAGCACGCGGGACACGCCGGATACAGTGCCCCCGGTCCCGTATCCGGTGATCCAGTAATCCAGGCGTTCGCCGTCAAAATCGGCAAGGATTTCACGCGCGGTCGTGTTTTCGTGAATGTCGGCGTTAGCAGATGTTTCAAACTGGCTTGCAAGGAACCAGCCATTGGTTTCGGCCAATTCTTTGGCCTTGGAATACATGCCAAAGCCCTTGAGCGCACGCGGTGTCAGCACAACCTTTGCGCCAAGGAACCGCATCAGACGCCTGCGTTCGACAGAAAAACTGTCGGCCATGGTGACGACCAGCGGATAGCCCTTGGCCGCGCATACCATGGCAAGACCGATGCCGGTGTTGCCTGATGTGGCCTCAACCACGGTCTGTCCGGGTTTTAGCGTGCCATCCCGCTCTGCAGCTTCGATGATGTTCACCGCAAGCCGGTCCTTGACAGAACCCGCAGGATTGAATGCTTCGAATTTTACGTAGACCGAGACGTTCTTGGGCGCGATGCGGTTTATCTTGATGCACGGCGTGTTGCCGACCGTGTCGAGCACGCTGTCATACAGCTTGCCTCTTCCGTTTGTTGTGCGAATTCCCATACCTCGCCCCTCCCTTGGCTGGCGGTTGATATTTGGCCAACACTGGCACACTCATCGTCATTTGGACAGCCAGGCGATGGCGCAGTGCAACGAAGGCAAGCACGCGGATCAGGCGGGCGAATAGCCAAAAACACACAAAACCGCCCACGGTCCGCGGGCGGTTCTGCACATGTTTCCGGATCAGGCCCGCTGGTGCGGGCCAGTAGTCAGTAGCGGTAATGTTCCGGCTTGAACGGTCCTTCTGGCGTCACGCCAATATAGGCGGCCTGTTCGGGCGAGAGCTGGGTCAGTTTCACGCCAATCCGGCCCAGATGCAGACGGGCGACTTTCTCGTCCAGATGCTTGGGCAGGATGTAGACCTTGTTCTCGTACTGACCGCCGTTCTTCCAAAGCTCGATCTGCGC
>CAYZAD010000058.1:0-14590 GCA_964476315.1 uncultured Rhodobacterales bacterium
TCAGGCCCGGCATTTCGGTTTCGGCAATGTCAAGTTCCTTGCGGCCGAAACCGGCAAGATCAATGTCTTTGACGATGTAGTCTTTGGCCATGTTCGGCGCTCCAATCTCAGGTCATGTTCATGTTTTGCAGGCGAGGTAGCATGCGGCCCTGTTCCGGGCAATCCAGCTACGCTTCTGTTCAACCACGAAAGCATCTGCAAGGGGTGGTGCGGGACGTTCCATTTGGTACACAGACGCAAGTCAAACGCTTCCGAGGTCACATGCCCGTTCCCACCCGCGCCTGGCAACGCATGCTGTCCGGTCGCAGGCTAGACCTGCTGGACCCGACACCTGTCGATATCGAAATCGAGGACATCGCGCATGGCCTCGCCTTTGTTGCGCGCTGGAACGGGCAGACCTTTGGCGATTACGCCTATTCGGTGGCCGAACACTCGCTTCTGGTCGAAACGCTGTTTGCCCGGCTTTGCCCCGCTGCCAGCGCTGCCGAGCGTCTGACCGCGCTTTTGCACGACGCCCCGGAATATGTGATCGGGGATATGATTTCACCGGTGAAAGCGGCTGTGGGTCCGGGTTACGGTGTTCTGGATGATCGTCTGACGGCGGCCATTCATATTCGCTTTGGTCTGCCTGCCGTAACACCCGCAAAGTTGAAGAAACAGATCAAGAAAGCGGACCGGATCAGCGCCTGGATGGAGGCCACGCAGATCGCCGGTTTCACGCGCGCCGAAGCAGACAGGTTTTTCGGTGCGCCTGACCTTGATCTGATTGCAGAATTGCAGATCGTGCTGCGCCCGCCAATTGAGGTTCGCGAAGAATTCACCGCGCGCCATGCGGAATTGCTGGCTCAGACCACATGATCGCGACGATTGCTGCGCCAGTCTCGCCTCGAGCAAGGGTCAGATGACTGACCGCATCAGAAAACGGTACGAACGGCCCTAACGCGGGCTGCGCTTTGCAAGGATACGTTGCAACGTCCGGCGATGCATGTTGAGGCGGCGTGCGGTCTCTGACACGTTGCGATCACAAAGTTCGTAAACGCGCTGAATATGCTCCCAGCGCACGCGATCTGCGCTCATCGGGTTTTCCGGGGGTGGCGGAAGATCATCGCCCTTTGCCAAGAGCGCGTTGGTGATATCGGTCGCATCGGCGGGTTTGGACAGGTAGTCCGTGGCACCGATCTTGACCGCAGCCACGGCTGTCGCAATCGCGCCATAGCCGGTCAGAACCACCACACGGCTGTCGGGACGTTTTTCACGGATCACTTCGACCACATCCAAACCATTGCCGTCTTCAAGACGCAGGTCGACGACCGCATAGGCCGGCGGCCGCGCCGTTGCGATGGCAGAACCTGCAGTCACCGAAGGGGCGGTTTCAACTTCAAAGCCACGCTTTTCCATTGCTTTGGCCAGACGCCGCAAGAACGGTTCGTCATCGTCCACCAAAAGCAGGCTCTTGTCTTCCCCAAGGTCTTCTGCAGTTCGCTCGCTCACGTGGTTCCCTCCGGTGCGCTGTGTTGACGCACACTATTACTGTCGTTTTTTTCAACATCAACGGGCAATTATCTTGCGCCTAGCCAACTTCAAGGAAGCAGGATGTTCTTTCTGCAACAGCCTCGGGGGAGAGTTCACGGCGGAAAAACTCAACAAAACCATCCTCAGGCATCACCAGGTAGCTGAAGGTCGAATGGTCTACGAGGTAATATTCGTCATCGCCGGGCTGGCGACGGTAATACGTGCGATAAGCTTGGCTCGCCGCGCGAACCTGCTCCTCTGACCCGGTCAAACCGATCATGTCTTCGTGCAGGTTTGCCGCGAAATCACCGACAACCTCGGGCGTATCTCTTTGGGGGTCGACCGATATGAAGATCGGTGTGACGTCATAGCCGTTTTCGCGCAGAACATCGATCGCTTCGGCGTTGCGCGCCGTGTCAAGCGGGCAGACATCGGGGCAGAACGTGTAGCCGAAATAGATCAGCGACGGTTTTGTGATCACGTCTTTGTCAGTGACGGTTTCTCCCGCAGAATTGACCAGAGTAAAAGGCCCGCCGATCTGTTCCGTGCCGCCTGCCACCTGCGTGGATCGGCATTGAGCATACTTGTCACCATCGGAATGGGTGGGCGTCATCGCGTACCAAAATCCGCCGATCAGGGCACAAATGGCGACAACACCTGAAACTATCGCAATGCGCATCCGGTCATCCTCTTATGGCTCTGCCCCAACAAAGCGCTTCTCATCGGTTGCGCCTTGCCTATGTTGACGACTTGCCAGTTAAGGATTTTCCTGACTGACACAAGCGGCGAAAGGGCGCAGATGACGCACTCAGAATTCGGTTTGTTCCAGGAACGCGACCGTGGAAGCTTTATCCGGTTGCGCACGATGATATGGCTGCGCTGGTTCGCGATCATCGGCCAGTTGACCGCTATCACCCTCGCTCAGCGGCTTTACAATCTGCAGCTTGAACTGGGCCTGTGTTACCTTGCTGTTGGTGTGTCGGTCGTGGGCAACCTGATCGCGATTTTCGTATTTCCAGAGAACAAACGTCTCAACGAGGCCGAGAACTTTCTGATGGTTCTCTTCGATCTCTTGCAGTTGTGTTTCCTGCTTTACCTGACAGGCGGCCTGCACAACCCGTTTACCATTCTGATCCTTGGCCCCGTAATCGTGTCAGCCACGATCATGACGTTAAGATCAACTTTGATCATTGGGGGCACGGCCTTGGCGCTTGTGTCTCTGATGGTGTTTTTTCACCTGCCGCTGCGCACGGAACAGGGGTTCATCCTGCGCATTGCCGACGTGTTCGTCTTCGGCCAGTGGGTCGCCATCACGATTGCGGTGGTGTTCCTGTCGCTTTACGCCCGCCAGATCACCGAGGAAATGACATCGATGAGCGATGCCGTCGTCGCAACGCAGATGGCCTTGAGTCGCACGCAGATGTTGAACAATCTGGGTGGGGTGGTGGCCGCAGCGGCGCATGAACTGGGGACACCGCTTGCCACCATAAAGCTGACCAGTGCAGAGCTGATCGAGGATCTGGATGACAAACCTGATCTTCAGGAAGACGCCAAGCTGATCCGAGAGCAGGCAGACAGATGCCGGGACATCCTGCGATCCATGGGACGCGCGGGAAAAGAGGATATTCACATCCGGACAGCGCCCTTGGTCGAGGTTATCCGGGAAGCCGCCGAACCGCATTTGCACCGTGGCAAGGACGTGATCATCGAAGGCTTCGGCGAAGACGGCCTGACCGCGAACCAACCGCCCGCCTTTCGACGGCCCGAGGTCATTCACGGGCTTCGCAACCTGATCCAGAACGCGGTTGATTTCGCGCGCGCCAATGTCTGGATCGAGGCGCGCTGGGGCGAAAAGACCATCACGATCCGTATCATGGATGACGGTCCTGGTTACCCGGCGAACATGCTTGGCAGGATTGGTGACCCGTTCATGCGCAATCGCCGAACCGAACGCGACCGCAAGGCACGCCCGGAATACGAAGGGATGGGGCTCGGGCTCTTTATTGCCAAAACGTTGCTGGAACGGTCCGGGGCCGAACTCAGCTTTGCAAATGGCAACGAAAAAGAGAGCGGCGCATCCCGGAAACGCGGGGCCGTGGTCGAAGCTGTTTGGCCGAGGGACTCCATCGTGCCGCCGTCCCGACCCAAGGGGGAAGGCATTGGGGAAAACCAGCCCTTCGAGATCTAGCAGGCCAAGATCACCATCCTTAACGAAGCGTTAAGCTTCTCGGCGTTCACTGGCACGGTCGTGTTTCCAACGGGTGTCAGAGGTTGTGTCTTTGCTGGAATTTTCGGGTCTTGTCGGCGTGGCCATCGCCGGGCTTGTCAGTCTGTTTGTTTGGCATACGGGCCGGCGGCCGCATGCGGCGCCTCCTGCGCCGCCAGCCCGGAATGCGGCCATCGCGATGCTGTTCAAAGACGGTCTGCTTCTGGATGCCAATGACAAGATATGGCAGCTTCTGGATACATCCCAAACTGACCGCCCCAGTTGGGACGACGTTCGCACCGTTCTGAAACCGCTGGTCCCGGACCTGCCTGCGCAACTGCCAACATCGCCTTTGATCATTCGACATCGCTCTGGCCCACGGGTTTCGGTCGATCTTCTGGGGGACAAGATACGTGTAACCCTGAGACCGTCGGTCGAGATGGAGGACGGATGGTTCCAGGCCTTGCAGGACAGCACTGAGCTTCTGGTGATGCGCCCGGCCTTCAATCAAAGCCCGAACCCGGTCTGGTGCCTGGACGAAGACGGCACCTTCCTTTGGGGCAATGCGGCATTCCAAGCCCTGGCCGACGCGCATGACGGACCGCAAGACTTCGCCCAGCATGTCACGCGGGCGCTTGGCAGCTTGCGCGAAACCCAAGGCGCACGTGTGGACGTGACATCTGCCGAAACCCGCCGCACGCGATGGTTCGAGGTGAGCACACAAGTGACAGAAAAGGGCACGCTGCACTTTGCCACTGCGGTCGACGCCGTGGTCCGGGCCGAAGAGGCGCAACGCAATTTCGTGCAGACGCTGTCAAAAACATTCGCCAACCTGACGACCGGTCTTGCCATCTTTGATCGCAATCGTCGTCTGGCCCTGTTCAACCCGGCCTTGATCGATCTCAGCGGATTGAGTGCAGAGTTTCTGAGCAGTCGCCCGAACCTGTTCGAGTTTTTCGACAAGCTGCGCGACCAGCAGATCATGCCGGAGCCCAAGAACTACGACACCTGGCGCGAACGGATGGCAAAACTTGTTGCAGCTGCCAGCGATGACCGCTTCAGCGAAACATGGAACCTGGTCGATGGGCAGACCATCGACGTGACAGGGCGCCCTTACCCGGACGGTGCCATCGCCTTTCTTTTCAATGACATCACTGCCGAGGTATCCCTGACCCGCGGATTTCGCACCGAACTTGAAACGCTGCAGTCCTCGCTGGATGCAATCGACGACGCCATTGCGATATTCAACCAGCAGGGCGTGCTGATCGCGTCGAATGCGGCACATAAAACCATGTTGACAGCTGACCCGGACACTTGCCTCACCGAAGCGACGATCGTGGACGCAACGCTCCAGTGGAAAGCGGTGTTTCATCCTGCACCTCTTTGGCCCGAATTGCGCGAGTTCGTGACAAAAACCAGCGAGCGGGCAAGTTGGGACTGCGATCTGCGATCCCGGGACGGGCGCGAAGTGATCTGTCGTGTTGATCCGATCAGCTATGGCTCAACCATGATCCGCTTTTGCTATGCCATGCCAAACCGGGCCGGAGCCAATTCAGATGGACCACTGCAAATCGTATCTGCCTGAAGCAACGGCGTCATGACTTGCAGCCCGGAATGGGGCAGGCCATCATGCCGCCATGAGCACATACAGCGCGGAATTTCACCTTGCGTCTCCGGAAGACACCGCGCTCTTGGCGAGGCGTCTGGGCACCCTTTTGCATGCGGGGGATTGTCTCTTGTTATCAGGCGGGATCGGCGCCGGGAAAAGCCATTTCGCCCGCGCCTTGATCCTGTCGCGGCTGCCCGAACCCGAAGACGTGCCGTCGCCCACCTTTACGCTGGTCCAGACATATGATCTGGACGAGGGCGAGTTGTGGCACGCCGATCTCTACAGGCTTGGGGATGTGGACCACATTGTCGAACTCGGCCTTGTGGATGCCATGCAATCCGCCATCACCGTGATCGAATGGCCAGACCGCCTGGCCGACCTGACGCCGGAAAACGCACTGCACATCGACATCAGCGACCCCAACAGAGACGATACCCGGATGGTGCACGTATTTGCGACGAACGCGCGATGGGCGGACGTGATAGAGGCCCTGAAAACATGACGTCAATCGACGCGTTTCTGGACGATGCCGGTTGGGCGCAGGCAGACCGTATCCCGCTTGCCGGGGATGCGTCTGCGCGGCGGTATTTCAGGCTCTGTTCCGGCGCAAACCGCGCCATCCTGATGGTGGATCCACAGGACGACACAAAGCGGTTTGCGAATGTTGGCGTGCATTTGCGCAAGATTGGCCTCTCTGCACCTGACATCCTTGCCAAAGCGCCGGGCATAATGCTGCTTGAGGATTTCGGAGACGACCAGTTCGCCTCTGTCATCAGAACACATCCTGACAAAGAGGTCTTGCTGTACCAGACCGCGACAGATGTCGTGTGCTGGCTGGAAAGCGCGCCTTTGCCTTCGGGCGTCGATGCGGCAACGCCGGCGGATCTTGCCCAGTCCATAGAGCCGGTATTCACCGAATACCTGCCGGCATTCAGCCGGGACTCCCAACATGCAAAATCAGACCTGATCGCACGGCTGACCGACGCGCTAGGGACATATGTCCCGAGTGATCGCGTCATGGTCTTGCGCGATTTCCATGCCGAGAACATGATCTGGCTGCCTCAAAGGGACGGCGTGAAACGGGTGGGCCTACTGGACTTTCAGGATGCCCTGATCGGACCGCCGATATACGATCTTGTCTCCATGCTACAAGACGCGCGGCGGGACGTCAGTGAGACCTGCCACAAGACCACGCTTGCGCATTATGCCCTTGGTTCGGGCCGAAACATGCAGCAGATCCTTCCTGCGTTTCACTTGCTTGGGATACAAAGAAACCTCCGTATTCTTGGCATTTTTGCACGGTTGGCACGGCTTGCCGGGAAGACCGGTTATCTCGACCTGATCCCGCGCGTCTGGCAGCATATCCAGACAAGCCTTCAGCACCCCGCCGCTGCACCTCTGGCAGCAATCATCAGCGCGCATTTTCCCGACCCGACCCCTGACCAGCTAGGAAAGATAAAATCCCGATGCCAGATGCCGTGATGCTGTTTGCCGCCGGGTTTGGAACACGTATGGGGGCATTGACGCAGGACAGGCCCAAACCCCTCGTTCGCGTCGCAGATCGCCCCTTGATCGATCATGCGCTGGATTTCGTCCGCGACCATGGCGTGGAAACGGTGGTGTGCAACGCCCATTACAAGGCGGATCAGATCGTGGCGCATTTTGCCGGAACGGATGTCCACGTTGCAGTCGAGACGCCCGAGATTCTCGACACGGGCGGCGGTCTGAAGGCCGCCTTGCCCCTGCTGCATGCCGAAACCGTTTTCACGATGAACACCGATGCTGTCTGGAAAGGGCCAAACCCGTTGCGCCTGCTTGCCGATGCGTGGGACGACCGCATGCAAGCGTTGCTGTTGTGTATTCCCAAAGCACATGTTGTCGGTGACGTCGGCCCCGGGGACATCGATATTGATGAACATGGGCTTGGCACATGGGGCGCGGGGACAATCTATTCTGGGGTGCAGATCATCCGGACACATCTTGTCTCTGAGACACCGCAAACCGTTTTCTCGCTCAGGGCTGTCTGGGACACCCTGGTTGCGCAGAACGCGCTGCACGTCGTGACCTATCCGGGGTTGTGGTGCGATGTCGGGCATCCCGCGGGCATCGCAAGTGCCGAAGCCATGCTGGCAGGCCGCGATGTTTGAGCCCGCGTCCGTCCCACGCGTATTCGCGCTACCTCCCGGCGTCGATTTTGCCGAAGCCCTTGTGCAGGGTCTGAAAGACCGGCTTGTAGGTGCGCCGCCTGAAGCCATGGCGCAGGTGGAATTGATCCTGAACACCCGCCGGATGCAACGGCGCGTGGAACGGATCTTTGACGCGCATGGCGCGGGTTTCCTGCCGCGCATCCGGCTGATCACCGACCTTGCCGATCCGGTCGACAAGGCAAGATTACCCAAACCCGTCTCTGCGCTGAGGCGGCAGCTTGAACTGGCCGAGCTGGTCAAAGGTCTGATCGAAGCCGACCCAGACATCGCACCACGGTCCGCAACATATGATCTTGCACAGTCACTGAACGCGTTTCTTGACGAGATGCAGGCCGAAGGGGTTACGCCGCAAGATGTTGCCGCGCTAGATGTAACCGACCAATCCGGTCATTGGGAACGCGCGTTGCGGTTCCTGACCATCGTCACACGATATTTCGACACGCAGACAGAGGCGCCGGATGCAGCGGCGCTCAACCGTCTGGTTCTCAAGGCAAAGCTTGACCGTTGGACAACCCAACCGCCAGAGCATCCGATCATCGTGGCAGGCTCTACCGGGTCGCGCGGCACCGCGTTTCGCCTGATGTCTGCCGTAGCGCGGCTGCCCCAGGGGGCGGTGGTTCTGCCCGGGTTCGACTTTGATACACCGACGCATGTCTGGGACGTTCTGACCGGACACGTGAAAAACTCCGAAGCGATGCAGGGCGAAGACCACCCGCAATTCCGGTTTGCGCGGCTGATGCATCATCTCGGCCTGCCAAAGGATGCTGTCGCACCATGGTCAGACACACATGCCCCCTGCCCCGGCAGGAATGCGCTGGTGTCGCTGGCAATGCGACCAGCACCGGTAACCGATCAATGGCTGGCCGATGGTCCCGGTTTGGGAGACCTGAAACAGGCGACGCGGTCTCTGACACTGGTCGAAGCGCCGTCTCCGCGCGATGAGGCGCGCGCCATTGCCCTGCGTCTGCGGCAAGCCGCCGAGGACGGTGTGACCGCAGCCTTGATCACACCAGACAGGATGCTCACGCGCCGGGTCAGCGCAATGCTGGATCGCTGGAACATCCTGCCGGACGACAGTGCCGGCACACCCGCACATCTGACCGCACCCGGCCGGATCTTGCGTCATGTCGCACAGCTTCATGCCAGCGGACCGACCGCCGAAGCGCTGATGACGCTGCTCAAGCATCCGTTGTGTCATTCCGGGGCCGAACGCGGACAGCATCTTCTTTGGACGTCGGAACTTGAGCTGTTCATCCGGAAAACCGGCGTTCCCTATCCAAGCCTTGACCAGCTTGCATCGTGGAAAAAGGCGGATGAGGCCGCCGATTGGTTGCGCTGGCTGGATGCCCATTTCCTGCGTCCCGCGATCGGTGGCGAGAAACCACTCGACACCTTTATCGATCACCATTTGCATCATGCCGAAGCGATTTGCGCCGGATCGGCAAGCGATGATGCATCGGAACTTTGGGCCAAGGAAGCCGGGAAGACCTGTCGGAGCGCATTCGACAAACTGATCGACGCAGCCGGTGTCGGCGGCACGATGACGATTGTGGATTATGCAGAGCTCGTGGACAGCCTTTTGCGGTCGGAAGAGGTACGCGACCGCGATGCCCCGCATCCGAACATCCTGATCTGGGGCACAATCGAAGCGCGCGTCATGGGGGCCGATCTGGTCATTCTGGGCGGGTTGAACGAACAGGTCTGGCCGGGCACGCCGCCTGCTGATCCCTGGCTGAACCGAAAGATGCGACAACAGGTCGGGATGCTTTTGCCGGAACGGCGGATCGGTCTTGCCGCACACGATTTCCAACAGGCGATCGGCGCCAGCGAAGTATGGCTGACGCGGGCCAAACGGTCCGAGGATGCAGAAACCGTTCCTTCCCGATGGATCAATCGCCTTGTCAACCTGATGCAGGGTTTGCCGGATACAGGCGGACCGGAGGCATTGAAAGAGATGCAGGCGCGTGGGGAGGATTGGCTTGCCAAGGGACAGGCCCTTGAGACCCCCATCGAAACCCCGCTTGCACGGCGCCCGTCGCCGGTGCCACCGGTCATCGCACGACCAACCGAATTGTCGGTTACGAATATCGAGCGCCTGATCCGGGACCCCTATGCGATCTACGCGTCAAAGGTGCTGCGCTTGCGACAGTTGAATCCCATTCAACATGCCCCGAACGCGCTGCATCGGGGAACGGTGATCCACAAGGTGTTCGAGAATTTCGTCTCAAACACGGCTCTAAACGCTGATCTTGTGACAGAGGCCGAGCTTTTGAAAACCGCGCAAGCGGTACTGGACGACACGGTGCCCTGGCCCACGGACCGGGTGCAATGGCGGGTGCGGATCGACAAGATTGCAAAGTGGTTCGTAACCAATGAACGCGCACGGCGGCAGACAGCGCGTCCTGTCCTGTTCGAAACAACAGGTGCAATGGACATCGCGAAACCGCCTTTCCGTGTCACGGCCAAGGCCGACAGGATCGACATCAATGAACTGGGTCAGGCGTTGGTCTACGACTACAAAACCGGCACGGCGCCAAGCCAGGAGCGGCAAATGCTGTTCGATGTGCAGCTTTTGGTCATCGCCGCGTTGATTTGCGAAGGCGGATTCAGCCAGATCCAGCCACGCGGCGTTGCAGATGCTCGCTACATCGCGCTTGGCGGGGATGGCAAAGAGGTTCCGGCACCGTTGGAGACATGCCCACCGGAACGCACACTGGAAATGCTCGTCAAATTGATCGATGCCTACCGCGACCCCGACATGGGCTATACGGCGCGCAACAAGATGCACAAGGACGCGTTCGGTTCGGATTACGACCAGCTTTCGCGCTTTGGCGAATGGGATGCATCGGACACGGCGCACAAGGTGTTCCTGAAATGATCAACAACGACGCATCCAAGGCGCAGATCCGTGCCGCAGACCCCAACGCATCAACCTGGCTGGGCGCGAATGCCGGATCGGGAAAAACGCGCGTTCTGACGGATCGGGTCGCGCGGTTGTTGCTGGGCGACACACGACCCGAGCATATCCTGTGCCTGACGTTCACGAACGCCGCCGCAAGCGAAATGCAAAACCGTTTGTTCCGTCGTCTTGGTGAATGGGCGATGCTGGACGACAACGCCCTGAGAGAGCAACTGCGCGACCTCGGGGAAGAAAACGACCGGCTCGACACTGATTTCCTGTCTCGCGCCCGAACTCTGTTTGCCCGCGCCATTGAAACCCCCGGCGGTCTGCGCATCCAGACAATTCACGCGTTCTGTGCGTCCATCCTCCGGCGATTTCCGCTTGAAGCCGGTGTCAGCCCGCAGTTTCAGGAAATCGATGATCGCACCGCCCAGTTACTGCGCGAGCAGGTTCTTGACGACATGGCACAAGGGCCAGACGCGGCACTGGTCGCCGACATTGCACGGATTGCGTCGAACGGCCCCTTGCAGGAACTGGCCGACGCCATTGTCGGCCACCGCGATGGGTTTCTACCTGCCCTGTCGCGGACAGAGCTTGCTCAGCGATACGGCCTCGACCCGACGCTGACAAAGGATCGCATCCTTGCCAGCGTGTTCGTGGGAGATGACCTCGCGTTCCTTGCGGGGCTCACCGACGCTTTGCGGACTGGCGGCAAGACCGATATCAAACTCGCTGACGCCATCGACGCGGCACAGGCTGGCGGGATCGGCGCGTTTGAGGCGCTGAAGTCGGTTGCTCTTACGAAAGACGGCATCAAACAGAAACGGGTTCCGCCAACAGCCAAGCTGCGCTCCGGTGCTCTTGCAGCAAGCGTCAATCGCCTTGAAGCGCTCTATGACCGGATCGAGGGCGCACACCAGATGCTGTTGGCGGTGGATGCTGTCGAACGGGACGTCATCTTACACCGGTTCGCCAATGCCTTTCTGGAACGGTACGAGGCGACAAAACAACTGCGCGGATGGCTGGATTTCGACGACCTGATCACGCGCACCCGAACCCTGCTGACCGATCGGCAGCAAGCGGAATGGGTGCTCTACAAATTGGACGGCGCGATTGATCACATCCTCGTGGACGAAGCGCAAGACACGAGCCCGGCACAATGGGACGTGATCCAGAAACTCGCTCAGGAATTCACGTCCGGTGAAGGGGCGCGGGCTGATACGCGGCGGACGCTGTTCGTGGTCGGGGACAAGAAACAGTCGATCTATTCGTTCCAGGGGGCCGACCCGACGGAATTCGACAACATGCGCGAACGGTTCCACGAACAGATGATCGAAACCGATGCGCCCCTGCAAAACGGTCAGCTCAGCTATTCCTTCCGGTCATCCGTGCCCATCTTGCGGTTGGTGGATGAACTGTTCAAAGGGCGCGACAAGGCGGGGTTCCTTCCGGATCAGACGCATATTGCGTTTCGGGATACGTTGCCGGGCCGGGTGGATGTCTGGCCGTTGATAGAACCCGTGCCCGAGGACGACACCCTGCCCTGGGACGCCCCCGTGGACCGGGTCAGCCCACAGCATCACAATGTCATCCTCGCCCAACGCATCGCGTGGTTCATACGGCAAACCTTGAAGGACGGAACGGCACTGCCCACAGTCGATAACGACGGCAATGTCACATCGCGGGCTGTGCACGCTGGTGACTTCCTGATCCTCGTGCGCAGTCGCGGCAAACTCTTCCAGGAAATCCTGAAGGCCTGCAAAGCATCCGGTCTGCCGATTGCAGGCGCCGACAAGCTGAAGGTCATGGCTGAACTTGCGGTGCAGGACCTGCGGGCGCTACTGGCGTTTCTTGCAACGCAGGAAGACAGTCTTTCGCTGGCGTCTGCGCTCAGGTCACCGCTGTTCGGCCTGAGCGAACAGGATGTCTTTGACTTGGCGCATCGTCGAAAATCGCCCCACCTCTGGGAAGAGTTACGCCGACGCAGAGACGATTTTCCTGCCGTGATCGACATTCTCGACGACCTTCGCGGGCAGTTGGATTTCCTGCGTCCCTACGATCTTCTTGAGCGTATCCTGATCCGCCACAAAGGCCGACAGAAACTGATTGGCCGCCTCGGAGAAGAGGCCGAGGACGGCATCGATGCTCTCCTTGCGCAGGCCCTGGCCTACGAGCAGACAGACATTCCAAGCCTCACCGGGTTCTTGCATTGGATGGAAACCGACGACATCGAAATCAAGCGCACCGTCGACAGCGCAGGCGCACGCATTCGCGTGATGACGATCCACGGGGCCAAGGGCCTGGAAGCACCCATCGTGATCCTGCCGGACACGCATAAGAAACCGTCGCAGGCAGGCAGAGACACCTTTGTCGTGACCCGAGGCACTGCGCATTGGCGTGGATCGGAGAGCACACGCGCGGCCTATCAACAGGCTGCCGTCGACAGCGCAAAACAGAGCGAGGAAGAAGAGGCCGACCGGCTTCTTTACGTGGCCCTGACCCGGGCCGAGCGGTGGCTGGTGGTTGCTGCAGCAGGGGAACCGGACAGCAAAGCGCAAAGCTGGCATGACCGCGTGTCTTCCACGGTGACAGCCTGCGGCGGACTGCCGATGGTATTCGGGTTCAAGGATGACGGGCCGCGGGCCGGGCTGCGCATGGACCATCTGCCTTGGCCTGATCCCGTCAGGTCTGATCCGTCGCCCGGGTCTACCGTGGTGCCCGACCTGCCAGCGCATTTCAATTTGCCTGCTCCACCCGGCATCAAGCAACGCACGGTTCTGAGTCCATCCGACCTGGGTGGCGCCAAGGCGCTTCCGGGTGCGGATGGCGACATGTCCGAACTTGCCAAGGAACGTGGGACCCTCATTCACCTTTTGCTCGAGGTTCTACCCGCCGTGCCCCAACCAGAGCGGCACGAGATCGGCATGCGCCTGATGCAAGACCACTCATCCGCAACCGATCTGGTAGCCGAGGCGATCCAGGTCCTGGAAGCGGATGGGCTGAAAGACTTTTTTGCAGATGACACCTTGGCCGAGGTGCCTGTGACCGCCGAAATCGACGCGTTTGCAGACTGCACACTGCATGGAATCATCGACCGGTTGATCCTGAGCGAAGGCAAGGTCACCGCCGTGGATTTCAAAACCAACCGAACTGTTCCGGAAGATGAAAAGAATTGTCCGGAAGGGCTGTTGCGGCAAATGGGAGCTTATCGCGCCATGCTGGCCCGAATTTACCCCACGAAAACAATTGAAACTGGTATCCTCTGGACCCGAACGGCCACCTACATGCCGTTGTCTGAGACACTCACGACACAAGCCCTCGTGAGGGCACGCCATCTTGACGCTGTGTCCGAGGGTTCATAGGTTCTCTGCCTGAAACAATGATGCGCTCTAGCCGCAAGGAGAATACAGATGTCCACTGTTGCCGTCACAGATGACACGTTTGATGCCGAAGTGAAGAATTCCAGTGTCCCCGTCGTGGTGGACTTCTGGGCAGAATGGTGTGGCCCGTGCAAACAGATCGGCCCCGCCCTCGAAGAACTCGCTGCCGAATATGGCGACAGCGTGAAGATTGCCAAGGTCGATGTCGACAGCAACCCGAACTCCGCCGCCGCAATGGGCGTACGCGGAATTCCCTCGCTGTTCATCTTCAAGAACGGTCAGGTTGTTTCGAACAAGACAGGTGCTGCGCCGAAGGCGGCACTGAAGGGCTGGATCGACGAAAGTATCTGATCAAGATCGGATTTCTGTGAAGCGCCCGGCTGTCCAAGCCGGGCGTTTTTCGTGTCCGGGCTTGTGTGACCGGACCGATTTGCCCATATCGATGTCAAACGACCAAAGGACATTTCATGGCGGACGACGCTTTTCCAGGATGGCACGGCACAACGATCATCGGTGTGCGCAAAGGTGGCAAGGTGGTGATCGCGGGTGACGGGCAGGTGAGCCTTGGGCAAACCGTGATCAAGGGCACAGCCCGCAAAGTGCGGCGCATCTCGCCCGGTGGCTACGACGTCGTGGCCGGGTTTGCCGGGTCGACAGCGGATGCCTTTACGCTTCTGGAACGCCTCGAAGCCAAGCTGGAAGCGACACCAGGGCAATTGCAGCGCGCCAGTGTCGAACTGGCCAAGGATTGGCGCACCGACAAGTACCTGCAAA
>CAYZAD010000059.1:0-14558 GCA_964476315.1 uncultured Rhodobacterales bacterium
CGGCTGGAAAATCTGACGTGAGAGGCCCGCACAACATTCTGCGGCTCATCCGGACGGGTGCGACGCTGGAGCGGACCGGCGCCATGGCCGCTGTACTGGATGCCTTCGATGCGCCAAAGCCGTTGCGCGTTGCCGCGCGGGTGCTGGGCTGGCCGTTCAAATGGCTGGGATATGATGGCGATCCAAAGGTGCCTGCCGCGCCCCGGGCGCTGACGGCCTTGGGACCGGCATATATCAAGTTCGGGCAGATCCTGAGCACGCGCCCCGATGTCGTCGGTGCCGAGATGGCGGCACAGTTGCGGGTTCTGCAGGACAAACTGCCACCGTTTTCGGTGTCTGAAGCCAAGGCCATGGTCGAGTATGAACTGGGCGTGCCCTTCGACCAGGTTTTTTCCGAGTTCAGCGAACCTGTCGCCGCAGCCTCGATCGCACAGGTGCACAAGGCGAAACTGGTTCAAACCGGAGAAACCGTTGCCGTCAAAGTGCTGCGTCCGCATATCGAACGTGATTTCCGCAAGGATATCGACGCGTTTTATTTCGCTGCCGGCATGATCGAGTTGTTGTCGCCGTCGTCCCGGCGCCTGCGTCCGAAAGATGTGATCACCCATTTCGAAGGTGTCGTGAAAGGTGAATTGGACCTGCGGTTGGAATCGGCCGCAGCGTCGGAATTCGCGGCCAATACAAAGGACGATCCGGGGTTCAGCCTGCCAGAGGTCAAGTGGGAATTGTCCAGTCGCCGGGTGATGACGCTGGGCTGGGCCGAGGGGTTGCCGCTGGGCGACAATGCCGCGCTGGATGCCGCCGGTCATGATCGCGCCGCGCTGAGTGAGCGTGTCCTGCAATTGTTCCTGCAACATGCCTTGCGCGATGGCTATTTTCACGCCGACATGCATCAGGGCAACCTCAAGGTTGCGCCGAATGGCGACATCATTGCGCTCGACTTCGGGATCATGGGGCATATCGACGAATACACCCGCCGTGTTTATGCCGAGATCCTGTTCGGGTTCATCAAGCGCGATTACAAGCGTGTGGCCGAGGTGCATTTCGAGGCGGGTTACGTGCCGAATGACCGCGATGTCGATGAGTTTGCGCGGGCTTTGCGCGCAGTGGGAGAGCCGATTTTCGGCATGGACGCCACGCGTATCTCGATGGCACGGCTGCTGAGCTATCTGTTTGAAGTGACAGAGCGTTTCGGGATGGAAACGCGCACTGAACTGATCTTGCTGCAACGTACGATGGTTGTCGTGGAAGGGGTGGCCCGGTCGCTTGATCCCAAGATGAATATCTGGAACGTCGCGCGGCCCATCGTGGAAGATTACATCAAGACCAGCATCGGTCCACGTGCATTCGCAAAAGATATCGGCAAGACGGCGTTGGTTCTGGCACGGTTCGGACCGCGCCTTCCGGGCCTCCTGGAACAGGCGTTGATTGCGCAGGCACAGGCCGCGCCGGAACCCAAGGGAACATCCGTGAAGACCGCTCTTGTCTGGGGCGGTGTCGGGGCGATTCTTGGGGCCGCTTTGCTTGCCGGGATCGAAGCGCTTCTTTGAGCCGATCGCGCTAACCATTTCCTAACCAGGCCCAGCCTAGTGTTCTGCAGTTTCGCAGAATGCGAGGGTGGCTGTGTCAGATCTGAAATTGATACGATTGATTTTTGTGTATGTTCTGGTCGCAGGGCTTCTGGTGGCGCAGGTCGGGCGGGCGAATGTGTGTGACGCCGCCGCGCATCGCGCCGCCCAGCAAACCGGTGTTCCCGCTGATGTCTTGCTCACCATAACGCGGCTGGAAACGGGGCGCAGCAAGCAGGGTGGCGCCCCCTGGCCGTGGACCGTCAACCATGCCGGCGACGGGACGTGGTTTCCGTCGGAGGATGACGCCCGGTCATTTGTCTTTTCCAAGGTGAAACGCGGCGCCTCCAACATCGATATCGGGTGTTTTCAGATCAATTACCATTGGCATGCGGCGGGGTTTCGGAGCCTTGATGACATGTTCGATCCGGATCTCAATGCGCTCTATGCGGCCAATTTTCTGGACCGCCTGTACAAGGAATTCGGCGATTGGGTCGAAGCCGCGGGGGCTTATCACAGTCGCACGCCGGAATTTGCCACGAAGTACAAGGCCAAGTTCCAGGAATTCAATGCGCGCATCGATCCGTCAGACGGCACCGATGGCCCCCCCGCAGCGCCTGAACCACAACCCGTACGATTGAGCGCCGGATCCCTGTTTGTTGCCACATCGGGTGCGGTCACCCCGTTCATCGATCTTGGTGGGCCTCGCCGATGACGCCCGCCTTCAAGTCGCTCATTTCGAATCCGACGGTTGCGCTCGCCATTGCCTTGATGGCGGTGATCGTGATGATGATCCTGCCGGTGCCCGCTTTCGTACTGGATGTGGGGCTGGCGGCCTCTTTCGCCCTGGCGATCCTGATCTTTACGGTCACGTTGTTTGTTGAGCGACCGCTGGACTTCTCGGCTTTTCCGACCATCCTTCTGGCATCGCTGATGCTGCGCCTGTCGCTTAATATCAGTTCGACAAAGCTGATCATCGGGCAGGGCCATACCGGGACCGACGCTGCCGGGAATGTCATTCAGGGCTTTGCCGACTTCATCATGGGCGGCAGCGTTTTTCTTGGCATCGTTGTGTTCTGCGTTCTGCTCATCGTGAACTTCATGGTGATCACCAAAGGTGCAGCCCGCATGGCCGAGGTTGGGGCACGGTTTGCTCTTGATGGCATGCCCGGCAAACAGCTTGCCATCGACAGCGACATGGCCGCCGGTGCCATCACGCATGAGGAGGCGCGAAACCGCAGGACGACGGAACTGCAGGAAACCACCTTTTTCGGATCGCTCGACGGGGCGTCGAAATTCGTCAAGGGAGACGCGGTTGCCGGTTTGTTGATCACGCTTCTGAACATCGTTGTCGGGCTGATCATGGGCACGCTTGTGCACGGAATGCCGTTGAAAGAAGCGTTCGAAACCTACGCCATTCTGACGGTCGGCGATGGGCTGGTGACGCAGATTCCCGCCGTCATCATTTCGATTGCAGCGGCATTGCTGCTGGCACGGGGCGGCGCCATCGGTGCCACCGATCTTGCGATTGCGTCCCAGTTGGGTCGGCATCCCGCGGCCCTTGCGACAGTGGCGGTTGCCATGGTTCTTTTCGCGCTGGTCCCCGGATTGCCGTTCGTGCCTTTTGTCATGGGCGGGCTGATCTTGGGGGCCGTGGCATTCTGGGCCAGTCGCAGGGAAGAAAAGGCAGAAGCCTCGTCCGAGCCTGACGCGCCCCCGGTTGCAATCAAGGACCGGCCGATCGGCGATCTGCTTGACCTCGATGATGTCCATCTCGAATTCGCACCTGACCTTGTGGATATGGTGCTTGACCCTGCCAGCGGACTGGATTCGCGCATCACGAACATGCGCACGCATATCGCAAAAAGCTTTGGGCTCATTATGCCCGAGGTCCGTTTGACGGATGACGCGACCTTGCCGGACGGGACATATGTCGTGCGAGTCCACGGCGTCGAGACGGCCCGCGGTGTGCTGCATCCCGACCTGATGCTGGCGCTTATCCCGGAAGAGTCGCTGCCGCTTCCCCAGGGCAAGGATGTCGAGGAACCGGTTTACGGCGCTCCTGCCCGTTGGATCCAGAAAAGCGACCGCGAGGATGCACAGATGGCTGGCCTGACAGTGGTTTCCCCATCAGAGGTTCTGGCGACACATCTGCTCGAAATCATGAAGCGTAATCTGGGTCGCTTGCTGACAATGAAATCCCTGTCCCGTTTGCTCAACGAACTCGGGTCGCTGTCAAATCCATCCCGTGCCGAAGCCAATCGCACGCTGATCGACCAGACGATCCCGGACAAGGTCACCAAAGACACCCTGCTTCAGGTGCTCAAACTGCTGCTGGAAGAACAAGTCTCGATCCGTAATTTCCAACTGATCCTCGAAGCCTTGGCCGAGGCGCGCGGCCAAAATCACTCTGCCGAAGCGCTTTGCGAGCATGTCAGAAAGAGACTGGGCTTTCAGCTTGTCGCGTCGATGCGGCGGGAGGATGGAACAATTCCTTTGGTTCACCTGGCGTCCGAATGGGAAAAGCGCTTCGAGGAATGCGAGATTGCGAATGATCGGGGCGCCTCGGACGTGGCGTTGCCGCCTGAAGAGTTCGAGAAACTGTCCAAGGGCATCGCCGCCGAGATGAGCCGCGTTGGAGAGCAGGGAGTCTACCCGGCCCTGATCACCCAGGGGCGGCGGCGGCGGTTCTTAAAGAGCATCTTGACCGCCAAGGGCATCACCAACCCCGTGATGGCATTTGAGGAAATAGGGCTCGACGCGAAACCCGCCCTGGTCGGAACGATTGCGGCATGACGGTGGATGGATCGATTGTCAGTGAGCTTCAGAACCAGCTTTGGCTCGTGTTCGCGGTGTTTCTGAGGATTGGCCCGGCCATCGCGCTAAGCCCAGGTTTTGGTGAAACAAGCACACCGGCCAGGGTGAAGCTCGTGTTGGCCCTGATCCTTTCAGCGGCAATTGTCCCAATCGTGGAAAACAGGCTTCCAACGGATGACTTCACCCACCAACAAGCGTTTCATTTTGCTTTGACCGAAACGGTCTTCGGCTTTTTCATGGGCCTTATCTCTCGCGGCGTGCTGTTCTTGTTGGAGCAGACCGGTATCGTCATCAGTCAGGCTGTTTCGCTTGCACAACTGGTCGGGAACTCCACGGAACTGCTTCCTGTGATTGGGCATATCCTCACCGTGGCCGGACTCGCAGTGATCATGGCCGGACCGCTTGGTGATCAGATCATATTCTCATTCGCCTATAGCTATCATCTGACAGTCGACACACTTGAGAGCATCTTTGGAACAATTGCCGAGTTATCAAGCGAGCTTTTGAATTATGTCTTCAATCACGGAGTGGCCATTGCAGGAAGCTTTGTTACGCTTTTCTTTGTTTATTATCTGTTCACTGGATTTGTGAACAAGGGAATGCCGCAATTCATGGTGTCCTTTGTTGGAATCCCGTTTGTTGCGCTGGTTTCGATCATTTATCTACACAGGCACGCAGAGCTTATCCTGACCGTTTGGCAAGAAAGATCGCTTTCCATTCTGATGATGCCTTTCGAGGCGCTTGAATGAGTGACACCGAAGACGATGCCGGAGACAAACCCTATGAAGCGTCTCCTCGCAAACTTGAGGAAGCGCGCAAGAAAGGCGAAATTGTCCGATCCCAGGACAGCCTGACGCTTGTTTCTCTGGCACTTTTCATCATGGTGCTGATGACATTCTTTGCCAATTTCATGCCGGATTTGGTTGGTGCCATACGCGAGTTCGTAAGATCATCCATCATTTCGTCCAAGTCACTATTTGGAGAAAAGGCTTCTGACGAGGTTCGGCAATGGATGAACCTCGTCGTGTTTTCGGTTTTCCTGGTACCTGCTGTCATGATGATTGCAGTGCTTATCTTTGCAAAACAGATGATATTTACACCGTCCAAACTTGAAATGAAGCTCAGTCGACTGTCCATCGTTTCAAATGCCAAAAAGAAGTTTGGAGTTTCAGGATTGTTTGAGTTTGCAAAAACAAGCCTCAAGTTCTTTGTCTTTTCACTGATTTTTGCATTTTTCCTGTATGACATTTCACGTCGATATGATGGCATTTCCCTTCTTTCCCCGAACCTTTCTCTACGCAAGCTTTATGCTGAATCTCTGAGATGGTTTCTTGTTGCAACGCTCGCATATGTTGCCTTTTCTATCATCGATCTGGCTTGGCAATTCAGAGAACACGCAAAAAAGAATCGGATGTCACATAAAGAGTTGAAGGATGAGCAGAAGAACGAAGAAGGCGATGAAATGGTCCGTCAGCAAAGGCGAGCCAAGGCCGAAGAGATCGCCACGAATCGTATGTTGATCGAGGTTCCGAAAGCATCTGTCGTGATAACGAACCCTACGCATTTTGCTGTTGCGTTGAAATGGTCCGGGGACAAGACGGCGGTGCCCGAATGTGTCGCGCGGGGAAAAGACGAGACTGCCAGTCGTATCCGAGAAGTCGCAATCCAATCCGGTGTTCCCCTGTTCCGGGACCCGCCTACGGCGCGTGATCTCTATGCCAACGTGAAACTGGGCGCTGCAATCGATCAGGACCACTACAAAGCCGTGGCAATCGCAATCAGTTACGCGCAACGCATCAAGGCCATGGCTGCACAGAATGGATGAGAAGAACTTTGAGAAAGTGCTCTCAGTTCTGGAGAACCTGATACTGGCCGAACAGGCCAGGTTGGGCAGAGAGCTTGCAGAAAAAAAGAGGTTGCGCGGAGTTCAGCTTGGCATTTCCGCTGACGAGAAGCAGGCCTTTGACAGCTACCATGGTTTTGAAGCCTCCGATGCCCTGACCCATGCACTTAATAGGATGCGGGTTCAGAAACTGAGAAGCATGCAGACCGATCTGCAACCCGATCTTGCCCGTGCCGCGCTGCGCCGCGAAAAGATCAAGGATGATCTGAAACGGCTGATGCGCCAAAAACTGGCCATGCAGCTGTGCAGGGATGCCGCGAAGGCCAAGTTGCAACATGGCCAAGACAAAGACAGCGCGACCGAAGCCCTGTTTCAAATGATGAAACGGATCTAGATCACGTCCTGGCGGGCCATGTCCGTGATCAAGACCTTGGCCCCTTTTTGATCGAGAAGCGCCCTCGCGCGTTCGGTCAGTGCGCCCCGGACCAACGACAACGACTTGCGGGAGATGACTTCGTCTTCAAATCCCCCGAGGGCGGCCAGCCCGAAAAGCTCTTCTAGGAAAGTGTCGCGAAGTTTGGGTTCAATCGTTCGGACATAGTCTCCGGTCCCGTTTTCGACTTCCAAAGCGACCGTCAGAACGACCATCGCGATGATCCGTTTGTTGACCATGACGGGAATGACAAATTGGTTGGGCAATTTCACGATTTCCATGTTGACCGCTGCACCCACATCGTCTGGATCGGTGCCGTCTTCCGATGTCTGAACCGATGTGTCGCCATCATTGACCGCGGCTGGTTTGTCATGTGGTGCGAGCGCAATGGCCGCGGCGCCGCCAGCGCCAAGACCCAGTATCAGGGATAAAAGTGGAATGAATTTCTTCATGCTGTGCGTGCCTCGGGATCAAAACGGCAATATGGCGTCCAGCACCTGCTGGCCTATACGTTCTTGTTGAACGTCAGTGATGTGGCCCCGTCCTCCATATGAGATGCGGGCTGAGGCGATCTTGTCGTAGGTGATCTCGTTTTGCCGCGTGATGTCTGCCCGTCTCACGAATCCGGACACGATCAGTTCCCGCAGTTCAAAGTTCACCCGGACCTCTTGAGAGCCTTCGATGAACAGAACACCGTTTGGCAGAACATTTGTGATCGTGGCCGCCACCCGAAGCGTCAGTTTTTCCCGGCGTCGTACCGAACCCGTCCCTTCACTTTGCCGCGACGCGTCGAGTTCGACAGCCGTGTCGAGGCTTGCGCCATCCGGCAAGGATTTGTTTTTGCGCTGGGGCAGTCCAAAGAGGTGCGGAATCGCGAGATTTTCGTTTGAAGATCTTTCCCTGGAGGTAGAGTTTGAAATCTCGGCCCGATCATCGATTTCGATGAACACGGTCAGGATGTCACCTTTTGCGAACGCCCGGCGATCCCCGAAAAGCGCGTTCTGATCGCTGCTCCAAAGAGAAGCTGTGCGGTATTCCGATGTGTTGGCGGTCGTGAGGGGCAAGCCGGAATAGATCATCGCCTGACGCTCGACGCTCTTTTCCTGCGGCGAAAAAGCCGGCGCCCGTCCGATATGTTCGAACCTTTCGCAGCCGGACAGGACGGCGATCAACAGGATTGGCATGAGGGCGAAAGACTTCATTTCAAGGATCAACTTTCAGTTTTCCATCATGCGTCACCTCGGCATAGAGCGTGTTTCGAGAGGTGATGTTCATGATCTGAATGATGTCGCCGACGGACCCGCGCTCCAATGCACGCGCCTCGATGACAATGGTCAGCCCATTGCGCACAAAAAATGCGCGAACAGGCTGATTTCGTTCGATGATTGCTGCTTTGTTGAGGTTCGACAGCATGATCGGGCGTCCGGCGTATACCGCTTGCTTCAGCTCAAAACCCAGCACATCGTCCAGCGAACTGGCCCCACCGGGTGTGTCTGTGGGATCAAGCCTCACGTTGGCTTCTGTGAGGGTATGCTGGGCCCGCAGCGTGCTTGTCGCGACGACAGTTTCCGCGGCAACCTCGGCCCCGATGCTCAAAGCGAGCAAGAGCATGGCCGCGCGCATCAGCGGACCTGTGTGGTGGCACCAAGCATCTGGTCCACGGCCGAGATGACTTTGGCATTCAACTCATAACCACGCTGCGCTTCGATCAGTTCGGTCAACTCGCGCACTGGATCGACGGAGCTGTCCTCGAGATAGCCCTGTCGCAATGTGCCAAGACCGTCTTCTCCGGGTGTGGCAACCAATGGGCCGCCAGACGCTTCGGTTTCTGCAAAAAGATTTCCGCCCATCGCTTCGAGTCCCTTGGCATTTGCAAATCCAACGAGGTTGAGCTGGCCAAGAAGCTGCGGTTCCGCAGTATCGGCGAAATAGGCGTAGAGTTCTCCCTCGGGGTTGATGGTGATGCTTTGGGCATCGTCCGGAATGACGATTTCAGGGGCGAGCGGGAAACCTTCCGAAGTGACGACCAGACCTTCCGCGTCGCGCTTCAGAGACCCGTCACGCGTATAGGCAGCCTGACCCGACGGCATTGTAACTTCGAGGTAGCCGTTGCCGTCTATCGCAAGATCAAGATCGGAATTTGTCTGGCTCAACGATCCTTGTGCAAGATGGACCGAGACAGCCGACGGTCGAACCCCCAAACCGACCTGAACACCGGTTGGCAGAACGGTCCCATCAGATGCATTCACAGTGCCGGCGCGGGCGATCTGTTGGTAGTGCAAATCCGCAAACTCGGCCCGCCTTGCGTTATAGCCCGTTGTGTTCATGTTCGAGAGATTGTTGGAGATGATCTCGACCCGCATTTGCTGGGCGGTCATGCCAGTGGCGGCAATTTTCAGAGCGCGCATATTGCTTCCCTATTTAATGAGTGTTTGAAGAGCGGCCCGCGATTGCTCATGGTCCATGTCGAGGAGTTTTTGTCCGATTTCGTAGGCGCGTTGGACTTCGATCATGCGGGTGAGCTGCGAGATTGCGTCGACGTTCGAGCCTTCGAGATGCCCTTGCAGAACCGTGGCCCCGGGGGACGGCTCGAGTGCGGCATCGGTTTTGAACAGCACACCCGCTTCACGTATCAGATCAGCCCCGTCCGCTGGTTGGACAACACCGATTTGGCCAAGCAGCCGTTCGCCAAGGCTGACCGTTCCGTCGGCGGCGATTTCGACATTCGTTTGGCCTGCAGGAACAGTGATCGGGGCGCCCCCGGTATCAAGGACCCTGTGACCTTCTGCTGTCACGATATCGCCGGTGGCATTCACGTTGAATGCGCCGGATCGGGTCAGTCGAATGCCGTCTTGAGTTTCCAGCTGGAAGTAGCCCAGCCCTTCGATCGCAACGTCCAGAGTGTTTCCCGTTTGGGTCAAGATGCCCTGCGCGGCAGACGTTTTCTTGATCCGTGCCGTTGCCATCGACAGGCTTTCGCCGCCTTGCACCGCTTTTACATACTCTGAAAAGACGAGACCTTGCTGGCGATAACCGGTTGTGGCCGCATTCGCGATATTGTGTGCGATGATTTCCATCTCGCGCATCAGTCCGGATTGACGGGTGAGCGTCACGTATCCTGCGTTTTCCATCTTATCCTCCAGCGATGGTCGGAATGATTGTGAACTGGAAGAAGTCGGTCAGGCTGCGTGTCATGTAATTCATCGACATCCAGAAGACGGCCATCATGGCCATCAGTTTTGGCACGAAGGTGATCGTCATTTCCTGGATCGATGTCAGGGCCTGAAACAACCCGATCGATACACCTGTCACCAAGGCAGCGATAAGAACCGGCGCTGACATCAACGCGGCAATGCGCAAGGCGTCACGCAGGGTATCGTAGATGAGTCCTTCCGGTAACATGGCGTTACACGGGCATCCGCAGGATTTCCTGATACGCTTCGACCACGCGGTTTCGCACTGTGACTGCTGTTTCAACAGCGAGTTGGGACTGTGAGAGAGCTTCGACCAAAGCATGCGGATCGGCATCGCCATACATGCTGCCCATGGCTGTGGACTCGGTTGTTTTCAGCGTGTCGGCAAAATCTTCGGTGATCTTGGCAAAGCTTTGTGCGATTGCATCGCGTGGGTCAGGTTTTGTCGCTGATTTGAGAGCGGCGTATTGCTGTGATGCGAAAAGGGATTTTACGTCCATGCGTGTCTCCATTCTGGAAAGTTATTTGCGAAGTAAGTCCATCAAACCGGTCGACATTTGCCGGACCTGATCAAACATTTTTAGATTGGCTTCGTAGCTGCGCTGTGCTTCTCGGGCGTCGGCGATTTCCAACACCAGATCGACATTCGAGCCTGTGTAGTGACCGGAAGGATCCGCCATCGGATGCCCCGGATCGTAGATTCTTTCACCTTCGCGGCGGTCCAAAGTGACCTTGTCGATGGTGACCTGATCTTTTTGCGCCGCGCGCGCCTCTGCCGCAAAGGAGATCAGTTTTCGTTGGTATCCCGGCGTATCCGTGTTCGCGATGTTCTGCGCCACGATCTGCATGCGCTGGGTTTGCGCTTTCAAACCGCTTGCCGAAATGCCCAGGGCATTGGAGAAATCAGACATCCCACAGCTCCTATTGTTTGCTGAGCGTGCTGCGCAGCATGCCAAGTGATGCGCGGTAGATCGCGAGGGCGCGATCATGTTGTCGCTTGGCGTTGACGGAATTCAGGATCTCGTTTTCGAGCACGACCCCATTGCCGTTCGGTTCGCTGTGCATGCGATGGCGTTCAACATCATGTGGGGACATGGCTTGCTGCATGCCATGCTGAGGACGCGTCTGTTTCAATGCAAAATCAGCGGACCGCGCAGGCATGTAATCCGCGAAGTCCTTTACCGCGAAGGGGCGATATGATGGCGTGTCTGCATTGGCGATGTTCCGAGAGGTCAACGCCTGTTTCAGACCTGCGTGCTGTGCCATGGACATGGCAGTTTTGAACAATTCCAAGTTCTGGAACATAACGGGGTTTCTCCCTCACTGCGTTCAACCAAGGCTTAACCCTGATTCCTTTAGAAAGGGTTTGCAGAACAAAAATGGAGCGTGCGATGGAGACGGCTGTTCTAGGGGAACTGAAACGAAAGGTGGCGGATTTGTCCTACACCTCACCCGTCGGGCGCGTGACGTCTTTGGATGGCCATTCCATCCGCGTCAGCGGGCTTGAAGCCGAAGTGCGGCTGGGCGATCGCCTGCGCGTGATCCGTCAAGACATGTCATACCTCACGGGTGAGGTTTTGCGCATCGAACCGGATGCCGTCGTGATGTTGCCAGAGGAACCGCCTCAACAGGTCGCCCTTTTCGATCGTGTCCTATCGATCGGACCAAGCTCGATTGCGCCCTGTGAGGAATGGATTGGGCGCATCATCGACCCCTATGGAACGCCACTTGATCAAAAGCCAGTCCCGCAGGGCGAGAGGGTTCCTACGCAAAACGCTTCTCCGCCAGCGGTTCTGAGAAAGCCGTTTGGCCCTCGTTTGGAGACAGGGTTTCACATTTTCAACACCTTGCTTCCGATTGTTCGTGGCCAGCGCATTGGCATTTTTGCCGGGTCGGGTGTTGGGAAATCCACGCTTCTGGCGGACCTCGTCCGACAATTGGAGGCCGATATTGTCGTCTTGGCCCTGGTTGGCGAACGTGGTCGCGAAATCCGGGATTTTACGCAAAATGCCTTGGGCGTTGAGGGCATGAGGCGCACGGTTGTGGTTGCCGCCACGGCGGACACAGCGGCAACCACACGTGTTCAATGTGCGCAAACTGCGATGCGTGTCGCAGAGTTCTTTCGTGACAGGGGCAAACACGTGTTGCTGTTTGTTGACTCGATGACGCGCTTCGCCGAAGCCCATCGAGAGGTTGCAATTTCGGCAGGCGAATTCCCGAGCTTGCAAGGGTTTCCGGCGTCGACCCCGCCCGCGTTTACACGCCTTGTCGAACGCGCGGGTCCGGGATCACCGGGGACCGGGGATATCACGGCCGTTTTGACTGTCCTGGTCGCAAGATCGGACATGGATGAGCCAATTGCTGATATGCTGCGTGGCGTTCTGGACGGTCATCTGGTGCTCGAACGCTCTCGGGCAGAGCGCGGCCAATTTCCCGCGGTCAATGTGTTGAAATCCGTCTCACGTTCCTTGCCGGCAGCGGCGAATGATGCGGAGAACATGATCCTTTCCAAGGCCAGGTCACTCCTCTCTTCCTACGAAGAAGCGTCTGCGCTTGTCATGTCTGGATTGTACTCTGAAGGGTCGGACCCGCTTTTGGATCAGGCGATTGTCTTCCAAAAAGCTTTCGACAGCTTTGCTTCAGGTGCGGGGAGCCCGAGCATAAGGGCAAGTTTCGAGGCGTTGGCGCTTTGTATTCGTAGATCAACCGGGAATGGTTGAAGCGATGGAGCAAGTCGGTCGCCGTGCAGTGCTTGCTTATTGCGCCGATCTGCTGAGCAAGAGCAGTGCAGTCTTGAAAGAGTTGACCGATGGCACCTGTGAGGTTTGCTGAAGGATCAAGAAACGACGGATAATTTCATCACTGAGACGTTGTTCAGACATTTCTGACAAGTCGCTACTTCCGAACACGCTCTCGGACTTGTCCTGAAATCGTCTGAACTGATCATCAATTTCAAGATTTGCAAATTCTTGCGGAAACCCAAGTGCCTTCTGCATGACTTCACGCAAGGGCGGAGTGGCCATCAGTTGATACCATGCAGCACCATTGGTATTCGTTGATTGCACCAATTCTGACAGCGTGCGTTGGAATGTGAGTCCCAGCCGCATGTCATTGCTCGATGCACCAACAGCTTCTTCAAACGCCTGGCGCTGGAATCGCTCTATTGTCTGCGACATCAGTTCAGAGAGGATCGCAAGGTTTGGCGATTCAGTGGAAAAGTCAAAATCCGATGCTAGAGATCGATATCTTTGATCTGACAGCTTGTTGGCAAAAGCCGTAGGCTTTGCACTTCCTTCATTCATGATTTTCTTTATGAAAAACTTGTTTTCGATGTCGTCGGACAGCCCATAGGCACCCAAAATAACCCGCAAGATCCGTCGATCCGACACTATATCGTCTGCAGTCTTCATGCTTGCAAAATTTTCAGAAAAGTATCGAGTATCGGATTGGATGATTTGATTTTTCGAATGCATTTCCTGTTGGGTTGAGAGTGTTCGATTTAAGAGCGACCAGGCTGACAGACCATTTCCAAGAATAATTGGTTGGAAAGACATTATAACTGCCTTTCGAGTAAGCGATTTTCAAGAGGAATAAGGCGCCGTAGAAATTTCAAGCAGACATATGCATTATCCTTGTTGAGCTCAGCCTCTGCGTTGGACAGATAATCAGAGCTTTGCTGGTCACGGAAGACGTCCTTTAAGTCATTGATTTGGTTTTTCAGTCTCACAGCAGTGGTTGCCATATCTGCATCGCCGCTCAATAATATTTGCGCCAGATAACATGCACGTTTAACTGGTGTGTTGGCATCTTTTGGGTGAATTGCATCCCTAAGCCTCAAAATTCGGGCATGAGACGTAATAACTGTGACTCGCGAACGCCGATCGCCATTCTCGATCACTGCTCCATTGATCAGCAGTCTTTCCTTTGGTGCCAATTTAAGCACAAGACCACTCATGCCAACCTGCCTTGATTGTTGAGACCCCTAAGAATAGCCAGATTTATGTCAATGAGAGGTACGAGGCATAAATTGTCGGAAATAGCTTTTCTGGAATAATGCTCAACAAATTCACCCAAATAAAAAATTTTTGACTTAATGTCTGTTGGTAGCATATTGCCTGAGTTGGAGACATCTGAAATCAACAATGTCCATAACTTGCGATTTGAATATATTGATGAAATATAAGCATTGTAGTTCTCTGTTCTTATAGTGTCACATTTTTTCAATTCCCTTGTTATGCTCAAAATTATTTCGAATTCATTTTCTCTCGGTGATTTCAGGGATGAAGATGGTGTGTGCTCTTTGTAGGCGTGCGTAAGGGACAAGCTTTTGACCTCAGTGATGGTTTATATGTGCATTGAATAGGGCCGTCAGATGACGGCCCTTTCTAATTTATCTAAAAAGTGAAAGAAGTGACTGCGGTGCTTGGTTCGCTATCGACAAAGCCTGAACACCAAGCTGCTGCTGAACTTGCAGTGCCTGGAGCCGCGCAGAAGCTTCTTCCATGTTTGCATCAACAAGCGTTCCGATTCCCGATTTAAGAGAATCCGTCAAGCTGGAAATAAAGTTTGCTTGGGTTTCAATCCTTCCTTGTGCAGAACCAAAAGAAGCTGCGGAATCAATCGCATTCTGGATCATGAACTCGATAGATACCAACGCAGAATCCGCACCCGCATCTGACGTCACGTCGATGTCGTTCAATTTT
>CAYZAD010000060.1:0-4495 GCA_964476315.1 uncultured Rhodobacterales bacterium
CCGCCGATCCGATGATCGTCGCCACCGACCTCGTGGGTCAGGCCGAGCATGGCTACAACTCGCCCGTCTGGCTGGTCACGGACAATCGCGATCTGGCCGAAGAGGTCATGCGCCTCGTGCCCGTGCTGATCGACGATCTGCCTGAGGTGAACCGCGACAACGCCACCGCCGCATGGCGCGACTATGCCGAGGTGATCCTCTGTGCAGATCGTGAGGAAATGGCGGCCACGTCCGACGATTATGCGCCCGAGCACCTGACCGTGCAGGCCGAGGATCTGGATTGGTGGCTGGACCGGCTGACCTGCTACGGATCGCTGTTCCTGGGCGAGGAAACCACCGTATCCTACGGCGACAAGGCCACGGGCACGAACCACGTTCTGCCGACCTCTGGCGCGGCGAGCTATACCGGCGGGCTTTCTGTGCACAAGTACATGAAGATCGTCACCTGGCAGCGCGCGACGCGGGAAGGGTCCAAGGCGGTGGCCGAAGCGACGGCGCGCATTTCACGGCTTGAGGGCATGGAAGGCCATGCACGCGCTGCGGATGTGCGGCTTGCCAAATATTTCCCGGGTGTGAATTTTGACCTTACAGCGGATGGGTGATCCGGCAGACCTGTTCGACCTGACAGGCCGGGTCGCGGTGGTGACCGGCGCCAGTTCGGGTCTGGGACGGCGCGCGGCCATCACGTTGGCCGCCGCGGGCGCGTGGGTTGTGGGTGTTGCACGCAGGCAGTCGGCGCTGGACGACCTGACGGATGAAATCGGGCCGGGTGCTGCGTCGGTCGTGGCGGATGTCGCCGATCGGTCCGGTGTGCGGAACTTGTGTGACGCGATCTCTGCGCCCTTTGGCGCGCCGGATATCATTGTTCACGCCGCCGGGGTGAACACGCGGGAAGCTGCGGATGACGTGACGGATGCGGGCTGGGACGCGACGCTTGCGCTGAACCTGTCAGCACCGTTCTTCCTCAGCCAGGCCATGGTGCCGGCGATGAAAGCCAAGGGTTGGGGAAGGATTGTCAATTTTGCCTCGTTGCAGACCACGCGCGCCTTTCCCGGAGGCATTGCCTATGGGGCCACCAAGGCCGGGATCGGGCAATTGACCCGTGCCATGGCCGAAGCCTGGTCCCGCGACGGGATCAATGTGAACGCCATTGGACCCGGCTTCTTTCCAACGGAACTGACCCAGGCCGTATTCGCGGATGCGGATCGCGCCGCGCGGAACGCGGCGCAGACCTGTATCGGGCGCAATGGGACGATGGCGGACATGGATGGGCCTCTGCTCTTTCTTTGTTCGGATGCCTCGGCTTATGTGACGGGACAGGTCTTGATGGTGGATGGAGGATTTACCGCGAAATGAAGGCAATGGTTTACGAAGGCGTGGAAACGCTCGCACTGCGCGACACGCCGGACCCGGTCCCGCTTGAAGGCGAACACCTGGTCCGCGTCGAAGCGGTGGGTATCTGCGGGTCGGACATGCACGCCTATCTTGGGCATGATGCCCGCCGCCCTGCCCCGCTCATCCTTGGGCATGAAGCGGCAGGCGTGGTCGAGGGCGGGCCGTTGGACGGCCGACGTGTAACGGTCAATCCGCTGGTGCCCTGCGGGGTCTGCGCCGCGTGCAAGGCCGGGCGCGAGAACCTGTGTCCAGAGCGTCAGATCGTTTCGATGATGCCGCGCCCCGGAGCATTCGCGCAGTATATCTCCATGCCGGCGTCCAACCTGGTCGAGGTGCCAGCCGAGGTGCCCCTGAGCAAGGCCGCGCTGGCAGAACCGCTGGCCGTGAGCTGGCACGCCGCCAAGCTTGCGCTGGCCGCGTTGCACCCGTCGATGGAGCGCCGCGCATTGGTTCTGGGCGGCGGAGCCATCGGGCTTGCGGCGTCGCTTGCGCTCAGGGCGATGGGCGTCGAAGACATCACGCTGGTGGAGCCGAACGACACCCGCCGCGCCTTCCTTACGGACAGTTGCGGGGAAACGGCTGTTGCCAAGGCCGATGGCTTTTTCCCGATGATCGTCGACGCGGTGGGCTATGCCGCGACCCGCGCAACGGCTTCGGCTCATGCCCTGCCCGGCGGCGTGATTGCGCATGTCGGTCTGGGCGAAGACACAGGCGGTCTGGATGTGCGGCGCATGACGCTGCAGGAAATCACCTTTATCGGCACCTACACCTATACCGCGCAAGAATTCCGCGACACCGCGCAGGCCATCTATGACGGGCGGCTTGGCCCGCTTGACTGGATCGGGTTGCGCCCCCTGCAGGATGGCCCCGGCGCGTTCGAGGAGTTGCGGGCGGGCATCGTGGCTTCGCCCAAGATCATCCTGGAACCCTGGGCCTGACGCCCAAGCCGCCAGAACTGGAGAGACTGATGTACAAGAAAATCCTTGTCCCGATGGCCCTTGATCACGGCATTTCAGCACAGATGCTTGACGTGGCGCGGGTCTTGGCCGGTGACAGCGGTCACATCGTGGCCTTGCATGTTTACGAAGCGCCCCAAGGCACGGTCAGCGCCTATGTCGACGATTCTGTCGTCAATGCCGGGTTTGCCCGTGCCAAGGACCGTATGGCCGAAAAGCTGGAAGGCATCGAAAACGTGGAACCGGTGCTGGTAAAGGGCCATTCGGCGCGGACGATCATGGACTACGCGCAGGACAACGGGGTCGACTGCATCGTCATGGGGTCGCACAAGCCGGGCCTGGGGGATTATTTCCTGGGCTCCACCGCCGCGCGGGTGGTGCGCCACGCGCATTGCGCTGTCCACGTGGTGCGCGACACGCCCTGAACGAAAAGCGCGCCCCGCGGGGCGCGCTTTTGCAATTCCGTCCGATCAGACCGCGAACGGGTCGTCTGCAACGCCAACAAGCTGCAGGATCAGTTCGCCGCTGTCTTCAGCAAAGGCCGCCGCGAAGGTATTGTCGATTTCAGCCACCGCCGTCTGGATGGAGCTGTCGTCACCACGCACGTAAAGCTGCATCGCGGCAGACGCATCCGCCACGTCGGACAACCCGTTCGTGACGGCAAAGTAGGTGCCGATATCGGTCTTGTCGGCAAGATAGGCCCGGTCTGCCAGTTGCAGATCGATGAATTCCTGCGACGCACCTTCCTGCGGGTCGGCCTTTGCTCCGATCAGCACCTGAAGGATGAACTGGTCGCGGCCCACGGCACCGCTGTCAAGCGCACCAACCCAGAAATCCAGCCCGTCCTGATCCGGAATACGGCCCAGTACATTCGCATAGACCTGGGTCGCGAAATCAAGGTTCGTTTCATCTTCGGGATAGGTTGCGCGGGTTTCGTCCTGATCGAGGAACAGCGTCGCAATTTCCTCGAGCGAAACGCCATTGGCAAAAGCCGACCCCCAGAAATAGAGCCCAAGCGCATCCGGTGCGCGGTTGAAATACGCGATGTAAAGCTCGATGAAGGTTGCGATCTGGGTTTCGTCCAGCGTTGTGATGCCCTGGATGATCGACAGATCGAGGTTGCCGTCTTCAAAGATCGTGGCGCCGGACGCAAAGGCCAGTGTTTCGACGTTGGTCACCGTATCGCGACCTTCGCCGCTTTGCGACCGGTCCTGCACGACAACGCTGCCGTCGTTTGACAGTTGCAGCACGTAGCGTCCCATCGGGCCATCGAACGCCGCGACGTCCCCGGTTCCTTCACCGCCGTCGATCTGGTCATTGCCCGCGCCGCCAACAAGGTAGTCGTCATCCGCGCCGCCGCTCAGACTGTCGGCCCCGGCCCCGCCATAAAGCCAGTCAGACCCTTCGCCACCGGTCACCGTGTCGTTGCCGTTGACGGCGAAAATCACGTCTTCGCCGAGGCCGCCATCGAAGGTGTCACTGCTTTGCGACAGGTAGAACCAGTCATCATGTTCGGACCCTGTAGAGGTCCCTTCCGGGCTGACGACAAAAGCCGGGTCTGAATTGCGCGAGCCCAACATCAGGCCATCGAATTCACCGCGCAGGCTGGCCAGGGCGTTTTCGAGGATGATGCCAAAGGCCTGCGCCTGTGTATCGGCATTCGCCCCCAGCGCCAGCGCGTCCACGTCGTCTTGTTCGGTCAGCGAGGTTCCAATGTCCTGCAGCAACTCGAAGGCCTGGGCTGCTGCCGTTTCGATGGCTGCCGTCGCTGCCGAGAAGTCAGCGGCGGTGGCGCCACTGCCGTTGGCCTCGTCGAGGATATCTTGCTGCGTCGATACATATGTCATGATCGCACGCGCCACGCCGTCGCCGATCTGTTCATACAGCTCTTCAAGTGACGTTCCGGTGAGAGGCGTCCCTTCCGTGCCGGTTGTCGTCCAGCCGCCGGTCACGTCACTGACGGTAAATGTAGGAGACCGGTATTCGCCATCGGTTTCAGTCCAGAGCAGATTGGCGAGTTCGGTTTCCAAGGTGGCCAGCAGTTGTGCAATCGCAGCCGCGTTGTCTACCCCGCCATCGCCACCGTCGGTGCCGCCGTCACCCCCGTCTGTGCCGCCATCACCGCCGTCAGTGCCGCCGTCACC
>CAYZAD010000060.1:4595-14435 GCA_964476315.1 uncultured Rhodobacterales bacterium
GTGCCGCCGTCACCACCATCGGTGCCGCCGCCATCGATTCCCAGCAACACGTCCCCGACAAGCGCGTTCGGTGCGCCGCCAGACACCTGGGCAAACGCCGCATCCAACGGAGCAAACGCAACGGCATAGTTCTGATCGGCCAGCGCCTGCAAGACCTGTTGCCCATCCGGAGGAAGCTGCGGCAATACGAACGGCAAAAGCGCCTGAATCGCATCAGTCGGGATTGCCTGAAGCGCCGCCTTGGAAGACTGCACAACGGCATTGAGTTCAGAGACCGTCAGGCCAAGAACATTGGTAATGGCAGGTGAAACGGGCTGCCCTGTTGCGGCTTGCAACGCTCTCAGGCCGTTATACGCCTCGTTGAACAGGGCCTCAAATTCTGTTGCGGGATCCATTGCGCGATATCCTCGAATATTGTTTTCGGGAACCTGTCAGGATTGTCGCCCCGACATGCTCGATTGACGTTCGTATGGCGACACCAGAGCATATTTGGATGTCGCCATCCAGCCCTAGAAGACCGCAACACGACGGTTTTCCGCCGAGCCAGAGCAGCCCTAGAAAAAGGTGGACACCGACAGTTCGAAATAGCTGTCGCCGTCCGCGTTGATCAACGGGTCGTTTATGCTATCCGCCTCGATGTGGTTGGCGCTGACACCGACCCGGAAACGATCTCCGATCCTGCGTGAGGCCGACATTGTGTAAATCTTTGACGATTCCTCGAGATCGTAGAACATGCCAAAGTTGAACTTGGCGTCATTCGTGTCGTTGTGGGCGTAATTCAGCCCAAAATAGACGTCATCTTCAAACACGGTCACAGGCTGCCGGTCGCTGCGGTCATCGTAGTGATATTCCAGAGCGACGATCAGGGTCCCGTCGCCTCCGAAGGCATCGTAAAAGGTCCGGTCGCCACCGATGATCGCCGCGCTGAAGCTTTCATCGGATGTTTCGCGATGAATCCCTTCGAACCGCAATTGCGTGTTGCCCTGCGCGTAGACTGCCGTCAGACCGTATTCGCGCACTTCCTGGTAATACGGCGTCAGTGCGGTCACGGCGGCAATACCCGACGCCAGCGCGCTTTCGATTGGCGTGGCGCCCGCGTTGTATGCAGAAAGCACATTGGCATTGAACGCGTCGCACGCGGCCTCGCTCACGGTGGCATCGGCCTGCACGCAGCCCGGCAGCGACAGCGCTTCGCGCGACGTTCCATCGAACACCGATGCACCGATGTCGAGACTGCCATTGCCCAATGAAAAGCTGTTCGAGAACCGCAGCGCGACATCGACACTGTCGTCGTCCTCGTATCGGATAAGGCGATCATCGGTGAAAATCGGGCCGCGCTGGCGGGTGGCCTCATCCCCGAAATTATCCTCGACCTCATCGCCAAGGATATAAAGGCTGAACGTGCCCATATCTGTGAACACGTTGGCATTGGCCATCGGCGTTCCGATCAGATCGGAACTGCCCAACTGGTTGGTCTGGTTCCGTGCGTTCAGAACGTTGACGAGGCTTCTGCCGGTGCTGACACCCCAATCCTCGATATTGTAGCCCAGAACGAAATCCCAACCATCCAGTGTGTTGGTGTAATAGGCCTTTTGCGGATTCAGGAAGGTGCGGCCGTTGCGATCATCCTTCAGGTAGGACAGTTGAAAGACCAGCTCCCCGCTGCCGATACCAAAATTGCTGTCCAGCCGGACGCTGGCAAACGGATCATAGCCGCTGTCTTCCTGACCGGGAAACTTGCCGTCCTCCGTATAGTGGCGCAGGCCAACATCTACTTGCCCTGAGAGACTGAACTCGTTGGCCTGCCCTGCAACCGGGGCAATCAGCAAAGCAGCCGTCAGGCTGCCGGTAAGGATGTGTCTGTTCATCTGCCCAATCACTCGTGTGCTTTTTGTCCGCAACCCTATCGCATAGCCGGGATGTTGCAAACTGCACCGCACGAACCGCACCGGCGGGAACCGGGAATATCGGGCTGCAAAACGACATATATGCAACACGCCACTCCGACGCCGGCGAAAAAATGCTTTTCGAATAGGCTTAGGGACGCGGTTGCGCGGCATCACCGCGATAAGGTGCTCGGATCTTTCGTATCGGACTTTACTCCAACGACACCGTCTATATCCTTGTCATAACCTGTATGTGATTTGGCGTCATCCCGGCCGGTCTGCTCGGCCACTCTGCCAAGGCACATGCACCGAAGGTTGAGTAGTCAATGACGCTGGCGGTTAAACGCCGGACCACTGAGCGGGGATCGTATTATGAAAGATCATTACCGTGGGACTCCGACAGGAGCCCAGGAGCCAATTGCCATTGTCGGCATGTCTTGCAAACTGCCCGGAGACAACAGCTCCCCTGATGAATTCTTCGATTTCCTGCTGAAAAAGAAATGCGGTGTCGTCGAGATCCCCGAGGACCGTTGGAATGTCGGCGTCTTCTACGATCCGAACAGCAAGGCAATTGCCAAATCCGTGAGCAAGTGGGGCGGCTTTGTCGACGGGATCCGCAACTTTGACGCCAAGTTCTTTGGCATCTCGCCGCGCGAGGCGGCGGGCATGGACCCACAGCAGCGCATTGTGCTGCAAGGCGTCGTCGAGGCCATGATGGACGCCCAGATCCCGATGGAAGAATTCTCGCGGCAAAGCACGGGCGTCTTCATCGGCATTTCCCAGTCCGAGTACCGGACGCTGCAGGAAATGCGCATTACGAGCAATGAAAACTATGCTGGCACGGGCTATGCGCTGTGCATCACCGCCAACCGCGTGTCGCATCGCCTGAACCTCAGTGGGCCCAGCTATGCTGTCGATACGGCGTGTTCATCCTCCCTGACCGCCCTGAATCAGGCCGTACAAAACCTTCAGACCGGAACCTGTGACATTGCAGTTGTCGGCGGCGTCAATGCCCTGACGCACCCATCTTCGTTCCTTGCCTTCTCGAAAGCCGGGATGATTTCGCCCACCGGTCGCATCTCGACATTCGACGAGTCCGCCAACGGTTTCGTCAGGGGCGAAGGCGCGGGCACGATCGTCATCAAGACGCTGCGCCGCGCGCAGATGGATGGAGACCGGATTCACGCCGTGATCCACGGCACCGCGATCAACCAGGATGGCGCGACCAACACGATCACCGCCCCCAACCAGGCCGCGCAGATTGCGATGATGCAAAGCCTGTTCGACAAGGTCGACATCGAACCCGAACAGATCGGTTTCGTCGAAGCGCATGGGACCGGTACCCCGATCGGCGACCCGATCGAGGCAGGCGCCATCGGAACGGTCATCGGGCAGAAGTCTCCGGATCGTCCAGTCTATGTCGGGTCGTGCAAGGCCAATGTCGGGCACCTGGAAAGCGGTGCTGGCATCACGGGCCTGATCAAGGTCGCCATGGCTGTGAAAACCGGCATCGTACCGCCGAACATCCATTTCAAGAACCCCAACCCCTATATCCCGTTCGACGCGCTGAACCTTGAGGTTCCGGTCAAGCCCGAGGACTTCCCGGAAGCCGAGGGCGGGCGCTATGCGCTTGTCAATTCCTTCGGATTTGGCGGGACCAACGCCTGTGCGCTGGTGTCGTCCGCGCCGGCTGGCACAAACGACCATCATCCGGTTCCCGCCGCCCTGAAGACCGGTGCGCCTGACACCAAAACCGACGGCTTCCCCTACATGGTGCCGTTGTCGGGCGCGACGCAAGACGCGTTGCAGGCCAATGCCGGGGCCCTGCTGAAAGCGCTTGGCGCGAAAGGCGCGCTGGCACATTTCGAAATCAAGGATATCGCGGCAGCGCTGGCGACAAAACGCAGCCACCTGATGTACCGCGCCGTCATTCTGGCGCGTTCCCTGAAGGAGTTGAAAACGGCACTGCGGAAACTGGCCGCAGGTGATACCGAAGCCGCAAACATCATCACCGGACAGCAGAAGACCCGCAGCAAGGTCTGCTTTACATTTGCCGGACAAGGCAGCCAGTGGTGGGGCATGGCGCGCGACCTGCTGGAACGCGACCCGACGTTTTCTTCGGCGGTTGACGCGTTCGATGCGGAATTCGTTCCGGTTGCCGGTTGGTCGATCCGCGAAGAACTGCTGAAGGATCAGGAGACCAGCCGTATCGATGACACGACGGTCACCCAGCCCGCCCTCTTTGCCATCCAGTCGGGGCTTGCCGCATTGTGGAAACGGCTTGGCGTTGAGCCTGACATGGTGGCCGGTCACTCGATCGGCGAAGCGGCAGCAAGCTATGTCGCCGGCGGCCTGTCGCTGAGCGGTGCGGCCAAGTTCCTGTCCAAGCGGGGTGCGATCCGCGACCAGCTTGGCGCAAAGGGCGCAATGGCTGCGATTGGCCTCAATGAAGCCGAGGTTGAGGCGCTCTTGCCGAGCGATGGATCGCTGGGCATTGCGGCGGTCAACGGCCCCGGCTCTACCACGATCAGCGGCGATTACGACGCGCTGCATGCCTTTGTCGAAGACTTCCAGATCACGCATCCAAATACATTCATCCGCGCGTTGACCGTGGACACGGCGTGGCATTCCCATCACCTCGATGCGGGCGAGGCGTGGTTCCGCAAGGAAATGGCGTCGATTGACTGGTCCGTCCCGACCCTGCCGTTCATTTCGACGGTCACGGGCCAGCCCGAGACACGGTTCGACACCGATTACGGTTGGTTGAACCTGCGCCGCCCGGTCCGGTTCCAGGCCGCGATCGAGACCGCGCTTGACCTTGGCGCGACAACCTTCCTTGAGCTTGGGCCCGCAGCCACGCTTGCCGGTCCGACCAAGAGCACCGCCTTGGAAGCCGGGGCAACGGTCACGGTTCTGAACTCGATCAATCGCAAAGAGGACAACTTTGACGCGATGGCGCAGGCGGCAGCCACGCTGTTTGTCGAAGGCTACCCGCTCAAGTGGCGCGCCATCACGGGAACACCCGACGTGCATGTTCCGCTGCCGCAGAACGTCTGGATCGAAGAGGAGTTCTGGCAGGATTCCGAGGAAAGCCGCGAACTGCTGCAAATGCAGAAGCAACACCCGTTCCTTGGTTTTGCCGAACATGGCCATGGGTCGACCTGGAATTCCGAAATCAACCTGCGCGCCTACCCGTACCTGACCGATCACCGCATGCAGTCCGAAACGTTGTTCCCGGCTGCTGGATACCTGGATACGATGATTGCGCTCTGCCGCGAACAATTCGGACCGGACAAACCGATCGAGCTGGAAAACGCGGTGATCCACGAAGCGCTGTTCATCAGCGAAGAACAGGATGTTCTGTTCTCAAACGTCTATGACCCCGAACGCAGCCGCATCAAATTCTTTTCGCGGACGCGGGATATCGATACCGACTGGACCCTGCGCTGTGAAACCATGGCGCGCACCACGGACGTGCCCCCGCCCTCGCCCAAGCGACTGGATCCGACGGGGCCCGGGTTTACCAAGATCCCGCTCGATTTCGTGTATGATCTTGAGCTGTCGTCGGGATACATCAACTACGGACCGGCCTTCCAGACGATCGAAGAGCTGTGGATGTCGCGCAACAAGACCGTGGCCCGCCTTGTCCTGCGTGACACGGCCTATGGCACACGCAACGCGCATCATCTGCACCCGACCCTTCTGGACGGATGTCTGCAGCTTCTCGATCCGAACCTGACGCTCAAAGCCTTCAAGACCGGCAAACGCGTGGGTGACTTCCTAAGCCTTCCCATCGGGTGCGGCCGCCTGCGGGTCTATGGTGATCTGCCGGAAGAAGTGATCGTCGAAGCAGATCAGTTCAACAATGTGAACGATGCGACGGATGTTGGTTTTACCGTATTCGACCTTGACGGAAATGTACTGGTCAGCGTCACGGACATGCGGGTCAAGTTCCTGCCTGTGAAAAAGACCGCAGAGGATAGCGACGAAGTCCCCGCGCATTTCGTGCGTCAGGACATCATTGAAATCCAGCACCCTGTCGCGCCAGACGTTGTCGCGGAAAAATGGGTGGTCCTCGAAAGCGGCACATCCCAGGAACCGGCGATTGCAAAATCGCTCAAGGCGCTTGGCGCGACGGTGCAGGTGGTCTCTCGTGCGGATCTTGGCGATGCGCCGGGTGATGACCTGGTGGATCTGCTTGGGGACGAGATTGAAAAGGGTGGCATTGCCGGTCTTGTGGTCACCTGGCCTCTGGCACTGCCTGAAATTGACGGTGACACATCGGTCGACGCTTTGTTCGACCCGTTGGACGCATGCGTCAAGGACCTGATTTCGCTTGGTGAATTGATGGATTTTGCGCGGGCGGGGACAAACCGGCTGCCCGAGTTCGTGTTCCTGACAACGGGCGCCTTCCCGGACGCGGACGCGCCGAGCGGGCGTATCCTGAACCAGATGCCACTGGCGACGCTGGTCCGCGGTTTGGCGACCGAAACACCCGAGTACAAGATCCGGGTGATCGACGCAGACGCTGGCGCGGTCGCATCGCCAAAGCAGGTTGCCGAACACATCCTGACGCCCAGCCCCGAAAGCGAACTCATCTTGCGCAACGGCAAATGCTTTGCCCCGCGCTTGGCGCATGCCGCGATTGAAGACTTCGATCCGAAGTTGCTCAAGGTGACCAAGGACGACACGACCACGAATTTCCACGCGACGATGCGCAACCCGGGCGTCATCGACCACGTCGAACTGTCCGAAATCCCGCTTGAACCCGTGGGTGCCGGAGAGGTGCGCGTGCGCGTGTCCGCGGTGGGTCTGAATTTCCGTGACATCATGGCCGTGACTGGATTGTTGCCGATCGAGGCGGAACCGGAACCGGCCTGGCAGAACCTTGGGCTCGAATTCGGCGGGGTGGTCGAGACGGTTGGCGAAGGCGTGACACAGTTCAAACCCGGAGACCGCGTGATGGGGCTTGGCCGTCGGTGCCTGCAGCGCTTCATGACGTCGGATGCTCGGGCGCTGACCCTTGTCCCGGATCACATCTCGCTGGCCGAGGCGTCCACCATCCCAAGCGCGTTTGCAACGGCGCATTATGCGCTGAACCACGTTGGACGGATGCGCAAGGATGACAAGGTCTTCATCCACGTTGCGACGGGCGGCGTCGGAACCGCAGCCGTGCAGCTTGCAAAGGCAGCCGGTGCCGAGATTTTCGCAACCGCAGGCAGCCCGCAGAAGCGCCGTATCCTGAAGGACCAGGGCATCCCGCATATCATGGATTCCCGGTCGCTGAAGTTTGCGGATGACGTGATGCAGATCACCAAGGGCGGCGGCGTTGACATCCTGCTCAACTCTCTGCCCGGCGATTACATCACCAAGGGCCTCGATATCATGGCGCCGTACGGTCGCTACCTCGAGATCGGCAAGCGCGACGTGTACGAGGATTCCTCGATCGGCATGAAAGCGCTGCGCAAGAACGTGTCCTTGAGCGTTCTTGACCTTGCCGCGATGGGTCTTGAACGGCCCGAACTCATGGCAGAGCTGTTTGACGAACTGTCCGTGATGCTGGAAGGCAAACTGCTCAGCCCCCTGCCCCTGACCGAATTCCCGATCAGCCAGATCAGCGACGCCATTCGGTACATGAGCCAGGCCAAGCATGTCGGCAAGGTGGTTGTGTCTCTGGAAGAAGACGAATTCCACGTGCGCCGTGATGAAAACCGCCCGGCCACATTGTCGGAAGACGGTACATACCTTGTGACGGGGGGCACCGGTGGCTTCAGTCTGAGCATTGCGGATTGGCTGTCGCGCGCGGGCGCAGGTCACCTTGTTCTGGCCTCGCGGTCCGGCAAGATCGCAAAGGCGGACGAAAAGAAGGTCGCCAAGATCGAAAAGCGTGGCACGGTGGTGACGGTCGCGGCGCTGGATATTTCCGACACGGACGCCGTGAACCGCTTTGTGACGGAAACCATGGCCAGCGAACGGCCCTTGAAGGGCGTCATTCACGGTGCCGCCGTGATCAAGGACGGGCTCGCCAACCAGTTGACCCCCGAGATGATCACCCAGGTGCTGACCCCAAAGGTCAAAGGCGCATGGAACCTTCATCAGGCCTTTGCAAAGGCCGGGGTCGAGCCTGACTTCATGATCGGCTTTTCGTCGATTGCACAGGTGGTCGGCTCTGCCGGTCAGTGTAACTACATCGCGGCGAATGCGTTCCTCGATGCGCTGGCGCATTATCGGACGTCCCTTGGGCTTGCCGGGACTGCGATTGACTGGGGTGTGATTGCCGATGTCGGCTTTGTCACCCGCAATGCGGGCCTTGCCTCCTATCTTGAAAGCGTGGGCCAGTTCGGTCTGACGCACAAGGATGCGGACGTCGCGATGGACGTTGCGATTGCGCGCGAAGCCCCGGCGTTTCTTTTTGCCCGCGCAGATTGGGCGCAGGTCGCCCGCGCGAACCAGACGCTTGGCAACAGCCCGCGCATGTCGGGTCTGCTGATGAACGAAAGCGGCGGCACGACGCAGATCCGCGCCAAACTCATGCAATTGGAGGGTGACGCGCTGCTGGAAGCTGCGGAGGACTACATCAAGGACGAGATCACATCGGTTCTGAAGATCGAGAAAAGCACGATCCAGGCAGAGCGCCCGATGAGTGAACTGGGGCTCGACAGCCTGTCCTCCTTCGAGTTGAAAGTCCGCATCGAAACGGCACTGGATTCGTCGATCCCGGTGTCAAAATTCCTTCAGGCTCCCTCCATTTCCGAGCTGGCAGTGATGCTGGCGGGTGAAATCAGCAGCATGCAGAAAAGCGAAGCTGCCGCCCTGTTGGCAAGTGACGATGCAGATGCCGCAACCGGCGATGCCGGAACGCGCGTTGGGGATCTTGCAAGCAACGCCCAACTGGGCCTCTTGCGGGATGCCCTGTCGCCGATGACGTCAGACCTGGCCAAGGCGGCGATGGAACACCACGTCACCCTGCGTCTGTCCGAACCATGTGCGATGGACGGCCTGCAAAAAGCCATCCGCAAGCTGGAACGCCGTCATCCGCTGTTGAAATCACGGATCGACGGGGATGGCGTCCTGCACTTGGATGGCCCGGGCGTCACCGTGACAGACGGACAGGATGACAGCCTGCTTGACGTGGCCAAGAACGAGTTTGCGCGGCTGAGCCTGACCACAAGCGGCGACGCGTCGATGCTGCACCTGAAGGTGCACAGCATCGTGGCCGACCGCGCCTCTGCCGACCTTCTGGCGCGGGAAATCAAGATGGTGCTGGATGGGAAGGACCTTGGCAAACCGGTTTCCAAACGGGCCATCCTGTCCATGCTCGCCGATGCGCGCTTTGACGGGGAAGACCCGACTTCGCAAAGAGACCGGTCGTTCTGGCGGTATGCGCTTTTGGCAGAGCGGGCCGCACCTGTCCCGTTTGCCAAACGCAGCCGCGCGATGTTGCCGCCATCGCTTGGGCGCAACCACGGCACGGCGGGCGTGGTCCAGACATCGTGCAAGACCAAAACCGATTTGCCGACGCTGCTGATGACCCTTGCCCGGTCCATCCGCAGCGCGACCAAAAGCGAAGGTGCCTTGGTGATGGGTCTCAAGAGATCGGTGCGCGATGCCCTGCCGGGCGAGACGGCCATTGGTCCGTTCGACATTGAACAGCCTATTCTGGTGCCACAGCCAGAAGCCGGTTCGTTGGCGACGCGTCAGTTCGAACGCACGTTGAACGCGGCTGCTCAGCACGGCAGGTTCGACAGCCATGCCGCTGCCGTCGAATTCAAGGACGAATTTGCAGGTTGGGGCATCACGCCGTTCCAGGTGCTTGTCGAAACGGGAACTGACTTCCCCGACACCGTGCCCGTGGCGCCGTTGCATGACTTGTGGTTCCAGGTCGCGCAGACCGGATCGGGTGTTACGGTGCGCGTGATCTATGACACGGATGTCGTCGATCAGACCGTCGCGC
>CAYZAD010000061.1:0-14308 GCA_964476315.1 uncultured Rhodobacterales bacterium
GTGCAGGCCAAGCGGTTCAAGATCGGCAGCGGTCAGAACGGCCAGAACGCCTGGCACCTTGAGTGCCTCTTCGGTGTTGATGCTGACGATCCGCGCATGGGCGTAGGGCGAGCGGACAAAATCGCCAAAGATCATGCCGTCCAGCTTGATATCATCGACGTAATTGCCCTTGCCCTGGGTAAAGCGGGCGTCTTCGACCCGCTTGCGGGAACAGCCCATGCCCTTGAGGTTTTCGACCCGCTCTTCGCGGCTTGTCACTTCGTCCTTCATTCTGCGGCCTCCTTCGCGGCTGACATTTCGGCGGCGGCGGCCTGAATGGATTTGATGATGTTCTGGTACCCGGTACAGCGGCAGATATTGCCCGCCATGCCAAAGCGGATTTCCTCTTCGGTGGGGTTCGGGTTTTCCTCGAGCAGCTTGGCCGCGCGGGTGATCATGCCCGGCGTGCAATAGCCGCACTGAAGACCGTGGTGTTCCTTGAACGCGGCTTGCAGCGGGTGCAGGGCATCGGGGCTGCCCATGCCTTCGATTGTGGTGATCTCGGCGCCGTCCGCCTGCGCGACGAACATCGTGCAGGATTTCACGGATTTGCCGTTGATCGTGACCGTGCAGGCCCCGCAATGGGATGTTTCGCACCCGATATGCGGCCCGGTGATGTTCAGCCGTTCGCGCAGGGTGTAGATCAAAAGCTCGCGCGGTTCGGCCAGGAATTCCTCGTCCTTGCCGTTCACCTTGAGCGTGATGTGCATTTTCTGAGACATGGTGTCCTCCGTTACGCGCGCGACCAGGCGCGTTCGATGGCGCGGCGCAGGATGACGCCGGCCACGTGTTTCTTGAAAGCGATCGGCCCGCGATTGTCCTCGGACGGGTCAATGTCGCCCAGCATCGCGGTCACCGCCGCCTTGATCGCGGCGTCGTCAACGGACGTGCCGACAAGCGCGTCGCACGCGCCCTGCGAAAAGACCGGGGTGTCGCTGAGATTGGTCATGGCAATTGCCGCTGACGTGCAGGTGTCGCCATCTTTGACAATCTGCACAGCCGCCGCCGCTGTCGCGTAGTCACCGATCTTGCGCTTTTGCTTTTCATAGGCGTAGCCGCCCTTGGGCATCGGGATGGTGACCGCTGTCAGCACCTCGTCATCTTCGCGCGCGGTCATGTAGGCCGCTTCGTAAAACTCCCGTGCCGGGACGCTGCGTTCGCCGTCCGGCCCGACAAGGGTGAAGGCCGCGTCAAGGCACTGCATCAGGCCCGGCATGTCGTTGCCCGGATCGCCGTTTGCCACGTTGCCGCCGACCGTGCCCATGTAGCGTACCTGCGGGTCCGCGATCTGAAGCGATGCTTCGCGCAGGATGGGTGCGGCCCTGGCCAGGTCCGCGTGATCGATGATTTCGGCCTGTGTGACCATCGCGCCGATGCGGATGCTGTCCGCGCCAATGTCGATCCCGGACAGGCCGTCCACATCCTGAAGGTCAATCAGATGCGGAACCTCCGCCATCCGAAGCTTCATCATGGGGATCAGGCTGTGCCCGCCCGCCATGACACGTGCGTCATCGCCATGCGTCTGCAGAATGGACAGCACACCGTCCATATCCTTGGGTCGATGGTATTCGAATGCCGCTGGAATCATCGGCTCTCCTCCCTAAAAGCAAATGTTCTGGCTGGGAGGATTGAGTGCATGCGCCAGCATGCCGCAGCATCAGGAAATCAATGAAACACGGGGTTTTTGCACGAAATGCGCCCTAGACTGCATGAAGTGCGCCGCCCTGCGACGAAAGGGCGTCTTGGATGGCCTTGAGCTTGGACCGACTCACCGGGACGGGTGGGATGTTGTCGCCTTCGAACAGGCAGCGGCCCTTGTCCTTTGCGCGTTCGAAGCGGAACACATGCGCCGGGTTGACGAGGTAGCTGCGGTGGGTCTGAAGAAAGCCGGACGGCAGCAGGCGCTTGCTTGCCTCGGTGATGGGCCAGGCGCAGAACAGCCGTTCGTCGCAGGTATAGACCTGGGTGTAATGCCCGTCCGCGCGGACGAACCGGACATCCTCTGGCGCGATGAAGACCTTTCCGCCTTCGCGTTCGCATGGGATTTGAAGGCGGCCTGCCGGTTCCGGCACAGGGTCTGTGGGGTCCTGGCTCGGTTGTTCCGGGGCGGGTTCTGCGGAAGGCGGCACGAGGTAGGTGACGCTGACCCACAGGCAGGCACCGAAGATCACGAAGCTGAAAAAGATGACCCCAAGCGCCAGCGTTTCGTTGCTCATCGCGGGGCCGAATTCCGCGACGCTGGGCTCTTCGACAAAGCTGGTGCCGGACATGGCCAGAAAATGGACCGAGCAGACCGCAGCGGCAAAACACACCGTACCCAGCAGGATATTGCGCTTGGTGCGCTGGCCATAGGCCACCCAGAACGCCACGATGCAAAGGCCGATGGCCACGATGGAGGACGCCACCACGCCAAAGGGTGTGTAGATCGCGCGGCAGAGTTCCAGCCCGGCCATGCCGATATAGTGCATCACCAGGATGCCAACGCCGACCACGGCCCCGGCCACGGTGATGATCAGCGGTGTGCGGGGCGCGAAATGCAGCAGGATCAGCGCCGCGCCCACGATCAGGATTGCCGTCAGCGCCGAGATCAGCGTGATCGCGGCGTCGTAATAGAACAGGATCGGCATCTGCAGACCCAGCATGGCGATGAAGTGCATCGCCCAGATGCCACCACCGAGGGCAACCGCCGCCAGCGCGACCGAGAGTTTCTTTTGCACCATCGGCTTTTGCGACAGGTCGCGGGTCAGGGACAGGCCCGTAAAGCCCGCCACCAGCGCCACGATGCCGGACATCACGACGAGAAAGGTGCTGTAGGTGACGTCGAGGAATTCCATGATCGATTCATGCAGAAAGACGCGGGCCTTGGCAAATCAACTCGGCTTGCGCCGTGCCGGGGGTCCGCAACGTCAGGTCAGATAACGGTGTCGCGCAACCTGCCGCCACCGTCAATCCTGCCCGCCATCCGGTTTCGTTTCACAATGGCCTGTCGCGCCGGTCGGGGTGCCCATGGCCGCGTCACGCGACGATGAGCGCCCCCTGGGCTTTCAGCGCGTCGATCTCTTGCGGCGTGTAGCCGGTTTCGGCCAGCACCTCTGCCCCGTGTTGACCCAGGGTCGGTGCGGGGCGGGCCACGGCTCCGGGTGTTTCGGTGAACTTGATCGGAAGACCGATGGCCTTGACCCGCCCGGCGACCGGATGGTCGGTTTCGACGATCATGTCCCGCGCGATGGCTTGCGGATCGGCGTGCATTTCGCACACATCCATGACCGGCCCGGCAGGCAGGCCTGCCGCGTCCATGCGGGCCAGCCAGTCATCGGTGTCGCGGGTTTTCAGGTGGTTTTCCAGCAGTGGCACCAGTTCGGACAGGTTGTTGATCCGGTCCCGGTTGGTGGTGAACCTTGGGTCCTCTTCCAGTTCCGGGGCCTCGATCACCTCGAGCAGGCGGTGCCAGTTGCGCTGGTTGGCCGCGCCGATATTGATCCAGCCGTCTTTCGTGCGGAACGACTGGTAAGGCGCATTGAGCGGATGGGCCGAGCCAAGCGCACCGGGGGCCTGCCCGGTGGCAAAGGCAATGGCGGATTGCCAGTAAGTCAGGGAAATCCCTGCCTCGAACAGGGACGTGTCGACCATCTGGCCCTCTCCGGTCTTGAGCGCATGGGTGTAGGCCGACACGCAGCCCAGCGCGGCAAGAAAGCCCGCCGTGATGTCGGCAATCGGCGCGCCGGGTTTGACAGGCGGGCGGCCCGGCCCCTCGCCGGTGATGGACATCAGGCCGGACATGCCCTGCGCGATCAGGTCGAACCCGCCGCGTTCGGCATAGGGGCCGGTGCGGCCAAAGCCCGAAACGGCGCAATAGACCAGCTTGGGGTTGATCTTGCGCAGGTCGTCATAGCCAAGGCCCAGCTTCTGCATGGTGTCGTGGCGGTAGTTTTCGATCACCACATCCGCGTCGGCCAGCAGCTTGCGCAGCGCCGCGATGGCGTCGGGGTCCTTGAGGTTCAGGGCAATGCCACGCTTGTTGCGGTTCATCATCATGTAGGCGGCGCTTTCGCCGTTGATGTCGGGTGGCAGGAAGCGGCGGCTGTCGTCGCCGTCGGGCTTTTCCACCTTGATCACATCAGCGCCCATATCCGCGAGCATCATCCCGCAGGCGGGGCCCGCCATGATATGCGCCAGTTCGATGACCTTCATCCCGGTCAGGGGGCCCTGGTTCGTCATGTTCCGCTCCATTCCGGTTTCTGCTTGGCCAGAAACGCCTCAAGCCCGTGTTTGAAATCGTTGCTCATGTAGCAAAGCGTGATGAGGTCGGCGTCTTCGACGGCAAGTGCTGCACGATTGCGGCGCATCGCCTCTTTCGTGGCACGCAGGGTGAGCGGGGCCATGCCCGCAAGGTGATCCGCCAATTCCGCCGCCCGGGTCATGAGGCTGTCCTCGTCGGGCAGCACTTCGGAGACGAGACCGGCTGCCAGCGCTTCGTCCGCGCCCATCAGGCGCGCGGTAAAGATCATTTCGCGCACGCGCCCTGCCCCCATCAATTCGCTGAGGCGAGCCAGGTTGCCCGCGTTCAGGCAGTTGCCAAGGGTCCGGGCAATCGGAAAGCCGAACTTGAGCTGCGCGCTGGTGATGCGGATGTCGCAGGCTGCCGCGATGGAGGCGCCACCGCCCGTGCAGGCACCGTGCATGGCCGCAACGGTGGGGACCGGGCATTGGTCCACCGCCGTCAGAACGCGGGTGATTTCGTCTTCGTAGTCCAGCGCGTCCTGTTCCGTCTCAAACGCGCGGAACTGGGTCATGTCGGTGCCCGCGGCAAACGCCTTGCCACCAGCGCCATGCACCACCATCGCGCGGACAGAGCCATCGGTGGGCATCTCGGTGCAGATGCGCGCCAGTTCCTTATACATGGCAAAGGTGATGGCGTTGCGCGCCTCGGGCCGGTTGAACGTGACCCAGAGCGTCTGATCGCGCAGCTCTGACGTGATTTCACTGCTCATTGTTCGAACTCCTCCAATATCGATGGCGATGCGTTTCAGGCGGTGTGGATGGCGTCGGGCGGTCCAGCCCCGCAGGGCGGGCGGCAGTCCACCACATGACATGCGCGGGTCAGGTGTCTGACGGGTCCCCGGACGCAGCATCCAGCGCTTTGATATGCGCGGCGTATTTGTTCATCATGTGGGTCTTCATGAGCTGCCCAAGGCCTTCGGCATCCCGATCCCGCAGCATTTCCATCATCTGCTCGTGTTCCTGGATGGCCTGCGCCCAGCGTTCATCGGACAGGTTGACCATGAACCGCGCCCGGCGGACCCGTGCGGCCAGCATCCGGTGATGGGATTCCAGAATGTCATTCTGCGCGCCTTCGATCAGGGCGTTGTGAATGTCCTGATTGGCCTGGAAATACGCTTTGCGGTCCCGCGCGATGAAGGCTTTGACCATGGCATCGTGGCGCTTTTCGATATAGGCGAGGCCCGCATCGTCAAGGTTCCGGCACGACATCTCGCCTGCCAGTTGTTCGAGAATGGCAATCACCGGAAAGGTGTTTTCCAATTCCTCGCGCGTGACCTTTGCCACCCGCGCGCCGCGATTGGCCTGCAAGACGACCAGCCCTTCCGAGGCAAGCACCTTCAACGCTTCGCGCAGGGGTGTGCGGGACACGCCGAACGCTTCGCACAGGTCCTTTTCAGGCACCTTTTCGCCGGGCTTCAACGCATCCTCGACCACGAGATTGCGCAACCGGTCGACAAGTTCCTCGTGCAGGGTTGGCCGATTGATGGCTTTGGTCAGGTTCATGGCGGTATCCTATCCATCAAGGGCCTGATCCAGCAAGCGCGCAACATGCATGGCGCGCCGCGGTGTGCCATCCGCGATCTGGTGGCGACAGGAGGTGCCGTCCGCGACAACGATCGCGTCCTGAGGCGCGGCTTCCAGGGCCGGGAACAGATCGAGATTGGCCATCTTGAGCGACACATCAATGGTGTCGGGCGCATAGCCGAAGGCGCCGGCCATCCCGCAGCAGGAGGTTTCGATCAGGGTCACCTCCGCCCCCGGAATACGCTTGAGCAGGTCCAGCATGGGGGTCACGGCGTCCTGCGCCTTTTGATGGCAGTGGCCATGCACATAGATCGGTTTGCCAAGCGGCTTCAGCGGCAGGTCCGGGCGTTTGGCGAGGTATTCCTCGAAGGTGTGCGTGGCTTGCGCCAGTGCCTCGGCGTCGGGTCCGGGACACAGGGCAAGGAATTCGTCGCGGAAGGTGAGGATCGAGGACGGCTCCAGCCCCACGACCGGGACACCCTTGGCCACGGCGTCTTTCGTGGCATCGATCACGCGTTTGGCTTCGGTGCGGGCCTCCTCGACACAGCCGACAGCAAGCAGCGTGCGCCCACATTCCAGCGAGGTGCCACTGCCATCGCGGGCCACGGCGACCCGCAATCCCGCCTTGCGCAACACCCGCACCGCAGCGCGCAGGTTTTCCGGCTCGAAGTAGCGGTTGAAGACGTCGGCAAAGAGCAGAAGATCGGGATTTGTATCCTGCGCCTCGTCATCGCGGAACGGATCGGACGACCAGACCGGCAGATCGCGGCGATGGGACACGCCGGTCAGTTTCTCGGTCAGCTTGCGCACCGGGCCGATCTTGTTGCGCAGGTTCATCAGCCACGCGACCTTGGCCGCCTTGGGCGCATAGCGCGGCAGGTGGCCGACCAGCTTGTCGGCGAGCGTGAGACCGTTCTGCTTGCGCCGCGCGGCCAGCACTTCGATCTTCATTTTCGCCATATCGACGCCGGTGGGGCATTCGCGGCGGCAGCCCTTGCAGGACACGCAGTATTTCATCGTGTCGGCCATCGCGTCCGACGTCAGCCCGCCCGGCATCTGCCCGCTGATGGCAAAGCGCAGGGTGTTGGCCCGGCCGCGCGTGGCGTCGCGTTCGTTGCGCGTGGCGCGGAAGGACGGGCACATGACCCCGCCCTTGAGCTTTCGGCAGGCACCGTTGTTGTTGCACATCTCGACCGCGCCCTGAAACCCGCCGCCCGATCCGGGCCAGGCCGACCAGTCAAGCGCGGTTTCAAATTCGGGCACCGCGTAGTTGGGCCCATAGCGAAAGACCCGGCGGTCATCCATGGCAGGCGCGTGCACGATCTTGCCGGGGTTCATCAGGCCATCAGGGTCAAAGCGGGCCTTGACCTCTTCAAAGGCCGAGACGATGCGCTTGCCGAACATCTTTTCGTGGAATTCGGACCGGACGATCCCGTCGCCATGTTCGCCGGAATGGGAGCCTTTGTAGTGTTTGACGAGGTCAAAGATCTCTTCGGCCATGGCACGCATGGTTTTCACGTCGGCATCCTGACGCATGTTCAGAACCGGCCTGACGTGCAGACAACCGACCGAAGCATGGGCGTACCACGTTCCCTGCTTGCCGTATTTGGAAAAGACGTCGGTCACACCCTGCGTGTATTCGGCCAGATCGGGCAGCGCGACAGCGCAATCCTCGACGAAAGAGATGGGCTTGCCCGCCTCTTTCATCGACATCATCACGTTGAGGCCCGCCTTGCGGTATTCGGCGATGGCGCCTTGCAGACCGTTGTCAGTGACCGGAACAACCCCGCCCCATGCTTTTCCTGATGCCTGGAATGAAAAGCCCAGATCGCCCATGAGATCCGACAGTTCGGCCAGCTTGGCAGCGTTCGCCGCGGCACTGCCTTCGGCGAATTCGACCAGAAGCAGCGCGGCGGGGTCGCCTTCGACAAAAGCTTCGATCGTCTTGCGGAACAGCGGGATGTCGCGGCCCAGCGCGATCATCGTGTCGTCGATCAGTTCGACCCCTTGCGGGGTGAGCGTGACAAGGTGCTGGGCGGCGTCCATGGCGGCGTAGAAGGTCGGAAAATGGCAGACGCCGACCACCTTTTCGCCGGGCAGATGCGCGAGGCTGAGTTCGATTTCCGTGAAATAGGCCAGCGTGCCCTCGGAACCGACCAGAAGATGCGCCATGTTCACGTCATTGCCGGTCAGCGCATCGATGTTGTAGCCACCGACGCGGCGCTGGACCTTGGGGAACTGCGCCTCGATCTCTTCGGCCTCGCGCTGTCCAAGCGCGCGCATGTCGCTGACAAGGTCGGCATAGGGACCGGGGTCCGGATCGGCCCCGTTGAAGCGCGCCTTGGTGCCGTCGGGCAGGATGGCCGAGATCGCGCGGACGTTGTCGCGCATGATGCCGAAGCGCAATGATTTGCCGCCCGACGAGTTGTTCGCGGCCATGCCCCCGAGCGTACAGCGCGACGCGGTGGAGGGATCGACCGGGAACCACAGACCATGCGGTTTCAGCGCGCGGTTCAGTTCATCAAGCACCAGCCCCGGCTGCACCCGCGCAGTCAGGTTTTCGGTGTCGATATCGAGGATTCGGTTGAGGTGCCGCGTGTTGTCGAGCACCACCGCCCGGTTCACCGTCTGGCCGCATTGCGACGTGCCGCCCCCGCGCGGAAGGACGGGCGTTTCTTCTTCGCGGGCGATTTGCATGGCGGCCTGGATATCGTCCTCAGAGCGCGGGACCACCACCGCCTCGGGCACGATCTGGTAGATCGACGCGTCCGTGGCGTACCGTGCCCGCGCGGCGGGATCGCCAAACACCTCGCCCTGAACGGCGGCACTCAAACGGCTGGAAAGACGTGTGTTTTCACGCATGAGCCTTGTGATTTCCTCCCCTGTCCGGGCCTCGTTTGCGGGTCCGCATTTTTTGGTTGACTGAATTATGAATTCATAATTACGTTTTGACAACAACTAATCGCGCCGATCAACGGCGCCCCTGGGAGGACCGACTCGATGCGCCAGGCTGGCAGACATTTCTTGCAAATACCGGGACCCAGCGCGGTGCCCGACCGCATTCTCAAGGCCATTGGCCAGCAGACGATCGATCATCGCGGGCCTGATTTTGCCGAAGTGGGCAAAAAGGCGCTGGACGGCATGAAGACCATCTTCAAGACGCAGCAGAACGTGTTCATCTTTCCCTCTTCGGGAACGGGCGCGTGGGAAGCGGCGCTGGTGAACACCGTGTCGCCGGGCGACAAGGTGCTGATGTTCGAAACCGGGCATTTCGCGACGCTGTGGAACAAGATGGCGCGCAAGATCGGGATCGCACCCGAGTTTCTTGAAGGCGATTGGCGCGGTGGCGCAGAGCCGGACCGGATCGAAGCACGGTTGCGGCAGGACACCAATCACGAGATCAAGGCGGTCTGCGTGGTACATAACGAGACATCGACAGGTTCGGTGTCGCCGATTGCCGAGGTGCGCAAGGCCATCGATGCCGCCGGGCACCCTGCCCTGCTGATGGTGGATTCCATCTCTGGTCTGGCCTCGATCGATTTCCGGTTCGACGAATGGGGTGTCGATGTCTGCGTGTCGGGGTCGCAGAAGGGTCTGATGCTGCCCCCGGGGCTGAGTTTTAACGCGGTGAGCGACAAGGCGCTGGAGCATGCCAAATCGGTGACGATGCCGCGCAGCTATTGGGACTGGCAGGATATGGTCGGGCCGAACCAGACGGGATATTTCCCGTATACGCCGGGAACCAACCTGCTTTACGGCCTGAACGAAGCCATCGACATGCTGCACGAGGAAGGTCTGGACAACGTGTTTGCCCGCCACGCGCGCCACGGCGCCGCGACACGGACCGCTGTGCGGGCCTGGGGATTGGAAGTGCTGTGTGCCCGCCAGGGTGAGGAGTCTGGCGTTCTGACAGCGGTGATGGTCCCGCATGGGCACTCGGCGGACGCGTTCCGCGCAACGACGCTCAAGCATTACGACATCTCGCTTGGCAACGGTCTGTCCAAGGTCGCCGACAAGGTGTTCCGCATCGGGCATCTGGGCGATTTCAACGACCTGATGCTGATGGCCACGCTGTCGGGTGTGGAGATGGGCCTGACCAAGGCCGGTATTCCGCACCAGTCGGGCGGCGCGCAGGCGGCGATGGAGTATCTCAAGCAGACGACAGACGAGCGGGTGGCCGCTGAATAACGCCCCGGGAGGGGGCTTTTTAGGGAGGAAGAACCATGAAAGTCAAAGCAACCATTCTTGCGAGCGTGGCAGCAATCACGATGCCCCTGGCAGCGACCGCGGCGGACCTGACGCTGCGCTTCGGCCATGTGGGCAACCCGGGATCGCTGTTCGAGGCGTCGGCAAACGCGTTTGCCGAATGTGCCAATGGCAAGCTTGGCGACCGGGCCGAGGTGCAGACCTTTGGCGCCAGCCAGTTGGGCAACGACCGCGAGCTTTTGCAGAAGCTGAAGCTGGGTCAGGTCGACTTTTCGCTGCCATCGTCGGTGATGTCATCGGTGGCGCCGGAATTCGGCGTGTTCGAAATGCCGTATATCGTGCAGGACCGCGACCACATGCGCCGCATCCAGGCCGAAGTGGGCGATGTGTTCCAGGAGGCCGCGCTGGCTGAAGGGTACCGCATCATCGGCTATTTCGAGAACGGCTTCCGCCACATCACCAACAACATCCGTCCGATCAACACGCCGGAAGACCTGCAGGGCATCAAGCTCCGCACGCCGAACGGCGAATGGCGGGTGAAGATGTTCCAGCTTTACGGCGCGAACCCGACGCCGATGGCGTTCTCGGAAGTGTTCACCGCGTTGCAGACAAAGGTGATCGACGGCCAGGAAAACCCGTATGCGCAGATCGCGTCGGCCAAGTTCCAGGAAGTGCAGGAATACCTGTCCATCACCGGCCACGTCTACACACCCGGCTACGTGCTGGTTGCGGAAAACCAGTGGCAGAAGCTGCCGGAAGACGTGCGCGCCGATCTTGAGGCCTGCGGATCCGAGACACAGGATTTTGTCTACGAGCACGCGGCCAAGCTTGAGGAAGAGTTGCTGCAGGTGATCCGCGATGCCGGTGTGCAGATCAACGAAGCCGACAACGCGGCCTTTGTTGCAGCCTCGGCACCGATCTACGAAGAGTTCGCAAACACCGTTGAAGGCGGTGCAGAGCTTGTCGAGAAAATCCAGAGCCTGGCATCCGGCTCCTGATCTGACATGCGCAGGGGGCCCTGCGGCCCCCTGCCCTCCGCGGCCGCACCGCGACACCTAACACTTTCCTCAGACATCACCGGGGCACCGCCACCGGCAGGGGCTTTTCATGCTCAACTCTATGCGCAAATTCTTTGAGGTCGTTCTCGAATATTTCGTGATCTTCCTCATGGTGATCCTGACCACGGTGGTGGTCGTCGCGGTCATCTATCGCCTGCTGGGATCCAGCCTGGCGTGGTATGACGAGGTGGCGGCGATCCTGTTGGCGTGGATCACCTATTACGGGTCTGCCCTGGCCGCGCTGCGGCGCCGGCACATCGGCTTTGACTCGGTTCTGCTGTCGATCCCGATGCCCGCGCGGATGTGGGCCGTGATGCTGGCAGAGGCGATCACGGCGGGGTTCTTCATCCTGCTGGCCTGGGCCGGATACACGGTGATGACCATCCTGGGGGGGATGTCGCTTGTTTCCCTTACATGGGTGCCGGTCAGCTTTACCCAGTCCGTGATCCCCATTGGTGCGGTGCTGTTCCTGATCTGTCAGGCGCTCAGCCTGCCTGAATACTGGCGCAAGACCGCGGGTGGCGTGTCGCTGGAGCATGCCGAGATCGAAGAAGAGGTCGAAACCGAGATGAAGAAAGCGGGGAACGCCTGATGCTGATGCTGGGTATCTTCATCGCCATGGTTGCGATGATCTGTCTGAACGTGCCAATCGGCGTGGCGCTGGCGGTATCCGCCATTCTTGGGTTGCTGGTGCTGGAAGGCGCGAATTCGCTCGTGAACGTGGCGCTTGACATGTATGGCGGCGCGACCAAGTTTTCGCTGATCGCGATCCCGATGTTCGTTCTGGCCGGTGCCATCATGAATGCCGGCGGAATCACGGACCGCCTGATCAACTTTGTCGCCGCCCTGATCGGGTTCATCCGGGGGGGTCTGGCGCATGTGAACATCGGCGTGTCGCTGTTCTTTGCCGAAATCTCGGGCTCGGCCGTGGCGGATGTGGCCGCGATGGGATCGGTGATGATCCCACAGATGAAAAAGCGCGGGTATTCCGGGGCGTTCTCGGCCGCGGTGACATCGTCGTCGGCTTCGCTGGCCATCATCATTCCGCCGTCGATCCCGATGATCCTGTACGCGACATCGGCCAACGTGTCGGTCGAACAACTGTTCGTTGCCGGTGTCATTCCGGGCCTGATGGGTGCGGCTGGCCTGATGGGTGTCTCGTATTATTTTGCCGTGCGCTACGACCTGCCCCGCGAAGAGGCGTTTTCGGGTCGGCGCCTGTGGGAAGCCTTTGTCGATGCGCTGCCGACATTCGCGCTGCCGATCATCATCCTGGGTGGCATCTTTGGCGGCTACGTTACCGCAACCGAGGCTGCAGGCCTTGCCGTTCTTGCCGCCATCGCCATCAGCCTGTGGTACCGCCAGGTGGACCTCAAGCATTTGCAGCGTTCGATGCTGGACGGGGGCATGCAGACAGCCGTGGTGATGCTGCTGGTCGCGGCATCGGTGGTGATGGGCGGGTTCCTGACCCGCGCGCAATATCCGCAGGAACTGGCGGCGGGCATTCTGAGCATCACCGACAACAAGTGGCTGATCCTGCTGATCCTGAACTTCTTCTTCCTGATCATTGGCTTCTTCCTGCACTCGGCGGCGGCCATCATCCTGGTGGTGCCGATCGTGATCCCGCTGATCGATGCGGTGGGCATCAACCCGATCCACTTTGGTCTTGTGGTGACCCTGAACCTGGCCATCGGTCAGCAGACACCGCCGGTGGCCAGCGTTCTGATCACCGCCTGTGCCGTGGCGCGGGCCAATATCTGGGACGTGACCAAGGTGAACATCTACTTCATCGCGGTGCTTCTGACCGTGCTCTTGATGTGCACCTACATCCCGGCCATCCCACTGTTCCTCGTGGATTACTTCTACAACTGATACCTCGGACCCGTCCGCCAGAGCCTGGCGGGCGGGTCACCTTGCCAAAGGCTGTCCAGATGAACCTCGACCTTGCCAATGCCCTGATCACGGATGCGCTTGGATATCGCCGCGCACATGGAATGAAGCCGCTGACCATTGCGGTGATCGACGCCGGGGGCCACCTTGTCGCGCTGCAACGGGAAGACGGCACCAGCAACCTGCGCGCCGAGATTGCGCAGGGCAAGGCCAAGGGGGCGGTGGCCATGGGCCTGGGATCGCGCGCACTGTTCAACCGGGCGCAAGAGCAGCCTTATTTCATCGACGCGATGAATGCGCTGAATGGCGGAAAGCTGGTGCCGGTTCCGGGCGGCGTTCTGATCAAGCGCGATGCCACGATCATCGGCGCCATCGGCATCACCGGCGACAGTTCCGACAATGACGAAGCCTGCGCGGTGGCCGCCATCGAGGCGCATGGCCTGACGGCAGAGACGGGTTAACCGCCTCGCGGGTCATGCCCCTGCCCGGTCAAGCGGTTCATCGGGTCAGCCGGACGGACCAAGGCGGCGTCCGGTCGCGGGATCGAACACATGGGCCTGCCCCTCTTGCACCCTGAAGCACAGTTCGCCGCCATATTCGCTTAGCGCATGCACGCCGGGCAGGCTGATGGTGAACTGGTCGGCATGGCCTGCGATCTTGCCATGCAACAACGTATTGGCCCCCAATGGTTCGGTCAGGTGAATGGCAACCTTGATCGGTCCATCCGGATCGAGGTCCATATGTTCCGGCCGGATGCCGAGTTTGACCGGACCGTCCGGCCCCTGCGCCGTGCAGATGGCCGTGTCATGAAGAAAGACCTGACCGCTCCGAAGCTCTGCATCCAGGATGTTCATCGCGGGGCTTCCGATGAATTGGGCGGCAAACAGCGTGCGCGGCGTCTCGTAGACTTCAAGCGGTGTGCCGATCTGTTCCGCAACGCCGCCATTCATCACGATCATCCGGTCGGCCATTGTCATCGCCTCGACCTGGTCATGCGTCACGTAAAGCGACGTGATGCCCAGTTCGGATTGCAGTTGCTTGATCTCGAGCCGCATCTGCACCCGCAGCTTGGCATCGAGGTTGGACAGCGGTTCATCGAACAGGAACACCGCCGGTTCGCGGACGATGGCGCGCCCCATGGCCACGCGCTGGCGCTGGCCACCCGACAATTCGCGGGGTTTGCGTTCAAGCAACGCGTCAAGCTGCAAAAGCTTGGCCGCGGCTTCGACCTTCTTGTTGATCTCATCCTTGGGCAGGCCCGCGATCTTGAGCCCGTAGCCCATGTTCTGCCGCACCGTCATGTGGGGGTA
>CAYZAD010000062.1:0-13980 GCA_964476315.1 uncultured Rhodobacterales bacterium
CAGCCAGTCGCCCGATTTGGATCACGGGGAAAATCAACCAACTCCGCCATGAATGGCGGCTGGCGGAAAAGGCATTTGCACGTGCCATTCAGCTGAATCCAAACGATGCGGACGCACAGGCGATGATGGGCTCATATCTGATGGACGCGGGACGATCGGACGAGGCCATCCCATTCCTGAAGAAGTCTATCGCACTCAACCCCGTCAATGAAACGAGAGCATACTGGGCATTGGGCGCTGCCTACTACAACCTGCGTCAATACCAGTTGGCGATTGACAGTGTGAATGCGGTTTTGAACCGGCGTCCTGAATTTACCCGTCCCTACCGGATTGTTGCTGCCGCATATGCCATGATGGGGAGGGTTGGAAAGGCTAGAGAGATAACACGTACACATCTCGCCAAAGACCGTCGAAATACGATCTCTGCGGCAGAAATTTACATGCACAGGGTTTCACGTGAACGGCGGGATATCGACCACCTCTTGGCAGGTTTTGAGAAAGCCGGCTTTTCGAATTAGGCTCCAGACGGTGTTGTCAGCAGGATTACGATTGAGACGGGCAGGGCGGCCTCTTAGCCGCGGCGTTTAAGCAAACCTGGACCGTTCAAAGGCTTTCACAGCGGTCCGGAAATCGTCGGTCTGGCGGTGATGCTGTACGTCAGATTCTCTCTGTCTCCCTGCAACTTTGGGACTTGCTGCATGAGCGTAGCGTCGACATCAGCCATGAGACAGTCCGATATCCGTGGCATCGCTTCGGTCCAATGTTTTCCGCTGAGATCCGCAAGCACCGGATCGAAAGGATGAAATCGAGCCGGTGGAGATGGCATCTCGACAACGCCCCGCATACGTCAGCGGAACGCTCATGGAGTGGGCCGAGAACAGGGGCATACCCTCGCCTACGTTCAGCCCGGCAAGCCCCGGCAAAACGCCTATTTAGAGCGCTACAACCGGACAGTCCGGCACGAATGGCTGGACCACGATATCTTCGAACGCATCGACGAGGTGCAGCAGATTGCCACCGAATGGCTCTGGTCCTGCTATACTGAGTCTCCGCATATCGGCAACGGTGGGATGACACCCGCCCGGAACCTGAGATTGGCCGCGTCACGTCTTCGAACAAGCCCCCGCAAAAATGGGGGACTTACCCCTACTTATCGCGATCCCCTTCGGTGGTCGAAAACATTGATCGCAAATTTTGTGTATTCGAGATACCGTTAGATCCCTGAAGGGAAATCAACATGCCGACGTTTCAAATCGCGATTGACGAGTTCATCATCGTCGAAAAAGGCCATCAACTGCAGATTTGCACGGACGGATTGGCTGGGTGCGTCGCGTTGGTTCTGGATGGCGGCGATAGATGTGCATTCACCCACATTGACAGCGCTCATGATGACGAAGAGAAGTTTCCGAAAATTAGACCCAAGTTAAATCAGATGCTGGAGACAGTCGGTACTCCGGTTTACGCAACGGTTGCGCATGCGCAAGTGCCAAGCCGTTTTCTGAGACCTCGGGTCGAGCAGTGGTTGTAAATCAAGAAAGCCAGGACCGAACCGAAACTTGAAGACACTGGTGGTGTGATCGTTATGTATCAACAAGGAGCTTGGACCGCTAAGAAGAAGGTCAGCGACCAGGAAAAGATAGTGAGCGGTCAAAAGAAAATCATGCCAGGTACCGCAAATATGTTCGGCCCTCAAAATAAGAAACTGGCCGATGCGGATGGGACGGATGGCGTAGTCGCTTTCGGTTCGCTCACCTGAGCAATCCATCCACGTTGACTTGTCTCGCGGGTGGGGTGTCCTTGGCCGATTGATCCACTCACACTGGAGTGGTCCTCGTAACTGAGATCAATCAGCCTCCAGCAAACCAGATGCGGTCCAGTGCGTCCACAGGCGCGCCCGCAACGACAATCGCGGAATGACGCACAACGGTAGGGCGCGGTCTTGCTCTCATACCGTTCCGCCGCCAAGTCCCAGAAAGGGAGGAGGCGACGTTTCGAGGTCTTCGAGCCGGTAGGTGAAATCGGGCATCAGTTCGGCCGCCTCGAATGGCGGAGTTCCATCCTCGCTTCTTTGAATCTGACCTTCGATCAGCAGCATCGCGTAACCGTGCACCATGCTCCACAGCATCCATTCGGTGCGCCACGGGCCACCCGGCGCTTTGGCCTTGTCCCAGTCAAGCCCATGGGCCACGCCGCGCAAAACCTCATAACTGGCCCATGCCGCGCGCTTCAGTTCAGGGTCATCAGCGTTGCAGAGCGTGCTGGAGAACATCAGTTTAAAGAGTTCGGGGTTGTTCAGAGCAAAACGCAGGTAGCCGTTGCAAGCCGCATCCAGCCGCGACTTGCCAGGCGGGTGGTCCTCGACGCCATGCCGCATTTCGCAGGCGTGGCGCTTGAAGCCCACTGTGGCGATGCTGGTGAGAAGGCCGCGCAAACCGTCGAAATGGTTCTTTGGCGCGGTGTGGCTGACACCGACCCGCGCAGCGATAGACCGTAGCGATACCGACTCGAGTCCTTTTTCTTCCAATTCAGCAAGCCCGGCCTCGATCAGGGCTGCCTTCAGGTCGCCGTGGTGATATTTTTTTCTATGATCTTTCAGCATTTTAGCGCCTCCATATTTCCAATGTAAATTTTTGCGCTGGACAATGCAAGGACGTGCGCTCCATATATATACAATGGAAATTTACAGTGGGTATATTGCGATGACACCTGATCTTCTCTTCTCTTATGCCGGCACTGCGGCAATGGCCGGGTGGGCGCTGCTCATCCTTGGGCCGCGCCGCTATGTCTGGTTCAACGCCATCCCGCTCTGGATCATTCCGGCGGGCCTGTCCGCAGTCTATGCGGCGCTGATCTTCAGCCGCTTCTCGGGTACGGGGGGAGGTTTTGACAGCCTCGACAGCGTCGCTACCCTGATGTCAGACCGATGGGCGCTGCTGGCGGGCTGGGTGCATTACCTTGCTTTCGACCTGTTTGTCGGTGCCGTGATGGCTGCGAGGATGGACCGCGCAGGTGTCGGACGCCTGATTCAGACGCCCATCTTGTTGTCGACGTTCATGCTTGGGCCGCTTGGCTTCCTGATCGCTGGACTGACCGAAATCGGCTTGCGCGCCCGCGTAATCCCTCAGCAAACCCCTTCTTTGAAAGGCGAGACCCATGTCCCTGCTTGACGCCAACATCCCCGCAATTTCTCCCCGCAAACCAACGCAGTTTGTGACACTCACTGTCATCTCGTTCGTCCTTCTGGCGCTCACGGTGCTTTGGGGCTTTGTCGACGCCCGCCTGATTGACGGGGTGCCGGTCTGGATGAAGCCCCTGAAATTCGCGCTCAGCTTCACGGTGCTATTCTGCACACTTGCAGTGGTCGAGACCCGATTGTCGCCGAAATCCCGCGACGGCTGGACCCTGCGCGTCGTCGGCTGGGTCATGGCGGCGGCATTCCTGTCGGAAATGGCCTACATGATGTACCAAGCTGGCCGGGCGGAACCATCGCACTTTAACGTATCCACTCCGTTCCACAGGGTGATGTATGAAGGTGTCATGGCTGCAGGAGCCGTGTCACTTATCGCAGGGACCGCGGTTATCGGTTGGGTTGTCAAACGCGACAAAGGGGCCGATTTCAGCCTCGCGATGCGTGAGGGCGTTTGGCTAGGGTGCTTGCTGACCTTTCTGCTGACCCTGATTACAGCAGGATATCTCAGCGTAAACGGGGGTCACTTTGTTGGCCTTCACCCGGAAACTGCGCCGACCATCCCGCTCTTCGGTTGGTCTGGGGTCACAGGAGACCTGCGGCCTGCTCATTTCGTCGCTCTTCATGCGATGCAGGCTCTGCCGCTGATTGCGCTGTGGCTGGATCGCCGTGGCCTTTCCGGCTCCGTTCGCACAATTCGCCTGGCTGCTATTGGATACGCGGCACTGACCCTTGCCGTGTTCGGACAGGCACTGTTCCAGATGCCCCTGATCCCGTTGGGGTAAGAAAACGCTAAGACCTGGAAAGGGTTGCGCCATGTCGGTCTGCACGTGCACGGTCAGGGTTCTTCGCATGCAGCGCGTCAAGTACGGCATGGGGATCCCGACACCGTACCTATCACAAGACTCCTGCGGTGCGAATGTCGTCCACTGCGAAGTCGATCAAAGCACGAAGCTTGCGTGGCAGCGTCCGGCCTTCGAGGTAGACCGCACTGATTGGGCTGGGGGGAGGGCCGAGCCCATCCAGCAACGGCACCAGTCGCCCCGTCTCAAGTGCGTTCCCAAGTGCAAAGCGCGGCACCAGCGCAATTCCCAGCCCGGCGGCGGCAAGTTCGGTGGCGGCGCCGGCGGAGTTCACCTGAAACCGCCCCGTCACCTGCACCACACGTTCTTGCCCGTCGACGGCAAACACCCAGCGCCGTGGCAGCTTGCGGTTGGTATCGAGGATGCAGGCATGGTCGGCCAGCGCTTCCGGGGTCATGGGCGCGCCATGGGTCGCAACATAGCCGGGGCTGGCCACCGCAAGCGTGGAGAGCGCGCCCAGTTTGCGCGCTTTCAATGAGAGCATTTCGGAGGTTCCCACCCGAAAAGCCAGGTCAATCCCCTCTCGCGCGAGGTCGGAATAGCTGTCGCTCAGCCGCAGGTCGAAGCTCAGCCCCGGGTTTCGTTCCGCAAAGCGCACGAGCATGCCGCCCACATAGGTCTCACCGAATGTAACGGGAGCAGAAATGCGGATCAGCCCCGAAAGCTCCTTTGAGCCTTCAGAAACATCCGACAAGAGCGTGTCGAGGTCCTCCAGCACTGCAGGCGCGCGCGCCAGCAGGTCTTCGCCCGCTGGCGTCAACCCCACCCGGCGTGTGGTGCGCTGCAAGAGCCGCACTCCCAGTCGTGACTCCAGTTCGGCCACGTATTTCGAGGTGAGCCGGTTCGAGACGCCCATCTGCTCCGCCCCGGCGGTGAAAGAGCCCGTTTGGGCGGTCGCGATGAACGCCTTCAACTCGTCGGTGATATCCATGATCTCATTCAGAACAAAACGTGGAAAGTATTACTTTAAAGATACCATTTCGGTGATGATCGGCAAGACGTAGATTGGCTCCAGTTCAAACAATCCCGGTGCCAGTCATCGGACTGGGCCCCATGACAAAGGACCAATACAATGACTCAATCAAACAACCTCCCAGCTGATTATGCCGCCACCCTGCTGCGCGTTGCGAGCGGCACTCTGTTCCTCGCTCACGGACTGCTCAAGGTGAATGTCTTCACTGTTGCGGGCACGGTGGGCTTTTTCGAAAGCCTGGGCCTGCCCGGAGTTCTTGCCTACCTGACCATCGTGGCCGAGATCGGAGGCGGGCTGGCGCTGATCGCGGGTGTCGCCGTGCGGCTGGTGTCGCTGGCGCTGATCCCGGTTCTGCTCGGTGCGTCTTGGGTGCACTCCTCCAACGGTTGGTTGTTCTCGAGCGAGGGCGGCGGTTGGGAGTTCCCGTTGTTCTGGACCCTTGTTCAGGGTGCCATCGCGCTTCTGGGCGCCGGGGCTTTTGCCCTGCGCATTCCGGTACTGAACAGAATGTTTGGCCAGTTTGCCTGATCTGATCCATCCAACGGGCTCGCCGGTTTTGCAGCGGGCCCGAACATTCCGATTTGCCGAGAAGGTAATCAAATGCCTGTTACCCGCACCCTTGAAGACCTGAAATCCAACCTTTCGCCCTCTGAGCGGATGCCGCTTGTCTTCCTTGGCCATGGCAGCCCGATGAACGCCATCAAGGACACGGGTTACAGCCGCACATGGACCGAATTGGGCCAGACCCTCCCACGGCCCAAGGCGATCCTCGTGGTCTCCGCGCACTGGATGACCCGGGGCACCACTCTTGTGGACGTGTCGGCCGTACCCAAGACCATCCACGATTTCTACGGCTTCCCTGACGCGCTTTTCGCAGAGCAATACCCGGCACCGGGCAACCCGGAGCTGGCGCGTGACGTGGTGACGTTGCTGGCCAGTCATCATGCCGAAGAAGATGACACATGGGGCCTCGATCACGGCGCTTGGACGGTGCTGAAGTTCCTCTACCCCGGCGCGGACGTGCCCGTGTTTCAGGTATCGATCGACATGTCGAAGGGCCTAGAGCATCAGTTGGAAATCGGTCACACCCTTTCGAAACTGCGCAACCGGGGCGTTCTGATCCTCGGGTCGGGCAACGTGGTGCACAACCTCGGTGCCGTAAAATGGGGCGCGGGCGCGAAACCGCATGATTTCGCGTTGGAGTTCGACGCGCTGTTTGCCGACAAATTGGAAGCGCGCGACTTCGCCGCCCTATCGGATCGGGCCGGGCTGGGGAGTCTGCTGCGCATGGCCCATCCCTCGGTCGACCACTACCTGCCAGCACTTACCATCGCCGGGGCATCTGACGCGGGCGATGACCTGACATTCATGACCGACAGCATCGACCTCGCCTCCGTCTCGATGCGCTCTTATGTCTTCCACGCCCGCTGAGGAGTGAACCAATGCTTGTAAACGGGAAATGGGTCGAGAATTGGCAACCTGTGCAGAAGGCCGACGAGAAGGGTCGCTTCGTGCGGCAGGTGTCGCGTTTTCGTAACTGGATTACCCCTGACGGCAGTGCCGGTCCGACCGGAGAGGGTGGCTTTGCAGCTGAACCCGGGCGCTATCGGCTTTACGTGGCGCTGATCTGCCCATGGGCCTCGCGTACGCTGATGGCACGTAAGCTGAAAGGCCTTGAGACGATGATCGACATCACCGTCGTCAATCCCGTTTTGTCAGATCAGGGATGGCAGTTCGGCGGCTACCCGGGCGCTGACGAGGACCCGATCTTCGGCGCCACGTACATGCACGAACTCTACACGAACGCGGATCCGGCATATACTGGACGTGCCACGGTGCCGGTGCTCTGGGATATGAAGCGCAATGTCATGGTGAATAACGAAAGCGCCGACATTCTGCGGATGTTCGACACGGCCTTCGAACACCTCGTGCCCTCCGACATCCGGCTTTGTCCTCCGCAGAGACGCGCCGAGATCGACGCTCTTTCTGCGGTGATCTACGATCGATTGAACAATGGCGTCTACAAGGCTGGCTTCGCATCTTCGCAAGACGCTTATGACGAGGCAGTGACGGCTGTCTTCGAAACGCTCGACATGCTGGAGGAGCGGTTAACCGGCGACTACCTTATGGGCGACGCGTTGACCGAGGTCGATATTCGCACCTTTGTGACCCTGATCCGCTTCGATGCCGCGTATCACGGTCTTTTCAAGACCAACCTGCGCCAGATCGCGGACTATCCGCGCCTCACGGCCTATATGCAGCGCATCCTGGGGGTGCCGGGTGTCCGAGAGACGGTGAACATGGATCACATCACGCGCGGCTACTACTCGATACGGGCTCTTAACCCCACGGGCATCAAACCCGTTGGCCCCAACCACGTCACAAAAATGATTTCGGCGGCATCATCGCCGCTACCCGGGCAGCGGCCACAAAGGGCCGAAGGCTATGACACGTCGGTCCATGGTTGTTAACGGAGGCAAAGCCTTTCCGGTGTGGCCCGGTCTGGTGCACATGTCTTTGTCGGCCCAACCGATGCTTGGTCGCCTTGTGACCGCTCTCAACATGGCAGCCAATGGACCCACACGGGCGGGCCTTTGACCTGATACCGTAACGCCCCGCACGCGCCGATTGTATTACACCATTCGGAACGATAGCATCTTCATCATAGAGCGAGCAGGGAAAGAAATCGGATGGATCGTCTCCGAGATAGGCACGAGTTTGCCATTACGCTGTGTCAGAATGCAGGGCAGGAAGCGCTGAGGTACTTCAGAGACCGAGATCGTCTCGCCGTTGACCAGAAAGGCACTCAGGATTGGGTCAGCGAAGCAGACCGCAATGTCGAGCTCCTGATCCGGGCGCAATTGGCCGAGGCGTGGCCTGATGATGGGATATACGGAGAAGAGCATTCTCCCAAGCCGGGGACCAGCGGGTTCGACTGGGTGATTGATCCCATCGACGGGACCACCAATTTCGTCAACGGCATCCCGTCCTGGACAATCGTCCTCGCCGGTGTGGTTGCAGGGCGAACCGAGGTCGGTGTCATCCATGATCCGAATGTCGGTGAAACCTATGCGGCGCTGCGCGGTGCCGGGGCGCATCTGAATAAGACCAAGATGCAGGTTGCCTCGGGTACACCGCTGTCCAGCGGAACCGTCTCTGTGGGCTATTCGAACCGCGTGGAGGCCACAAACGTGATCCCGGTGATCTCTGATCTGATCGACCGGGGGGCCATGTATCACCGCAATGCCAGCGGTGCCTTGTCCATCGCCTATGTCGCGGCGGGGCGGTTGCTGGGATACGTGGAAGAGCACATGAACGCGTGGGATTGCCTGGCTGGTCAGCTTTTGGTCGAGGAGGCGGGCGGCCGGGTCGAGGAGCAGGATGCCAATGCCATGATCCGTGATGGCGGGCGCGTGGTGGTGGGGACCCCCGACGTGTTCGACACGCTTGTCGACATTGCAGATCGCGCCTGGAACGGCTGACGCAACGGGTCAGGCCATCGGCCTCCAGCCGTGATCGGGCTGAAGGGAGGTCAGATCGGCGGTCCAGTAATGGCCCTGTCCCGGCTGATCATGGGTGCGGTCGATGGGAAGTCCGCAGAGATGGCAATAGAGCAGGGTGCCCACAGCGCCATGGGTGACAATCGCCAAATCGCCGCCGGTATGCTGTGTCGTGATGTTTTGCACCGCATGCACGATCCGCGCTTGTGCGTGAGTGGCGGTTTCCCAACCTTTGAAACTGGTTTCGGGGTCGGCAAAGAACGTATTTGCGGCGGCCTCGAACAGTTGTGGCGGCAGAAACCCGGTTGCAGTTCGGTCGTTTTCGCCAAGTCGCGCGTCAACGGCAACAGGCAGATCACGAGGTCTGGCCAGAATGTCAGCCGTTTCGCGCGCCTTTGTTTCGGCACTGCTCCAGATATGCGTCACAGACGCCATCTGATCTGACCCCGCAAACAGCGCGGCGCGCTGTCGACCTGTTTCGTTCAAACCCCAATCATGCACAGGCACGTCTGGATCAATCGTGACCTCTGGATGCGTGATGATCAAAAGGCGCGGCATTTACTCGGGCAACAGCACCGGGCCTTTGGCCGCAAAACCCATCCGCACCTCAGTTCCCGGGTCCAGCGGGCTGTCGACATTGTCATGCACCGCGAAGACCTGACCGAATTGACCCGTAAGCGTGTATTCCATCCGCACGCCGACATAGGTTGCTTTCGCGACGGTGGCAGGCACGCCTTCGCCCGCGTCAATCACAAGCCGCGACGGACGGACCGCGATGGTGGCGGTGCCGGGAGACAGGCCGCGCGAGGGCAGGGTGTGGCGATAGCCTTCGATCTCGATGGTCGCCATATCGCCATCGACCGAGACAATCTCGCAGGACAGCAGGTTCGCCTCACCGATGAAGTCGGCGACGAACCGGTCGTTCGGCGCATCGTATAGCTGCCGCGGCGTTCCCATCTGGGCGATGGCTGCGTTGCGCATCACGACGATTTCGTCCGATACGGCCAGCGCCTCTTCCTGATCGTGGGTGACATAGACCACGGTCAGGCCAAGGTCTTTCTGAATCGCGCGGATATCCTCGCGCACCTGACGTCGCAGCTTGGCGTCGAGATTGGACAGCGGTTCGTCGAACAGAAGCACCTGTGGCTCCAGAACCAGAGCGCGGGCCACAGCCACGCGCTGTTGCTGCCCGCCGGAAAGCTCGGACGGCAGGCGCGTGTCAAAGCCTTTGAGGCCGACCAGATCAAGCCCTGTCAGCGCCCGGCTGCGGGCCTCGTCCTTGGCAAAGCCCGAGAAGGTCAGACCATACATGACGTTTTCCAACACGGTCATATGCGGGAAAAGCGCGTAGGATTGAAACACCATGGACACATCGCGGTCGGTCGCGGGCAGTTTGGTCACATCGCGGTCGCCGATCAGGATCTTGCCCGATGTCGCCATCTCAAGCCCCGCGATCATCCGCAGCGTCGTGGTTTTGCCGCAGCCGGACGGGCCGAGCAGGGTCACCAGTTTTCCAGCATCAACATGGAGGTCGATATTGTCGACCGCGCGAACGTCTTTGCCGAAGACCTTGGAGACGCCTTCAAAGCGAACCGGTGCGGCTTTGGATTGAATCGTCATGTCGGCTCCTTCTGAGACGTGGTCCGCGACTGGCTCATCCGCCGCCCGATCTGAACCCGGCCCACCAGCAATTGCAGCAGGCCAACAGCCGCCAGCATCACGAAGATCAGCGTGGTGGAATAGGCGATGGCAAGACCGTAATCGTTATTCTCGACCCGCCCGATGATGTAGCTGGTCGCCATGTCGTACTCGGCCGAGACAAGGAAGATCACCGCCGAAATCGCGGTCATCGCCCGGACGAAGCTGTAGACCAGCGCGGCAAGGATCGCGGGCCGCAGCAGCGGCAGGATGATCCGTCGGAAGGTCTGCCACGAGTTCGCACCCAGAGTAAGCGAGGACTCGTCAAGGCTTCGGTCGAGCTGGGACATGGACGCAATCCCCGCCCGCACACCCACCGGCATGTTGCGGAAGATGAAACTGATCACGAGGATCACACCGGTTCCGGTGATCTCAATGGGTGGGACGTTGAAAGCGAGGATGTAGCTCACGCCGATCACGGTGCCGGGGATGGCGAAGGACAGCATCGTGCCGAATTCAAACGCGTTCTTGCCGGCAAAGCTTTGGCGGGTCAGCAGGTAGGCCGTCACAAGACCGACGGCGGCTGTGAGCGGGGCGGCAATCGCCGCGATGGTGATCGTCGTCCAGAAACTGTCCCAAGCGGCCCCGGTCCAGCGGATGCCTTCCTCTTCAAAACGCACGGAGAACGCGGTGACATAATGCTTGAAGGTGAGCGAATTGTTGACGCCCCACAGTTCGACCACGCTGCCATAGATGATCATCGCATAGACAGCGGCGGTAAAGAGCGCCCAGCCAAGGGCCACGATCATCACCGGAATGGCCAGACCGTTGGGCATCAGGGGATGCACACCGGAATCCCCTTTGCCGGTAACTGTGGTGTAGCTTTTCTTCCCAAGCCAGACGCGCTGCGCGTAAAAGGCGGAAAGAGTGAAGAACAGCAGGACGATGGCCAGCACTGCGGCGCGGCCCTGATCATATTGCGCGCCGACGATGGCAAAGAAAATCTCGGTCGAGAGCACGTCGAAATTGCCGCCCAGCACCAGAGGATTGCCGAAATCGGCCATGCTTTCGATGAAGCCCAGCAGGAAGGCATTGGCGAGGCCGGGACGCATCAGCGGCAGGGACACGGTCTTGAACGTCTGCCAGCGGTTCGCGCGCAGGGTCTGCGCGGCCTCTTCCATGGAGGGGGACACCCCTTCGACCACGCCGATCAGCACCAGAAAGGCGATGGGGGTAAAGGCAAGAGTTTGCGCGATCAGCACGCCGGGCATGCCGTAAAGCCATCGCGTGGGTTGCACGCCGAAGAGTTCCGCAAAGAACTGGGTGACGGTGCCGGACAGACCGAAAAGCAGGATCAGCGCGAGGCCGATCACGAAGGGCGGCGTGATGATTGGCAGCACTGTCAGGGCGCGCAGCGCGCGCTTGTAGCGGAAGCCAGAGCGCGTGACGACCAGTGCAAAGGCGAGACCAAGAGCAGTTGTGATGAACCCGACCATGATAGCCAGGAAGAGCGAGTTCCACGCTGCGCCACATCGGGCCCCCCACAGACACCCGAGACCCCAAAGCCGGTCGTCAAAGAATTTCGCAAAGAAGACCGACATGGAATAGGCGCCGTCCTCGGTCACGAAGGCGGCAAAGAGCATCTTTGCGATGGGGAAGAAGACGAAGGCGGTGACGATGGTGATCACGCCGCCAATGGCGCTGACCACGAACACATCACCGTTGATCGCGCCGCGCGCGGCAATGCCTTGGGTCAGAAGGAACAGGAACGCCGAGGCGCAGATCATCGCGCCGTAGCCCATGCCGAATTGGCGCAGACGGATGTCGCCGAACAGGGCAGTAAGCCAATCGTAGTTGAAGCCTCGTATCCCGATAGAAAACCCTTGTGCGATCAGCCAGCCAAAACCAAGTGCACCCGACAGTATCAGGATTTGCGCATATAGCGGGTCAGACTTGGACCGCCGCAGAACCAGCAGTGGTAAGGCCAGCGGGATAAGCAGCGGGGCAAGCCAGAGCTTTTCGCCTTGTCCGATCAGAAAAGCGGCTGGCGCATAGTCTTCGTCGAACGGATAGCCATCGACCAGCCATTCGAACGACCACAGACCGCCCTCCACCATGTACCATGGCAGAAGGCAGTACCCGACCCACCCGGCCACGATCCAGAAGATCAATACCGGGTGGGAGGTCTTATCAGCAGAAGATGAGCGCACTTACTGCGGCAGGGTCGAGACGTCTTCGTCCCACTTCTGCAAGAGCCGCTTGCGTTCGTCCGACGAGCCGTACTTCTTGAAGTCGTAGTTGATCAGCTTGATCGTGGACATATCCGGCGCGCTGTCCGAGGTCTGTGCGCCCTTGTTGGACGGGACCTGGAACGCATTGACCTGCAGTGCGAGGTTCTGTGCCTCGGCGCTCAGCGCCCAGTCGTAGAACGCTTTCGCTTCGTCTTCGTTGCGGGCGCCGTCGATGATCGACATGGAGCCGATCTCGTAGCCGGTGCCTTCGCAAGGTGCCACAACCTTGATCGGGAAACCCGCAACGGCCTGTGCTACGGCGTCATGCATAAAGACGATACCGATGGTGCTTTCGCCCCGGCCCGCCGCCTTGATCGGGGCAGAGCCCGACTTGGTGTATTGGTTGATGTTGGCGTGCAGGCCCTTCATGAATTCGAACCCTTCGTCTTCACCGAAGATCTGCACCATGGACGCGAGTGTGGTGTAGGCGGTCCCCGACGAATTCGGGTTCGCCATCTGAACGTGACCTTTGTACTCGGGCTTCAGCAGGTCTTTCCAGCAGGACGGTTCCGGCAGGTTGTTGGCGGCCAGAAGTTCTGTGTTGTAGCCGTAGCCAAGTGCGCCGGAATAGATGCCGATGGTCCGATTGCCAGCGCTTTCCGCCTGAGAGATGGCCCAGTCGTGCAACTGATCGCGAATCGGCGAGACATATTCCATCGTCAGGCCTTCTTCGGCTGCCTGCAAATGCGGGTCACCGGTACCGCCCCACCAGACATCGCCTTTGGGGTTGGACGCTTCGGCGCGGATCTGGGCAAAGGTTTCGCCGGATGATTTCCGGGTCATGTTGACGTCGATGCCGGTTGCGTCCTCAAAGCTGCGTGCCATGAGTTGGCACCAGTCTTCCTGTGCCGAGCAATACAGCGTGAGCTTGTCAGCCTGTGCTGCAGATACCGACGCGGCCAGTGCGATCACCGTCCCGAGGGCGGTTGTGGTCCATTTCTTCATTTTGTTTCCTCCCATTGAGTTCAGCTTGTCCGGTTTTCCCGGTTATTATGCTTGCTCGAAACTATGCGGTTTTTCGCATCTCCTCGAAAACTGCTAGTGTTCTGTGCGCCTCGGTGACCCTGCGCAGACACAGTGCCAGCGCCTTTTCTCCAGCCCGTTTCGTGGCCTTGCCAGCCGAAAACCAATGGGTTGTCTTGCCGTCGTCCACGCGCTTGTCATAGTGGTATTGACCAGCCATCGTGTCCGATGTGTCGTCGGCAGCCGGCCCTCGTCCAGGTCTTCTAATCCGGCGGCGCGCCAAGCTGTGCTTCCCTTCATCTGCCAGCTTTTGGACTTCGCCCAGGGCCCCGCGATTCCGTGAGGTCGCCGTCAGTAGGCGCGGTTTGCCAGTCTTGCCTGAATGCACAGGAAGGGCCGTTATCTGGCACATTAGCGGTTTCGACTTAAGCTTGATCACGCACAACCTCCGACGCTGCGAGGGCGCGCGAGACAGTTTTCCCAAAAGTGGCCGGTTCCTTCAGCAGTCGTGCAGGGCGGATATGTCAGACCAATACTGAACCGCTTGAGACAGCGTTCCTTTCGC
>CAYZAD010000063.1:0-12772 GCA_964476315.1 uncultured Rhodobacterales bacterium
CCACCTGCGTCAGGTTCCCCGCACCATCGCGCTTGGTCATGGCTTTGGCGGCGGCAATCATCTCGTCCAGCGTGGTCGGCGGCTCGACACCGGCCTCTTCCAGCAGCCGCTCATTGTAGAACAGCGCCAGAGACCGCACGGCGGTCGGCAGCGCCCAATAGGCGTCGCCCTCTTTCATCGCCTGCACCATCGGGAAGAATTCGGCGTCGATCTGGCTGGCCGGGAACACATCCGCCGGAAGCGGCTGGATCAGCTCTGCGGCGACATAGTCATTGAGCCAGCCGTAGAACAACTGCACCACATCCGGGCCTTCCCCCGCCGGGATCGCGGCGGCGACCTTGGTGCGGTAATCGGCATAGGGGAAATGGGTCATCTTGACCGTGATATCGGGGTTCGCCTCCTGGAAGTTCTCGATCAGCGTTTCCATTGCCTGCACGCGCGCATCGAAGAAGTACTGCCAGTATTCGATTTCGACCGCCTGAGCAGACGTGCCAAACAGCGCAGCCGCGCTGGTCGCGGTGGCAACGGCCATCGCTTTGAACTTGAGGAATGCCATGGACCTCTCCCTGTTGAGATCTGTTGTGGGTGCCAGCCTTATTGTGGGCGGCCGGTCGGTTCTTTAGCGTTAACTCAACTTTCTTGAGTGTTCAAGATTCGTACGTTAAGCGAAGACATGCTCACCACGCAAAAGCCTCAACTTGGTGCAAACCCCGAACGCGCGCGCAGCCATAACAAGCAATTGGTCCTGCGCGCGGTGCGCCACGCGGGGACAGTGGGCCGCGCCGAGATTGCGCGCATGTCGGGCCTGTCGACACAGGCGGTGTCCAACATCATTGCGGATCTTCTGGGCGAAGGGCTGCTTGTCCAACAGGGTCACCGCAGCGCAGGTCGCGGATTGCCGGTGCAACAATATGCGATCAAACCCGGCGGCGGATACGCCTTCGGGGTCGAGATACGTCCGACCGCCGTCTTCACCGCTTTGGTCGATCTTGTCGGAACGCCACTGATGACCGAACGCACAGAACTTCGTGATATGAAGAAGTCCGCGATTCTAGAGACTGTTTCCGCCGAATTGCAGCGCAGCCTGCAACGGGCCGGTTTGGACAAGTCCGCGCTTCTGGGGGCCGGGATCGTGATGCCCGGCCCGTTTGGTCCAACCGGTTTGCGCGGCACCGACTCCGAACTGCCCGGATGGCACAATACCAACCCGGAAGAGGCGTTTTCCGCCCGGCTCGACATCCCGGTCTTTGTCGAAAACGACGCCAACGCCGCCGCCATGACCGAACGCATGAACGGCGTCGCAAGAGGCATCGACACTTTCGCCTATCTGTATTTCGGTCAGGGTCTGGGCCTTGGCCTGATACAGAACGGACAGACTCTGCATGGCGCGTTTGGCAATGCAGGCGAAATCGGCCATGTCGACGTGATCGTCGGCGCGTCTTCCATGCCGCTTGAATCGGCCGCCAGCCGTCTGTCGGCGCAGGCCTTTCTGGCACAGCGCGGTGTGACCGTCAGCAGCATGGACGATCTCGCCATGTTGTACGGCCATCACAATCCGCATCTCATGGAATGGCTGGACCGGGCCTGCGCGGCATTGTCACCGGGCCTGTCCATCATCGAAAACCTGTTCGACCCGGAAACCATCATTCTTGGCGGCGCCATGCCCGATGTGCTGCTCGACCATCTGGTGGCCCAGACCCACCTGCCCGACCGCACCGTGTCAAACCGGCCAGACCGCCCGCACCCGCGCCTTTTGCGCGGCACCTCGGGGCGCATGACCGCCACACTGGGCGCCGCCGCTCTGGTGTTGCACCAGGCCTTCACCCCAACCATCGCCGCCGCGAGGTAAGCCATGCCGACCCCCGACCAGACACGCCTGCAGAACGCCCGCATGCATCCCCGCCTGCTGGACATGTGGTTCGCCCTGCGGCCGCTGACCTCTGTCATCCGGCTAATGAACACCGGCGCGCATCCAGACGATGAAACCACCGCCCTGCTGGCCGCGATCGGCCTGCGCGACGGCATCAACCTCAGCTATGCCTGCTCCACCCGCGGCGAAGGGGGGCAGAATGATATCGGCACGGAAAGCGGCCCTGCCCTTGGCGCGCTGCGCACCCGCGAGATGGAGCGCGCCTGCGATCTGCTCAACATGCGTCTTTACTGGCATGGCACGTCACCCGACGATTCGATCCGCGATTTCCGGTTTTCCAAAAGCGGTGCGGAAACGATGGCCATCTGGGGCCACGATCACCTGCTGCACCGCTTTGTCGAAATCGTCCGCACCGACCGCCCCGACATTATCCTGCCCACCTTCCTCGATGTGCCCGGCCAGCACGGCCACCATCGCGCCATGACCCAAGCCGCGCATGAGGTCATGACGGCGGCGGCTGATCCTGACTTTCCGTCGAACCTGCCGCCATGGCAGGTGTCCAAGATGTACCTGCCCGCCTGGTCCGGCGCGGGTCAGGCCTATGACGACGATCTGCCCCCGCCCGACGCCACGCTCACCATCGACGGTGCGGGCAGGGATCCGATGACAGGATGGAGCTATGCCCGCATCGGCCAGATGTCCCGCGCCTACCATCGCACCCAGGGGATGGGCCGATGGGTTGCAGCAGGGCCGGGAACGGACTGGCCCTTGCACCTTGCCCAAAGCCATGTCGAAGGCCCCGATATGACGCTGGCCTCCGGCCTGCCAATCACCCTTGCGGATCTGGCAGACCATGCGCCCCAAGCGCGGGCCGATCTTCTGGCGGCACATGGATATATCACTGAAACAGTCTCTGCTTTTCCGCATTTCACCCACATGGCCGCCACCGCGCAAAACGCGTTGACCCATGTTCAAAAAGCCCGGGATCACGCGCCCGAAGCCATCGCGCATCGCCTTGCCGCCAAGGAAACACAACTGGCGCATGTTCTGCGGATGGCCCTGGGGGTCGAGGCCACTGCCCGCACGACCGCCCTCTGGCTGCGCCCGGGCGACAGCACCGGCCTGATCGTCGAATACGATGCCGGGGATGCCACGAACGCGAGTATGGAACTGGATCTGCCCTTCGGATGGAGCACGTCGGAGGACACGCTTCACACCACATCCGAGGCGTTCCAGACCGATCCCTACCGGCCCGAATATGACCCGGCCGATCCCCCTGCCCCGCGGCTGACCATTGATCTGGGCATGACCAAAGTCTCTGTTCCGTTCGAAACGCCGCCTGTTGTCCTGCCACCGACAGCCGCCCTGATCGCGCCGGATGCGGCTCTGATCAACCTGAAATCGCCGTCTCGCACGGTTTCGGTTGGTGTGGCCGATGTCAGCCCTGCTGGCAGCACCGTGGCCTTTGACCTGCCGGATGACTGGTCCAGCGACGCCTATGAAGGCGGGTTGCGCGTCACCCTGCCCGATGATCCGGCACCCGGCCTTTACACCCTGCCCCTGTTGGTGGGCGGCACACGCGCCATGACAGAAAAACGTATCGCCTACGATCATGTGGATCCCACCGCCTATGCGACGCCCGCCGCTTTGCAGGTGCGCGTTCTGGACGTGGCGCTGCCCAACGCACGGATCGGGTATATCGGCAGCGGCCATGATTCAGTGGCCTACTGGCTGCGCGCACTTGGCGCTGATGTCACGGACCTGACCGATGACCAGATCAACAGCGAGACCGCGCTCGCCGAATTCGACACCATCGTCATCGGCATTTTCGCGCTGCGTTTCCGCGCAGGCCTCGTGGACGAGATGCCGCGCCTTCATGCCTGGGTCGCGGATGGCGGCACGCTTTTGACGCTGTATCACCGGCCATGGGACAATTGGGCGCCGGACACGGTTCCGCCCGCGCGGCTGGAAATCGGGCAACCCTCCCTGCGCTGGCGTGTGACCGATGCGCAGGCCCAAGTGACCCATCTGGCCGACCATGCCCTGCTGAACAGTCCGAACAGGATCACGCCGGATGATTGGGACGGTTGGGTCAAGGAACGCGGGCTCTATTTTGCGAAAAGCTGGGACGCCGCCTATACGCCGCTGCTGTCCATGTCGGACCCTGACGAAGCCCCGTTGACGGGGGCCCTGCTCACTGCCGAAATCGGCAAGGGCCGGCACACCCATTGCAGCCTTGTTCTGCATCACCAGATGGCCAATCTCGTGCCGGGGGCGTTCCGCCTGATGGCAAACCTCATCACGCCCCGCGCATGACACCAGACGCCCCGCGCGACAATCTCAAGGGCGGTGCATGGCTCTTTGCAGATATGGCGCTCAATATCTGGGCACTGGGCATCGTCAAGGCGTTGGGGCTTGGCTATCCGGCGGCGCAGATCGTGTTTCTTCGGGCCGGTATTGGTCTTTTGCTGCTGCTGCCCTGGATCTACCGCGAACGCCATGCCTTCCTGACCGTCCCGGATCTGCCGCTGCAGATCTGTCGCGTCGGCCTGTCCGCCGCCACGCTGACAGCCAGCTATTTCGCCATTGCGCGTGTGCCGCTCGCGCTGTTCACGACGATGAATTTCACCCGCCCGCTGATCGTGATGCTGATGGCGGCGCTGCTGCTTCGGGAACGGGTCACGGGTGCGCATTGGGGGGCGGCTGCGCTGGCCATGGTCGGTGTTCTGATCGCCATTGATCCCAATGGAACCAGACTTGGCATCGGCCTTGGCATCCTGGCGCTTGCCATCGTCACGGGCTGTGCCGCGATCATTGTCACCCGCCGATTGCGCAATACGCCCACCGTGGTGCTGATGACGTTCTATACCGTGGGCCTGAGTCTCTGCACCCTGCCCTTCGCGCTTTGGTCGTGGCAGCCCATCGCGCCGGACGACCTGACCCCGCTTCTGGCGATCGGGGTCTTTGCCCAGATCGCCCAGGCCTGTTTTCTGCGCGCCCACTATCATGGCGATGCCGGCGTTCTGTCTGTGCTGGGTTACATGAGCCTGCCGCTGTCGATGGCCGCCGGTTATGTTGCCTTCGACGAGGAACCGACCCTGCGTTTCCTGATCGGAGCCGCGCTTGTCGTTGTTGCGGCCGGGTCGCTCACGCTGAAACGATCGACACCTCGGTGATCTCGGGATGCACCCCGCGGATTGCCCGTTCGACAGTGCCCAGATAGTGCCCGTTGACGTAAGACGCGACAAACCGGCTCGGTGCGGTGATGCGTATGCTGGTCGCACCAAGCCTTTCATACTCGAGTTGGGAAAGCCAACTTGAATACACCTCGGGCTGTGCATCGCTCAGGCTTTGTTTGACCGCCGCCCAGGGGTCGGTCGGATCCGCGACAACACGTTCGGGGCGGCGCGTGTTCAGGTGAACCACGTTCTGTTCAGAGGCGGGCGGCGCATCCGGGGCGGTCATGCGCGCCACAAAATCAGACCCTATTGCAGGCCAAAACGGCTCTGACGCGCGCAGCACTGCGGGAATATCCAACCGATACGCGGCCACCCGCCCCCGGACGCCCGGCTTGGTGCATTGCAGGAACCCGCGTTCCAGCCAGAACTTGACCTCGCGCTTGGCAGTGCGCTCGGACACGCCCCACAGACGGGCCATTTCGGATTGTCCCATGCTGATCTCGTGGCGGCGCCAATTGTATCGGGCCGTGACCAGCAAGGCCAAACGTGGCATAGAGACTTGCGTACGTGCACATCCATGAAGGCCAATCAGCCCAATCGCGGACAGGATGTCATACTTCATGGAGGCCGCGTTCGGCCCTGTCAGGGCGCGTGCAGCGGGGTTTGGACTGCTCATGTCTTGCCTCGTGCGATCACTGTGGTCAGCGATTCTTCATTGACCACAGCTAGCCATGTTTTCCCGTATTTTGTCAACGAAAAGCCAAAAGCGGGATTTCTGGCCGCAATTTCAAATTCAAAAAGAAATAAGGTTATTTGGTGTAGGGTGACATGCTGATGTCACCGTAAACAGCAGGGTATGTCACCCTAATTCGTCTCTAAGTGACACCTAGTGGCACCCAATCATCGTGGTTTTCGCCGCAGAGGTCGCGTTTTTGCGACAGATTGCGAAAAAGCGGGACTTCAAAGATTTCATTTTGCGAGAAGTCCCAAATCGCGTTATTCACGAATGAACGACGAAAAACAAGAGGCGGCAGATGCGAGACCATTCCGATCTACTCAACATGAACGAACGCAGTCTTGCGCAACAGGCAGCCGTGCGCCGCGCCACGTTCAGCCCGGGCGAAGTGAAAACCCTCCGTCCCTTTTCGATCTGGGAGATTTCCCAGTTCATGTTCCATATCCCGGCGGACACCCTGCGCAAGAAGCTGGCCGAAGATCCCTCCCTGCCCCAGGGCGAGACAGAGGCGGACGGCCGGCAACGCTGGTTCTCTCTGGAAGAGATCAACGAGCTGCGCCGCCGCATGCGGTTCCGGGGCAAAGCCCTGATGCCCAAACGCCCGGCGGGGCGCGCGATGCGGGTGGCCGTGTCGAACTTCAAGGGCGGTGTCGGCAAGACGGTGGTGGCGCAACACCTGGCCAATGCCGCGGCGCTTGACGGGTACCGCGTGCTCTGCGTCGACTTTGATCCGCAGGCGACACTGACCCATTCGATGGGCCTCACCGAGGTGAAAGAATGGAACACTGTCTGGGGCATCATGTGCCGCGATCTGTGCCGCGAGGCGGATCGCATCATGGACAGCTATGATGACCCCGACGAATGCCCCTACCCGTCTTCGTCCGAATTGCCGGATGATGTGCAATCCATCGGTGCGCAGCGGTTCCAGGATTTCATCCAGCGCACCTGCTGGCCCACCATCGACATCATCCCGAGCTGCGCCAACGCGGCCTTTGTTGAATTCGCGTCAGCCCAGTACCGGTCGCTGCACAAGGCGTGGTCGTTCTTTGGCTGCATGGCGCGCTACCTCGATGAATTGCCGGATGACCAGTACGACATCATCATCTTCGACTGCCCGCCTGCCATTGGGTACCAGTCTCTGAATGCTGCCTTTGCGGCGGACATCCTTTATGTGCCGTCCGGGCCCGGCTACTGGGAATATGACAGCACCACGAGTTACCTTGGTCAGCTTGGCGATGCGATGGCCGATATTTCCGACGGCTTTGCGCAATTGGCAGCGGACGCCGCGATAACGCTTCCGAAACAGTTTGCCGACATTCGTCTGCTCATGACCCGATTTGAAGCCACCAACCCGTTGCACGCGGCCATGATGGACGCGTTCCGCAACGTGTTTGGCGCAGATGTCTGTGCCAACCCGATTGAAATGACCCGTGCGGTCGAACAATCGGGGCGGTTCCAGATGTCGGTCTATGAACAGGATTACAGGCAAATGACACGCGAGACGTGGAAACGCGCGCGGCAAAGCTTTGACCGCGCCTATGACGAATTCCTCGACACCGTTCTGAAAGCCTGGACCAACAACAAGGCATCGAAGGAGGCCGCAGAATGAGCAGCAAGAACAAGTTCGGCTTTGCGCCGCTGGAAACGAAATCCATGCCCACGCGCCGCGAGCGCAGCCCGGGGCCGATGGGTGCCGCAGTGCGCGACACCGCAGAGAACCTGCAGGAGGCGACCGAGGCCAAGGTCGAACAGCGCCGCCGCAATGCCGAAGATGCAAAGGCGTTCCGCGCGGCACAGCATGACGGGCTGGTGCTGGAGCGGTTACCCGTGGGTAACATCAAGACGGACGATTTGCCCCGCGATCGCCTGCAACTGGATGTGCTGGCCCAGTCGGACGAGATGGAAGAACTCAAGGCCTCCATCCGTGAGCGTGGGCAGAAAGAACCCATCGAGGTCTATCTGGACGACAGCGGTGCACCGCAGCTCAAGAAGGGGTGGCGGCGTCTGACAGCGCTGCGCCAGTTGTTGAGCGAAACCGGCGATGACGCTTTTGCCCATGTCATCGCGCGTGTGGAACATACCGGGCAGGACCGCATGTCGCGTTACATCGACATGGTCGAAGAAAACGTCGTGCGCGAGGACCTGACCTTTGCCGAGATGGCGCAGGTGGCGATTACGGCAGCGCAGGATGACGGGGTCGATGAAAGTGACCCGAGCGAGCTGGTCAGCCGGCTTTACGGATCGCTTCACAAGACCAAGCGCAGCTACATCAAGGCTTTCGTGTTCCTGATGACGGTGCTGGGTGACGGGCTGAAATTCCCCAAGGCGATCTCGCGCAACCTCGGTGTGGATGTGTCGCGGGCGATCACCAATCGCGCGGCGGTGGATGCGCTTCTGGTCAAGCTTGATGCGGCGTCAACGCCCGAGGCGCAGAACGATCTGCTGGCGGCTTTTGTGAAAGAGTCCAAGGCCGCACCGGCCACGGAGCAGGGCGATAAGGCGCCGCGTCAGAAATTCGAATTCTACGTCGGCAAGACAAAGGTCACCGCGCGCGAAGGCGAGTGCCGTATCGTCAGCGACCGGGATTTCGCAACCATCCCCAAAGCCGCGCTGGAGCGCGCGGTGGCGGCATTCGAGCAGGCGCTCGAGCCTCAGCCGAGGGTGCGCAGCCTTGATGAGGGCAGGGGGGTTACCCGTGGGTAACCGTGATTAAAAAATAGGCAGGGTTACCCACGGGTAACCCTGTTTCATGACTTCTGTTCCTGTTGTTTATTAAGTATTTCAAATAGTTAGTCTGTTTTTGCGGTTTCGGGTAACCCGATTGATCCATGGTTACCCAGCAGACTTCACCCATATCAAAGCGCGTGTATCAGCCGGTTCCAGGCTTCGGATGTCGCTGCGTTCGGGGTATTTGCCCAGCATTGCGCGACGAGGTCCATGTCAACGCTGCCAAGGCTGTCTTGCAGGTCGGTCAATTCGCCCCTGTCCAGCGCCGGATGGGCAAGGGCCAGGGGCACCCAGGCGACGCCAAGGCCGGATTGCGCCAGTTGAAGAGCCGCCGGTGACAGGCCGGTTTCTGCCACGACACTGATCTGGCAACGCTGTTCAAGCGGCGGCAGAACGTGGCGCGAGACGGCCGCGCCAAGAAACACATCCGTGGGATAGCCGATGATGCGCAACACCCCGTTGTGGAAATGGGCCAGCAGGTCTTGCGCAAACCCCGAACCGCAGATCGGGATCAGTGTTTCCGACCCGATGGTCGCTTCGGTCAGGAAAGAGGGCAGGGGCGGCACTGGCTCTGCCCGGATGCGGTAGGTCAGCGAGATTTCAGCCTGACGCCGGATCAGCAGCGTTTCGCATTCGTCGCGGTTGGCAGAGCGCAGGCGGATATGTGTGCGGCTGGGTTTGGCGACAGAGGTGATGATCTGGCTGCCCAGTGACGTCGTGATCGCGTGCTGGCTTGCGATGACGATCTGGCGTGTTCCGGTTTTCTGCTCTTGCCGCATCCCGGACAGGAGCGCGCGCTGTTCGGTGGCCAGTTTGCGCAATTCGGCTTCGTGGTCGCGCAGCACGCGGGACGGGCCGCTGGGTTTGACACTGCGGTCGATGATCTGAAGGCCCAGCACATCTTCCAGCACCTTGATGCGCCGCGAGAAGGCGGGCTGTGTCACGTTGCGCAGCCGCGCCGCGTCGGCGACACCCCCGCTGTCGAGCAGGGCAACAAGGTCGTCCATCCAGTCTATGCGCATATTCGGCCTCTTTATGCAGATTGCGCATAATAACGCCGGTTTTTCTATTTGACGATGCCTGTCCCATGCACAACTGTCCGCTCAAATCATTTGAAAGGATGCGCGATGCACTTCTCCCGATTCCCTCGAGTTAACCTTGCTCATTTGCCCACGGCGCTGGAACCGATGGATCGGTTGTCAAAAGAGCTGGGCGGCCCCCGCATCTGGATCAAGCGCGACGATTGCACCGGCATGTCGACCGGCGGCAACAAGACCCGCAAGCTCGAGTTCCTGATGGCCGAAGCGCAGGAGCAGGGCGCGGACCTCGTCATCACCCAGGGGGCGACGCAATCCAACCACGCGCGCCAGACAGCGGCCTGCGCTGCCAAGCTGGGCATGGATTGCCACATCCTGCTGGAGGATCGCACCGGGTCGAACGATCCGAACTACAATCTGAACGGCAACGTCTTTCTTGACTTCCTGCACGGTGCGACGGCGGAAAAGCGGCCCGGTTCCGGGCTCGACATGAATGCCGAGATGGAAGCGGTGGCCGAGAAATTCCGGGCCGAGGGGCGCAACGTCTACACGATCCCTGGCGGCGGGTCGAACCCGACCGGCGCCCTGGGATATGCCAATGCGGCGATGGAACTGGTGACGCAGGCCAATAACATGGGGCTCCGGATCGACCGGGTCGTGCATGCAACTGGCAGTGCCGGCACCCAGGCGGGTCTGATCGTGGGTCTCAAGGCGATCAATGCGAACATTCCCCTGCTGGGCATTGGCGTGCGCGCGCCCAAGCCCAAGCAAGAGGAAAACGTGTTCAACCTCGCCGTCAAAACCGCAGAGAAGCTGGGCTGCCCCGGCGTTGTCGCGCGCGAAGATGTTGTGGCGAATACCGATTACGTCGGTGAAGGCTACGGGATTCCCACGCAAGACGGGCTGGCCGCGATCGAGATGTTCGCGCGGCTCGAGGGCATCCTGCTGGACCCGGTCTATTCGGGCAAAGGTGCGGCAGGTCTGATCGATCTTGTCCGCAAGGGTGAATTCGCGGGCGACGAAAACATCGTCTTCCTGCATACCGGTGGCGGTGTCGCGCTGTTTGGTTATACGGCGGCATTCGACTATGATGCCCCTGCACCGGCCCCCGTCGCAGCGGAGTAAGCATCAGATGCAGCCCTTCACCGGAAGCTTTACGCAACAGGAACCCATCGCGGATGACGCGATCGCGGCGGCGGTCGAGGTTCTGAAATCCGGTCGGCTGCATCGCTACAACACCGTGGGTGACGAACCCGGTCAGGTGGCCGAACTTGAACAGGCCTATGCCACCTACCAGGGGGCGACATACTGCCTTGCCTGCACCTCGGGCGGGTATGCCATGGCCACCGCCCTGCGCGCCCTTGGCGTCGGGGCCGGGGACATCGTGCTGACCAACGGGTTTACGCTTGCGCCCGTCCCGGGTGCCGTTGCGGCCGTCGGGGCCGAGGCGGCGCTGGTCGAGATCACGTCTGATCTGGTGCTTGATCTGGCCGATCTGGAGGCCAAGATCAAAGCCACCGCGCCCAAGGTTCTTCTCTTGTCGAACATGCGCGGACATCTGTGCGACATGGATGCGCTGGTCGCGTTGCTGGATCGGTACGACGTGCCGCTGATCGAGGATTGCGCACACACGATGGGAGCGTCGTGGAATGGCAGGAAGTCGGGCAGCTTTGGCATAGCGGGATGTTTTTCCACCCAGACCTACAAGCACATGAACAGCGGGGAAGGGGGCTTTCTGACCTCTGACGATCCGGAATTCATGGCGCGCGCGATCATGCTGTCGGGGTCGTACATGATGTTTGAACGTCACGGGGCGGCGCCCGCCGCGGATGTGTTCAAGGACATCAAGCTGGACACACCGAACATGTCGGGCCGGATGGACAACCTGCGCGCATCGATCCTGTTGCCGCAATTGGCCGGGTTAGAGACGAATATCGATCGCTGGAACGCGCGGCACGATCTTGTTGCGGATCGTCTGCGGGGCATGAACCACGTCTATGTCCCGCATCGGCCCGAAGAAGAGCGTTATGTCGGATCGTCGTTCCAGTTCCTGATGCCGGACGCGACGCCCGAGATGATGATGGACGTCGTGGACCGCGCCAAGGCGCTTGGAGTCGAGCTGAAGTGGTTCGGCGCGGATCGCCCGGTTGGCTTCACGTCCAACCACCAAAGCTGGCGTTACATTCCTGCCCAGTCTTTGCCCAAAACGGATGCAATTCTGGCAGGCCTTCTGGATATGCGTATTCCGCTGACGTTCAGCCTTGAAGATTGCGCGCAGGTCGCCGACATCATTGCACATGTGGTGGTGCAAGTGACGCAGAAAGGGGCGGCTTGATGCGGATGGTGGGTGTGCTGGGGGGCATGGGCCCGGAAGCGACCATTTACTTCATGCAACAGGTTGTCGGCGCGGTCGCCGCGCGTGACGACGCCGACCACATTCCCCTGATGGTGGACAACAACCCGCAGGTGCCATCGCGGATCAAGGCGATCATCGAGGGCACGGGCGAAGATCCCGGCCCGGTACTGGCGCGGATGGCCAAGCGACTTGTCGGGGCAGGGGCCGAAGCGCTCGTCATGCCGTGCAACACAGCGCATTACTATGCCGATCAGGTTGCCGAAGCCACGGACGTGCCGTTTCTGAACATGGTGCAGATGTCCTGCGCCGAGGCCGCGCAGATCGTGCCGGGGGGCAAGGTCGGGTTGCTGGGTTCGCCCGCGCTGCAGCAGGTTGGCGTGTTCGAACAGGCGTTGGCCGCCGAAGGCCTGTCGCCGGTCTATGCAAAAGAACCCGGTCGGGCGCTGGCGACCATCCGCGCGATCAAGGCGCAGGGGCCATCAGAGTTCGCGGCGCATACCTTGACGGATGTGGCCGGTCAGATGGTCGAGGATGGCGCGGATGTCATTTGCATCTGCTGCACCGAATTTTCACTTTTGGCCCGAGAGATAACCGTCAAGGTGCCGATGTTTGACGCTCTGGATGTGCTGGTTGGCGCAACCGTTGCGTTTTCAAGGTCGGATGCATCCACATCCGATCAAAGCCAGGGGGATACATATTTGCAGAAAGCATCGTCCCTCTGACCAAACAAGAAATCCAACAGGGAAAGGATTTACCAATGAAGATGACCAAAGCGAAGGCGCTCACGACCTCGGCGATTGTGGCCATGGGCGCGGCGACGTCTGCACAGGCCGCAGACATCGTGATCGGTGTGCCGAACTGGGCGTC
>CAYZAD010000063.1:12872-13953 GCA_964476315.1 uncultured Rhodobacterales bacterium
TGGAACGGTGCAACGCTTCACCTGCACTATGCGAAAGAGCTCGAAGAGACCTATCCGGAAGTGGCATCGCTGTTCCAGAACTACCAGATGTCCGGCGATGCGCTGAGCGCCATGGGCAAGGCGCTGGCGGTTGACGGCCAGGAAGCCGCAGATTTCGCGCGCGAATGGGTCGCGGCCAACGAAGACAAAGTCATCGAGTGGCTGACCAACTAAGCTTCTGAAGCCGGGGCCACCTTGCGAAAGGTGGCCCTTTTCATATCCGCTGGTGGGATACAGCGGATGAAGGCCCGTGGTTTCAGAGGGAGAAGCCAATGGAAGACGCCGTCGTCAAATTAGAAAACGTCTGGAAAATCTTCGGCGAACGCAGCGGCGAAGCGATGAAAGCCGTGTTGAACGAAGGTCTGACGAAACCGCAGGTGCTTGAAAAGTATAACTGTGTGGTGGGTGTTCAGGATGCCAGTTTCGAAGTCTCGCGCGGCGAGATCTTCTGTATCATGGGGCTGTCCGGGTCTGGCAAATCCACCCTTGTGCGGCACGTCAATCGCCTGATCGAACCGACCGCCGGCAAGATCGAGATCCTCGGACAGGATGTCTCGGCCATTTCCGCCAATGAACTGCGCCGCATCCGTGCGCAGCAGATCGGGATGGTGTTTCAGCACATGGCGCTCTTGCCGCACCGGTCGGTGCGGGACAACGTGGCCTATCCGCTGGAAATCCGCAAAGTGTCGAAATCCAAACGCTGGGCGATTTCGGAACACGCTTTGGGGCTGGTGGATCTTGTCGGGTACGAAGATCGCCTGCCGCGCGAATTGTCGGGCGGGATGCAGCAGCGCGTGGGGATTGCGCGCGCGCTGGCCTCGGATCCGGAAATCCTGCTCATGGACGAGCCGTTTTCGGCGCTGGATCCGCTGATCCGGTTGCAGTTGCAGGACCAGTTCAAGGCGCTTGTGGCGCAGCTCAAGAAAACGACGCTGTTCATCACGCATGATCTGGACGAAGCGATCCGCATCGGTCATCGCATCGCGATCATGAAAGACGGGGTGATCGTTCAGATCGGCACGCCCGAGGACATCGTGATGAA
>CAYZAD010000064.1:0-13834 GCA_964476315.1 uncultured Rhodobacterales bacterium
TCTTGGCCGTGAAGTCGTCGGTATAACCCTGCATGCGGATCATGTCGCCGTTGTTCACTGTTGCGATGGTGATGGTCTCTGCCTGAGCCGCGACGGTCGATACGAGCGTGAGCGCGGTTGCCGCACGAAGTGCGTTCCGAAGGTTCATCCTATTCCTCCCTAAGTGGATGCCATATACGGACGTTAAGTTACAACTTGCCCCGCCGTCAATTAAAAATTTACGCGCGAAAACTTTTGTCCTTATGCGGACGCCCGCAGGATGAGCCTCGCAGGAAACAGCGTTTCCGTGCGGTCCACAAATTTTCCACCGTTTTCAATAAGTTCGAAAAGGGTTTCAACGCTATGATTCGACACGGCATCGTAGTCATGCGCCGCCGTGGTCAGGGACGGGCATGTAAACCGGGCAAAGGGGTGATCGTCGTTCGACGCGACCTTCAATCTGCAATCCGCGTCGCGGCCAACGCGAATCCCCATTTCATAACAGGCCGAGAGCAAACCAATCGCGAGGCGGTCATTGCTGCACAAGATAGCGTTGGTTGGCAGTTTGCCCTCTCCGAAAGCCTTGAGCGCCCCCTTGCGCCCGATTTCCTCGAAAGCCCAGCCCTCGCCTTCGACCTGGATGAAATGCGGCTCCAACCCGAGGCGATCCATCATCTGCGTGTAGGCCAGGCGCCGTTTGTTGGCATTCGGGTTGGCCGGGGTGGCCATCTCGAAAAAGATCGGCGTTTCTCCGGTGCGGACCAGGTATTCGACCGTCTGTTCCACAAAGCTGAAATTGTCTGACCCGATAAAGGCGGCCCCGATATCGGTCAGGTTGCTGTCGAACAGAACGGTCGGGACGTCGCGGCAAAAATTCTCGATCTCGCGCCGGTCAGACGCGCGTCCAAGCGGTGCAAGCAACACCCCTGCCGGTTTGAGCGACCGCAACCCGTCAAGGATATCCAGCTCAAGCGACGGATCACCGTGCGAGCTGTACAGGGTGGGTCTGAACCCGGCGCCGATACAGCGCTGTTCGATATTGCGCGCCATTTCCGCAAAGAACGGGTCGGCGAGGTACGGCACAACGATGCCGATATTCTTGGTCAGGCTGCGATTCTGGTTCATCGCATAGACGTTCGGGCGGAACGCGTACCGTTCGAGCGCCTCTTCGATGCGGGCCCGCGTTGTGGCCCGCACACTGTCGGGGTTGTTGAAGTATTTCGACACCGTCGGCCGGGACAGACCGCTTAATGCAGCGAACTCTTCCATGTTCCGGGGGTTTTTCTGTCCCATTTTGCATCCTGATCTTTTGCGATACCGAGATGGTGCCGAAGGGGTGTGACCTTACACAACCGAGAAACCTATCGCGAGTAAAGTTTTTTCTTACATGTTAACGTTGGTTGGATATAGTGTCGCGACCGGCGACATGTAACTGCCCATTCCGTGACCGTTTCCCGGAAGCGGTCTTCATCCAGTCAAAGAGGCCTATCGTGTATCTTGGAATTGATCTGGGCACATCTGCCGTCAAAGCCTGTCTTATCGATGACGCGGGCGCTGTCGCTGCAACGGCGTCCGCGAACCTTGGCATCCGCCACCCTTTCCCGGGGGCCAGCGAGCAGGACTGCGACAGCTGGTGGTCAGCAGTATGCAATGCCGTCGGCAGCCTTGCCCCCGGCCAGCGAGAGCGGGTTAAAGGCATCGGTCTGTCCGGTCAGATGCATGGTGCGGTTCTTTTGGACGCTGCGCAGCGCCCCTTGCGACCCGCAATTTTATGGAATGATGCCCGCGCGTCAGGCGACTGCGATACCTTGCTGCACGCGGTGCCAGAGATCGGGGACATCACCGGGGTGTATCCGATGGCGGGTTTCACAGCGCCAAAGCTGTTGTGGCTGTCACGGAACGAGCCGGACACACATGCCAGGATTGCCCATGTCCTGTTGCCAAAGGACTATGTCGGACTGCGCCTTCACGGTGAATTGGTGACCGACGCATCGGATGCTTCGGGCACCAGCTGGATGGATCAGCGCAGCCGGACGTGGTCGGAACGGATCTGTGAGGCCAGCGCGACCGATATCGGCTGGCTGCCGCGTATTCTGAGCGGCCCGGACATCGCGGGACGGCTGCGTGACGCTGCGGCGATGGAGCTTGGCCTGCCATCCGGAATTCCGGTGGTTGCCGGTGCGGGCGATGCTGCGGCGGGTGCCGTCGGGATCGGGGCCGTGACAGATGGGGACGGGTTCCTGTCTTTGGGAACCTCCGGACAGCTTTTTGTCACGACGAAAGACTACCGCCCGAATGTCGAAAACCGCATTCATGCCTATGCGCACACGCTTCCCGGCCTGTGGTTCCAGATGGCTGCCATGCTGAACGGGGCGCGCCCTCTGGCGTGGCTGTCTGAACTGCTGGGACGGCCCATTGATGCCCTTCTGACCGAAGCGGAAGGCGCGACCAATGCCCCGATCTTCCTGCCGTACCTGACCGGCGAACGCACGCCGCACGGGGATACCGACATCCGCGCCGGTTTTTTCGGCCTGAGCGAATCCACATCGCACGGTGACCTGATGCGATCGGTCATCGATGCGGTGGCCTTCAGCTTTGCCGATGCGGGCGATGCGCTGAAAGCGGCAGGCACGGATCCGCACAGCCTTTTGGCCATTGGCGGCGGGACGCGCAGTGATTTGCTGATGCAGACCATCGCGACCGTGACCAATTGCGAAATCGGGCGCAGCAACGGATCGGATGTCGGGCCTGCCCTTGGCGCGGCCAGACTGGCGATGCTTGGGACGGGTGCGGGCGATGCAGAGACCGTGATGGCCAAGCCGCCGGTGGAACACCGGTTCAGCCCTGAACGCGACAAACAGGCGATGTTCGAAGACAAACTGGCAGTTTACCGGGCGCTTTACCCGGCAGTGAAAGCGGCGCAACGCGGCAAGACTGGTTAAACTGGCAACACGCGGGGGTCGCGAAATGAAAGGCCCCTGACGGGCAGCAGGGTCCGTCAGGGGCCTTTTGAGTTCAACAGATCATCCGCCGAAATCGTCCAGCATGATATCCTCGCGATCAACACCCAGATCGAGCAGCATGTTGGTGACCGCGACGTTCATCATGGGCGGGCCGCACATGTAGTATTCGCAGTCTTCCGGCGCGGGGTGATCCTTGAGATATTCGTCGTGAAGGACGTTATGGATAAAGCCCGTGTATCCATCCCAATCGTCGTCCGGCTGCGGATCTGACAATGCGACGTGCCAGGTAAAGTTCGGAAACTCGGCGGCCAGTTCATCAAAGTCCTCGACAAAGAACATTTCGCGCTTGGAGCGTGCCCCGTACCAGAACGAAATCTTGCGGTCGCGGTTCTTGAGACGCTTGAGCTGGTCGAAGATATGGCTGCGCATCGGCGCCATCCCGGCACCACCGCCGATGAAGACCATTTCCTTTTGCGTGTCGCGCGCGAAGAATTCGCCGAACGGCCCAGAGATCGTGACCTTGTCACCGGGTTTGAGATTGAAGATGTAGGAAGACATCTTCCCCGGCGGGATGCCCTGCGAGCCGGGCGGCGGCGAGGCGACCCGAACGTTGAGCATGATGATGCCTTTTTCTTCCGGGTAGTTGGCCATCGAATAGGCGCGTTCGATCGGTTCATCGACATCGGATTCGTACTGCCAGAGATTGAACTTGTCCCAATCTTCCCGGTACTCGTCCTCCACGTCGAAATCGGTGTAGTTCACGTGGTGCGCCGGTGCTTCGATCTGGATATATCCGCCAGCCCGGAAGTTCACATCTTCGCCTTCGGGCAGCTTGAGAACCAGCGCCTTGATGAAGGTGGCCACGCTTTCGTTCGAGACCACCTCGCATTCCCACGTCTTGACGCCAAAGACCTCTTCGGGGACTTCGACTTCCATGTCCTGCTTGACGGCGACCTGGCAGGACAGGCGGTCACCGCAGGATGCCTCGCGCTTGGTGATGTGGCTTTCTTCGGTTGGCAGGATGGACCCGCCGCCCGAGTGGATCTTGACCCGGCATTGCGCACAGGTTCCGCCACCGCCACAGGCCGAGGGCACGAAGAGCTTCTGGTCCGCCAGCGTCTGCAAGAGCTTGCCCCCGGCGGGCACGGAGATGGTCTTTTCACCGTTGATGGTGATGTTGACGTTGCCCGTCGAAACAAGCCGCGACCGCGCCGCCAGAATGATCGTCACCAATGCGATCACGATCAGCGTGAAAAGTAGGATGCCAAGACCGAAGGTTGCCATGCTGCTTCCCTTTTCAGAGTTTGACGCCAGAGAAGGACATGAAGGCCATCGCCATCAATCCCGCCGTGATGAACGTGATGCCGAGGCCCTGGAGACCGTCCGGAATGTCGGAATATTTCAGCTTTTCGCGCACACCCGCCATCGCCGTGATCGCCAGTGCCCAGCCAAAGCCCGATGACAGACCATAGGTCACGGATTCCGCGAAGTCGTAGCTGCGTTCCACCATGAACAGCGATCCACCGAGGATGGCACAGTTCACCGTGATGAGCGGCAGGAACACACCCAGCGCGTTGTAGAGCGGCGGGAAGTACTTATCGAGCACCATTTCGAGGATCTGAACAAGGGCCGCGATCACGCCGATGTAAGAGATCAGGCCAAGAAAGGTCAGGTCAACCTCGGGAAATCCGGCCCAAGCCAGCGCACCCGGCGCCAGCAGGTAATTGAGGATCAGGTTATTGGCAGGCACCGTGATGGCCTGCACGATCATCACCGAAATGCCCAAGCCGATCGCGGTGGCGATTTTCTTGGAGACGGCGATGAACGTGCACATGCCCAGAAAGAACGACAACGCGAGGTTCTCGACAAAGATTGCCTTGACGGCAAGGGACAGCAAGCCTTCCATCAGTGTGCCTCAACCGTTTGGATTTTGTACTCGCGCTCTTCGACCTGCGCCGGTTTCCATGACCGGAAGACCCAGATGATCAGCCCGATGATAAAGAAAGCCGAAGGTGGCAAGAGCAGCATGCCGTTCGGCACATACCAGCCGCCGTTGTTCACGGTTTCGAAGATCGTGATGCCGAACAGGCTGCCCGCGCCAAAGAGTTCCCGGATGACGCCGACCAGCATCAGGATCAGACCGTAGCCAAGGCCATTGCCGACCCCGTCGATGAAACTGTCGATGGGTGGGTTCTTCATCGCGAACGCTTCGGCGCGGCCCATGACAATGCAGTTCGTGATGATAAGACCGACAAAGACCGACAGCGTTTTCGAAATCTCGAACGCGTAGGCCTTGAGCAGCTGGTCCACAAGGATCACGAGGGATGCGATGATCACCATTTGAACGATGATGCGGATCGAGCCGGGGATCTGGTTGCGGATCATCGAGATGAACATCGATGAAAAGCCGGTCACGAAGGTCACCGCGACGGCCATGACGAAGGCCACCTGCAAGGACGATGTGACCGCCAGTGCCGAACAGATGCCCAGGACCTGAAGCGTGATCGGATTGTTGTCGACCAGAGGGTCAACAAGCATCTCTTTGCGTTTATGCGCCATCAGACGTTCCCCGCTTTCAGATTTTCAAGAAATGGCCGGTACCCTGCCTCACCCATCCAGAAATTCACAAGGTTGTGGACGCCGACCGTCGTCAGGGTCGCTCCGGCCAGCGCATCGATGTGATAGTCTTCGCCGGCAGGCGGCGCGGTCTTGGTCACGCTGATCTGCAGGTCACCATCTTCGTCTGTCAGGCGTTTGCCGTTCCACAGCGCCTTCCAGCGCGGATTGTCGACTTCGGCCCCAAGACCGGGCGTTTCGGCGTGTTCGTAGAACTGCAGGCCAAAGATGTCGTTGCCATTCTCTTCGAGGGCGATGAAGCCATAGAGCGTTGACCACAGGCCATAGCCGTGGATCGGCAGAATGACCTTGTCGATGGCCCCTGCCTCATCGCGCAGAAGGTAGACTGTCACAAACCGGCTTTGCCGCACGATCCCGGCCGGGTCGTCGTCGAGTTCAACCGACAGGGCCGGATCATCGGCTGCCGCACGGTCGTCAAAGCTTGCCGCGTCGAATTCGCTTGAAAACGTGCCCGTCGCCAGTTCGAGCACCTGCGGTTCGAACACTTCGAAGGCCTGCACCACATCGGTGCCGGGTTCGTAGATGCCCGCAACCTGCAGGATGTTGATCTGTTTGTCCTTGAGCGCATTGACCTCTTGAATGGGGCGCAAGGCAACAGCTGCCGCAGACACGACCATGGAGGCGACAAGGCACACGGCGACCGCAACGAAGATCGTTTTCGGAACCGAATCCGGTGGCAACGCGAGGAAGCGTTTGATGACCCCTTGCGGGGCGTTCTGGTTCTGATCGTCAGGCATGTCGTCTTGCCCTTCGTTTGATGTTGGCCTGCACCACGAAATGGTCGATCAACGGCGCAAAGACGTTGCCGAAAAGGATAGCAAGCATCATCCCTTCCGGGAAAGCGGGGTTAATGACGCGGATCATCACAACCATGAAACCGATCAGCGCGCCGTAGATATAGCGCCCCATATTGGTGTGCGCGCCGGACACGGGCTCTGTCACCATGAAGACAAGCCCGAAAGCATACCCGCCAAGGACAAGGTGCCAGTACCACGGCATTGCGAACATCGGGTTGGTGTCCGAACCGATCACGTTGAGCAGCAGCGAGAACGCGATCATCCCACCAAGGCACCCGACAACCATCCGGTAGTTGGCGATGCGCGTGGCCAAGAGGAAGGCAAGGCCGACCAGAGCCGCCAGCGTGGATGTTTCCCCCAGCGATCCCGGAATGACACCGATAAAGCTGTCCCACCATGTCATGCCGCGCGCGGCCAGTTCCTGAAACCCGTCGGAGGCGGAAACGGCCAGCGCGGTGGCCCCGGTATACCCGTCAACAGGCACCCAGACACTGTCGCCGGACATTTGCGCCGGGTAAGCGAAATAAAGGAATGCACGTCCCGTGAGCGCGGGGTTGAGGAAGTTCTTGCCGGTCCCGCCGAACACTTCCTTGCCGATGACAACCCCGAAGATGATGCCCAGCGCCACCTGCCAAAGCGGCGTCGTGGCGGGCAGGATCAGGGTGTAGAGCATTGACGTGACAAGGAAACCTTCGTTGACCTCGTGCTTGCGGATGGTTGCAAAAATCACCTCGAACAGGCCGCCTGCGACCAGGGTCGTGATGTAGATCGGCAGGAAATACAGCAGACCGTGCAGCATGTTCGCGATCGGATTTGCCGCGTTGAAGCCGATGCCAAGCGTTTCGATGATCCAGGCGCGCCAACCCGATGCACCGAATTCGGCAATCGCGAGATTGGTGTGATAGCCGGTATTGTAAAGCGCCATCAGAATGCACGGGATCGTCGCGATCACGACATAGGTCATGATCCGCTTCATATCGATGTAGGATCGTGCATGCGGCGCGACGGTCGTGACCGTTTTCGGCGTATAAAGAAAGCTTTCCACCATCTCGTAGATGGGGAAGTACTTTTCCCATTTGCCGCCTTTCTCGAAATGCGGCTCGACAGAGTCAAAGAAGCTACGCAAACCCACGGATCACCCCTCCTTCTCGATTTTGGTGAGGCAATCGCGCAGCGCGAGCCCGTATTCGTACTTGGCAGGGCAGGCAAAGCCCACGAGACCCAGGTCTTCTTCGTCCAGCTCCAGCGCGCCCAGCGCCTGCGCCTGGTCGGTGTCCATCACGAGAAGCGCGCGCAGAAGCTGGGTCGGCAGGTAATCCTGCGGCATGAGCGTTTCGAATGTGCCCAGCGGCACCATCGCCCGTCGCCCGCCATTCAGGTTTGAGGTCAGGGGAAATTCACGCTGCGCCAGCGCCGAGCCCAGCACGGGTTGCACCGCGTATTTGGACACCATGGGCCGGATCCAGCCCATCGGGATCTGCTTGCGGTCTTCTTCGATCAGCGTGATCTGGCGGGCATAGCGGCCCAGATACGCATTGACGCCACTGCCCGCGCGCCCGCTGAGGACGGAGCCGGAAATGATGCGTACCGGCGTTTCTTCGGGAAGATCGGCTTCGACCAGATCGACCAGCGACGCCCCCTGCACAGTGCGCACCAGCCGCGGATCCCTGCATTGCGGTCCGGCAAGGGACACGATGCAGGATGCATCGTACCGCCCGGTCAGCAAAAGCCGGCCAATCACGATCACATCCTGGTAACCGATGGTCCAAACCACCTGTTCTCCAACGGGCGGCTCAAGGAAGTGGATATGCGTTCCGGCAAGACCGGCGGGATGCGGCCCCGAGAAGGCAACGGCCTCGATCCCGGGCAAATCGGCCCCGGGCAGCGCCTCGCCATCCGCCTGGCACAGGTAGGTCTTGCCATCGCTCAAGAGCGTGATCGCCTCAAGGCCCCGCACAAACGCATCCCGGTTTTCAAGAATCGCAATCGACGGATCGGGCGACAGTGGCTCTGTGTCCATGGCGGTCACATAGATGGCCAGAGGGGCCGTTCCGTAGCCCGGAACTTTTGAATAAGGGCGCGTTCTGAACGATGTCCAAAGCCCTGCCGCACAAAGTTTTTCCGTCAAACCCTGGCGCGACTCTGCGTCTCCGACAGACGAAAAATCGACCGGGTCGGTCCCGGGTTTCGCCGTGATTTCAATACTGATCAGCTTGCGGCGCGCCCCGCGATTGATGGCCTTCACGACACCGGATACCGGGGAGACCATCTGCGCTTCGGGCAGGTCCTTGTCGAACATGATGGGCGATCCCGCCCCCACTTCATCCCCTTCGGAGACGACGATCCGCGGCTTCAACCCGATGTAATCGTCGCCAAGAATGGCGACCGCACGCACATCCGCGCCGTCGACGACCTCGGGTCTGGGCGCGCCAGAGATCGGTATATTCAGGCCTTTGCGCAGCGAAAAACGCTTCACGGCACGTCCCTTCCGTAGGTTTTTTTGCGAGCTTATGCATCGCGGCACTGTCATGCGAAAGTTACGATTTGCCGCAGCCAATGCATTTTTGTTGAAAACACGGCTATTGTCCTTGAAAAGCCGCATAATAAAACTAGCCCCCGACCGCTGACCCAAAGAGGTATTGTCGTGCCTGACCCGATCCAGTTTTCCCGCCGCACCTTCATGCTCATGCCGCTGGCGCTTGCGGCGTGCAAACCGGGTGCCTCCGTTCTTGAACTGACCGGTTTCACCATGGGCACGCGCTATAACGTGGTGGCCATCGAAGGCACCGCGTCGGTTTCGGAGGCCGAGGCGAAGGCGGCTATCGAAAGCGCTCTGGCTGTTGTCAACAACAGCATGTCGAACTGGGATGCGGGGTCTGAAATCTCTCGTTTCAACGCGCAGCAGAAGATGGACCCGGTCCGGCTGTCGCCAGAGCTGGCTCAGGTCATGGACGCCGCAGAACAGGTGCATATCGCCAGCGAAGGGACGTTCGATACCACCATGGGTCCGTTGATCGAACTCTGGGGATTTGGCGCACCGGGTGCGCAATCGCTTCCCAGCGAGGACCAGATCCTGGCAGCGCAGGCGCGTTCCGGGCACGGCAATACGCTGGGCGTTGGCGCGGGATCGCTGCGCAAACAGCAGGGCGACGCACAGGTTTACCTGGCCGCGATTGGCAAGGGTTACGGCGCAGATCACATTGGGCGCGCTCTCGAAGCGCTGGGAATCACCGATTACATGGTCGAAATCGGCGGGGACCTCTACGCCTCGGGCGTCAATCCGAACGGCCTGCCGTGGCAGATTGGTGTGGAAACACCCAATGCACACGACCGTGGTGTGCTGGATGTCGTCGGCATCTCCAACGTGGGCCTCGCCTCTTCTGGCGACTACCGGAATTATTTCGAAGTGGACGGTCAGCGCTATTCGCATGTGATCGACCCGACGACCGGTCGTCCCATCACGCACAAGACCGCGTCTGCCACGGTGATTGCAGAAAATGCGATGTTGGCTGATGCATGGGCGACGGCAATGCTTATATTGGGTCATGATCGGGGGCTTGAGATCGCAGAGGCGCAAGATCTTGCCGTGCTATTCGTGGAACGCGATGCAGACGCGACAGACCTCAGGTTCAAGATGAAGACCAGTTCGAGGTTCAAGGCTCTGACAACCTAGGCACACAGAAAGACGCGACAGAAATGGCGACGTTCTTCCTTACGTTCTTTTTGCTTCTGATCATCATGCTTGGGATGGCGCTTGGCGTCATCCTGATGGGCCGACGGATCAAGGGGAGCTGTGGGGGGCTGAACGCCATCGGCGACGCGGATCAGTGCCTCGTGTGCAACAAGGAAATCGATCCGAACAGCCCGTTGCGCGACCGGTTGCAGTGCCCGCGCGCCAAACGCATGCTGGAAAAAGCCCATCTCGAACGCGGCTGACGCCTCAAGATTCCCAAGCACCAAGCGCAGAGCACGTCACTGTTCCGCAAAGACCTGTGTCACCGCCCAAAGCGCTGTGGCGGATTTTTTCCATTATTGGCAAAAAGTGAGGTATGCTGACGGGACATGAATTCTTGAACGACGTTTGGGAGGCGCGTTCCCCATGCCAGCAACCTATCAAGCCCCGATGCGCAAAGACCACGAAACGACGCGCACGCATAGCCAAAGCCAGTCTTCGAATCTCAGCTCTGCCGTCGCGACGGTATCGCAGGTTCTGAGTGGCAAAGGACACGCCGTCTTTTCGATCCAGCCCGAGGAAACCCTTGGGGCCGCCGTGACACTGCTGCGCGACCGGGGTGTCGGCGCACTGCTTGTCACCAATGAGTCCGGAGACCTTGTCGGCATCCTGTCAGAACGCGACATCGTCCGGAAACTGGCGGACACGCCGGGGCAGACCTTGCCGCAGCTTGTTGGCGATGTGATGACGAAAAAGGTCGAAACCTGCACCGGGGCCGATCCATTGGTTTCGGTTCTCAAACGCATGACAGCGGGGCGTTTCCGCCATATGCCCGTGATGGAATCGGGCAAGCTGGTCGGTATGCTGACCATTGGCGACGTGATCACCTATCGTTTGACAGAGCTTGAACACGAGGCGCTGCAACTCAAGCAGTTGATCGTGGGTTAGCCGTCAACCCTGATCGGCACAAAGCCAAGGATCATCAGCCCGAACGCGGCGATCAGCCCGTATAGCCAAAGCTGCCAGCGTGGTCCTTCGGCTTTCCACACCCGCCGGTAGCGGTGACCGCTCAGGCAGGCCAACGTAAAGATCAGGGTTGCCGTCAAGGGTGTCAGCGTCAGGTCTGCCATCACAGTCTTCATGCGGTTTAGCGGTATGTCAGGCATATCGCGCCACGCGCCGAATGGAAAACAGCAATCCCGGGGCAAACCTGTCAGCCATCCTCCAGAAATTCGGCCACGAGGAGATTGAAAATCCTCGGCCGTTCCGCATGCACCGCGTGGGCGCAGCGGGGCACGACGGCAAGGTCGCTGTTCGGGATGCGGCGCCACAGCGCCTCGGCTTGTGACCACGGATATGTCCGGTCATGCGCGCCCCAGATCACCAGCGTCTGCGCGGTGATGTCTGGCAGATGCGCTTCCCCTGACCAGCCCTGCATGGCGTGCAAACCAGCCTGGATGGCGTTGAGCGCGCTTTTTTCCGCAATCGCGGCGCAGGCTGGGTACCCGGCGGCCTTGTCCCTGTGCAGGAACCACGTGGCCGAGATACGACGCGCGGTCGGTTTGGCACCATCCTCCTCTGCCCGTCTGATCGACGTTTCGATGGTTTCAAAGCGACCGGGCAGAACACCGACTGGCCCCGTACCATAGAGGATCAGACGGTTTATCCGCGACGGGGCCTGCCGCACCATGTCCTGTACGATCATCCCCCCCATCGAGTGGCCCAGAAGATCGAAGCGTTCGACGCCTTGGCGGCGCAGTTCGGCCAGAACCCATTCAGCGAACCCATCAATGCGGTCAATCGGTGGCAGATGCGCATTGCGCCCGAAGCCGGGCAAATCCACGCAAATCAGATCGCGTGCCTGCGCCAACTCCCGCTGATCGGCCCATTGATCGCTGCCTCCCATGAAGCCGTGAACCAGGACAAGTGGGATCACTTGCGCGCGCCCTGGACGATGCGGTCTAGGATCATCGCACAGAAGAGGATCGAGAACCCGGCAAGGATGCCCTGCCCCACGTTGGCGTATTGCAGCGCCTCAAGCACGTCCTCGCCCAGCCCCTTGGCCCCGATGAGCGACGCGACCACCACCATCGCCAGCGACAGCATGATGGTCTGGTTGATTCCGGCGCGGATCGACGGGCTGGCCAGCGGCAGGTCCACCTTGGTCAGCAGATACCACTTGTTGGCACCGAAACTGATTGCCGCCTCGCGCACGCTTTCAGGGACACCGCGCAAGCCCAGAACGGTCAGACGTACCACGGGTGTGCCGCCAAAGATCATGGTGACGATGACAGCCGCCGGTTTGCCGACGCCGAAGAACGCGATGACCGGAACCATGAACACGAAGGCGGGCATGGTCTGCATGAAGTCCATGATCGGCTGGATGAAGGCGTAAAACCGTGGGCGCCGGGCGGCAAACATGCCCAGCGGGATGCCGATGACGATGGACAAAAGCGCCGCTGTCCCCAGCAGGGCCAGCGTGGTCATCGCCGCCTCCCAAAAGCCCAGCAGGCCCATATAGGCAAGGAATGCACCGGAATAGATCGCGGTGCGCAAGCCCGCCGTAAGCCATGTGAGCAGGACGATGAGGCTCGCAATGACGATCCATGGCGTTTGGACAAGGATGATTTCAAGCGAATCGAGCAAGGCCCGAATTCCGAACGTCAGGCCATCAAAGAAGGCCTCCGAATTACGGACGCACCATGCGATGAAGTTCTCCACCCACGAAATGCCTGTCAGGCGGATGTCCGGGTCGGTCGGAAAGGTACTGAGCAGTGTGAACCGACCGGGAAAGCTGTAATGCACCATGGCCGTGGCAAGGATGACCACCATGAAAAGCGCGCTGAGCACGATGTGTTGCGGTGGCAGGCCAGACCGGATGGTGCGATCCGACAACCAATCCGAAAACCGGGCCTCGAGTGCCCAATTGGCGACGATGGCCTGGATTGCTTTGACGAGGATCAAAAGGCCCAAACCCGTCAGGGCGATGGTCGGTCCTTCGGCCGCCAGCGCTTCGGCCTCTGCCCGGATGCCACCGATATTCGCTTCGAGCGATTCAACGGTGCGCCTGAATGCGTCGATCCGGTCGGAGTTGTTTTCAATGGCAGCGGCCAATTGCTGGCGACGCAGTTCCAGCGTGCCTTCGATGGAGGCAATCCGCGCCATGGCATCGGCGGCCAGATCCCCGAACAATCCGCGTGCGATCTGCACGAAGGCCAGGGCTTCGAGGATCAGGAAGGGCAGCGCCCAGGACCACAGCCCCCGCGCACCGAACCAGATCGGGCCAAAAAGACCCGCCATCAGGTTGAAGGTCGGCGTGAACCGGGACGACGCGCCGATCTTGTCAAAGTTGCGGATGTAGTAATCCGGGTTGGTGCGCACGAAGGTGCGGATGTTCTCGCGGCGCTCTTCGGCATAGGCCAGTGCGGCTTCGCTTTCGGTGTCTTCAAGAGGATTGATGTCTTGCTTGTTCATGACACTTCCGTTCCCTCGATCACGGTGCGCAGCAGGTCCTTGCGGGTGATGACGCCAACATCCTGACTGTTCTCCTGCACGAGAACGGCGCTGTCGCTGTCGATGGCGAGATTGATCAATGTGCTGAGCGTTTCCTGCGGTCCGACCCGTGGCGCATCCGCAGCAATCGGCCCATGGGCAGCGATATGGGCGTCGATGGGCTGCATCACCGCATGGGCATGCACGACCTTGAGGCGTGAAATTCCGGCGACGAAATCGGCCACGTAATCGTCTGCGGGGTGCATCACGATGTCTTCGGCGGTGCCGACCTG